>NZ_JBXAMO010000013.1:0-153446 GCF_058800725.1 Tardiphaga sp. GW822-FHT04G09 | reverse complement strand
GGGCGAGCGCTAAAGTTTTGCTGAGGGCGGGTTAAAGGGCGCTTGACAACAGATCGCAATTAAAGGGCCGATTGACAGAGTTCGGCGTCCTGCTGTTCAACCGGTTATCGCGTGGTGTCGAGCCCACTGAAGCCGGACGGAAATTCTACGAGCGCTGCATTCCCATCGCGCGAAATTTTGCTCTTGCACAAGAAGAGCTTTCGGGCGCCGGCGAAACGTCGTCGGTATCCGGAACGGTCCGCGTCGGGCTACCCGGTTCGTTTAACCGCGGGATCCTGAGCTTCGTTCTGCTGCCCTTCATGGAGCGCTATCCGGACGTTCAGCTGACGATCTCGGAAGCCTATACGGGCACACTGGTCGACTGGGTGCGGGAGGGCAATGTCGATTTCGCGCTCGGCGTCAGACCGTCGGAGGAGGGCGGCCTCATCCAGAAGCTGATCTATCGCGACCATGTGGTGCTGATGTCCGGCGCGCCGCTCAACGGCACGCCGTTTCGTCCATGCGATCTCGGCAAGATGGACAATCTGAAGCTGATCCTGCCCGGGCCGAACCAGAGCTTCGGCTCACTGGTGCAGTCCTATATCGCCAAAGGCCTAGTGAAGCCGACACGGACCATCGAGATCAACGGCACCGCGGGCGCGTTTGAATTGGCAAGCTCATCGGACTGGGGCGTTCTCACGCCGTTCATTTCGCTCTGCCGCGAGCCCGGTCCGTCCGGCGTCTATATCTATCCGGTAGCCAGTCCGCCGATCCCGTTTGATCTCTATCTCGTCTATGACAAGCGTCGCCCGCCGAATGCTGCGGCGCGTCATTTGATTGCGGCCATCGAGGCCGAATTGCGGATCGTCGACAGCCTGTGGCGCGCTGTCGGAGCGCCGCAGACCTAGCGCTTCCGCGCAACGCAACCATCAGGTTTCAAGATAGCTCCTATCACCTGGCGCATGCTTTTCGTAGCCCGGCCTGCGATGCAGGTTAGGGCCAACGGTGGCCGCTTGCGTTGCGATGGCGGTCAAAAATCAATTTAAAAATGGGGGAAGCAAGGATGCAAAGTCCATCATTGACGTATTCGAGCAAGGAGAAGAGCAGCGTTCTTGTCTCGACGCTGTTCGGATACGGGCTCGATTTCTACAATATTCTGATCATCTCCTTCATCATGGGCGCGATCCAGAAGTCGCTCAATATCAGCCTCACGCAGGCCGGCATCATCACCACGGTGACGCTGGCGGGCTCGGTGATCGGCGGTGTCCTGTTCGGCTGGCTCGGCGACCGTGTCGGCCGCAAGAACTCGCTGCTGTGGACACTCGGTCTGTTCTCGGTGGGCGCGATCCTCTCGGCCTTTGCCTGGGATTTCAATTCGCTGCTGGTGACGCGTGCCATCACCGGCGTCGGTCTCGGCGGCGAGTGGGGCGCCGGCATCGTGCTGTTCAACGAAGTGTGGGATAAGAACCGTCGTGGTTTCGGCAGCTCGGTGATCCAAGCGGCATCGACCGGCGGTATCGCTGCAGCCTCTGTGGTCGCGGTATGGGCGCTGTCCTCGTTCAGCCCGGATTGGGGATGGCGGGTCGCGTTGCTGACCGGCGGCGCGCCGATCCTGCTGATGATCTATGTGCGCTTCTGGATGCCGGAATCCAAGCTGTGGCTCGAATATGAGCGCATGCGCGCCGCCGGAGAGTTGCCGCCGGAGAAGGCGCAGGCGGCCAATCCGCTGATCGAGATCTTCAAAGGCGCGTCGCTGCGCTACACGATGCTCGGCTTTCTGGTGGTCTCCGGCTACATGTTCGCCTTCTATTCGATCACCGTCTTCATGCCCGGCTTCATGCGCTCGCTGGGCGCGCAGGCGGAGGACATCCGCACTGTCACGATCGTGTTTTCCTGTGGCCTTGCTGCGGCGTTCCTGATCTTCGGCTGGTTCACCGACAGTCTTGGCCGCAAAGTAGGCGTCGTGTTTCCGACCCTGATCAGCATCGCGGGCTTCATCGGGATCTACTACGCCGCAGGCACCGCGTTCCCCGGCTCGCTGGTCGCATGGCCACTGTTCGCCTGGTACGTGCTGTGGGGCGTCGGCCAGACCGCGGCGGGCATGTTCGGCTGCTGGTTCTCCGAACTCTATCCTGTCGAACTGCGTTCCTCGGCCGTATCGACCATCTACATGGTCGGCCGCGGAATCGGCAGCATCGCGCCCTTCGTGGTTCCGGTGGTCGCCACCCATACGTCGAGCGGCATCGCGGGCGGCATGATGGCCGGCCTCGCTGCGGCCGTGGTCTGTGCAATCGCCGCGCTGCTCCTGCCTGAGACGGCCGGCCGCTCCTTCGCGGTGATCGAGACCAAGGCCCGCTCCGCGACCTGATCGCTCACATCGGCCTGCCGGGACGATACGCATCCCGGCAGGCCACACGTCTTCGCAAATGAGGATTGGTTCATGGATCGCAGCACGATGTTCGATCTCAAGGGGCAAGTCGCCTTTGTCACAGGGGCCGCAAAGGGCCTTGGCCTGGCGATGGCCGAGATCGTCGCGCAGTCGGGCGCAAAGGTCGTGATGACCGATATCGACCCCGAAGCACTGGCAGTTTCGACGCGCCGCCTGCAGGCGCAGGGCTGTGATGTCATCGGTCAGGTTCTCGACGTCGCGGATGTCGATCTGCTCGCACGCACCATCGATCAGGTGGCAGAGACCCATGGTCGCCTCGACATCGTGTTCGCCAATGCCGGCCTGTCCGCGGGATCCGGACCGCAGACTGACGCGGGACGCCTCGCCAATGTGGATATGGAGCGCTGGAATCGTCTCCTGACGATTAACCTGACCAGCGTGTTCATGACCATCCGCACGGCCTCCGCGCATATGATCAGGCAGCGCTACGGCCGATTGATCGTGACGGCGTCGATCGCGGGCATGCGTGGCGAACGCATGTGCGGCTACGCCTATGCCGCTACCAAGGCCGCCGTGAGCAATCTCGTGCGCCAGAGCTCGATCGAGCTGTCCGCGCACAACATCGCCGTCAACGCCATCGCGCCGGGGCCTTTCCTGACTGATATTGGCAACGGGCGCCTGCATGATCCCAATGTCGCCGCCGGTTTCGTCAGCGACGTGCCGATGGGGCGTCTCGGGCTGCCCGATGAAATCAAGGGACTGGCGCTTCTGCTCGCGTCTCCCGCATCCAGCTACACCACCGGCGCCGTCATTCCCGTCGATGGCGGCGCAACGGCCTCGTGAGAAGGAACGACGACATGAGCAATCTGCAGGGCAAGGTAGCCGCGGTGACAGGCGCGGCACAGGGGCTCGGCGCCGCCTTTGCGGTCGCGCTGGCTAAGGCCGGTGCGTCGGTGCTGGTCGGTGATCTCGCTTCGACGGAACAGACCTGTGAGGCGATCCGCGCAGCTGGTGGCCGAGCCAAAGGGCTGCGGCTGGACGTGACGTCCGCCGTTTCGGTGGATGCGTTTGTCGCCGAGGCGGTGTCGTCCTTCGGCCGGCTCGACATCATGGTGAACAACGCGGCCATCTCCGGCGCCATCAAGCTCCCGCCGATCACAGAGGTCAGTTCGGACGAGTGGGATCGCGTCATGACGGTCAACGCCCGCGGCACGTTCGAATGCATCAAGGCCGCGGCGCGTGCGATGAAGCCGAACGGTTACGGCAAGGTCATCAATCTGGCCTCGGGCACGGCGATCAAGGGGGCGCCCGGGCTTCCGCACTATGTCGCGTCCAAGGGGGCGATCATTTCCCTCACGCGCGCCGCGGCGCGCGAGCTGGGTGAAGTCGGCATCCGGGTCAATGCGCTCGCGCCGGGTCTTACCATGAGCGAGGGAATGAAAACGAATCCGAGCTGGTCCGGCGCAGTGGTCGCCAACAACATCGTCTCCCGCGCGATCAAGCGCGAGGCTGTGCCGGACGACCTCATCGGAACGCTGCTGTTTCTCGCGTCGCCCGAGAGCGATTTCATCACCGGCCAGACGCTGTCGGTCGATGGTGGATCGGTGATGAACTAAGCCTGATCAATTGAAGAGATGGATATGAATTCTGCAGATTTCGAGATCAAACACGTCGTCGCCGGCGGATTCAATACGCGCTATCTGGAAGCGGGGACGCGCGCCAAGCCCACGCTGATGCTGATCCATGACGGGGCATTCGGCACGACGGCGGAACTGTGCTGGAGCGGAATGCTCGCCGCGCTCAGCCGCGACTATCACATCCTTGCACCCGAATTGCTCGGATGGGGCGGTACGGACAAGGTGGTCTATTTCGATCGTTCGCCTTACGCAGCGCGCATTCCGCATATCGCTGCCTTCGCGCGCGAACTCAAGGTCGAGCGCGCCGACTACCTCGGCGCATCGTTCGGCGGATCGCTGATCATGCGCGCGACGGTGGCGCCCGGAAATCCCTGGAACATCCGGCGCTCTATGTCGCTGTCCGGATCCGGCGGTCCCTATCGGCTGCAGTCCGGCATCGAAGCGCTCGCGGACTACACGCCGAGCATGGAAGCCGCCACCAAGCTGACGGAGTTGATCGCCGGCTCTACCGCAGGTCTCGAAGAGCATATTCGACAGCGGCACGAGAACAGCCTGATCGTAGGCCGTTGGGAAACGCTGATGGCGCCGCGGCTGAAAAACCCGTCGATGCAGCGCACTCCGCCGGCCGACAATTATCTCGAGCAGTTGGCCAAGACCGAAGTTCCGTCGTTGCTGGTTGAAGGGCTCCGCGATCCGCTGCTCGAAAAGGGATGGGCGGCCAAGCTCGCCGAACTCTCGCCCTTGATCGCATCCACCACACTCGATGCAGGCCACGAGGCCAATATCGAATGCCCGGACAAGGTCGTCGATCTCGTTCGCACGCATTTCACCGCTTAGGACAGTGACGATGAATCTCGCCAGCCCCCAACCCACCGCCGCATCGAAGCTGGATGGCGTCAGCAAGCTCGATCACGTCGAACCCATCACTGCAAGCGACGATGATATCGCGCGCGCAGTCGTCGATGCCGATCTACCGGCGCTGCTGGCTGCGCTGGCGGTTCTCACGGATGACGTCGCATTGATCGCCGAAGACCTAAGGCCGCCGCCGTCGAAGATGGGGGCGTCGATCAAGCCGCAGGGCGGGATGAGCGCGGAGGCACAGGACAAGGCGCGGGCGCTCGCCACCCGTGCCTTAATCGATTACCGGGATCGCGGATCGCCGTCTCCGGATCCCGCTGCGCCTCTGCTGGTGCGGGCGATGCAATTTCTGGCACGGAATGCAGGCGACGAATATCTGCCGCTGCTGAAGCACGAACTGGCACTCCCGAGCGACATCGGCGCGCCCGACTGGCGCAAGTCGGAGGTCGCGGTTGATCGCGATTTCTCGGTCGCCGTGATTGGCGCCGGTCTTTCCGGTGTCGCGGCGGCTCACCGTCTGGAGCAGGCGGATGTGCGGTACAAGGTATTCGAGAAGAACTCCGATGTCGGTGGCGTCTGGTGGGAAAACCGGTATCCGGGCTGCCGCTTGGATACGCCGAACTTTGCCTACAGCTATTCATTCGCCCAGAAACAGGATTGGCCAGAGCAGTTTTCGCGTCAGTCGGAAATCCAGAAATATGTCTCGACGATTGCCGATGCGACGACGGTCCGACGCAACGTGGCGTTCGAGACCGAAGTTGTCTCAATGACCTATGTGGATGCATCCGCACACTGGCTGATCGAGACGCGCGACAAGGACGGCAATGTCCGCTCCGAGGCATTCAACGCCATCATCACGGCCACCGGGCAACTCAACCAGCCGTCCTATCCGGATATCGCGGGATTACAGTCGTTCGGCGGACAGTTGTTTCATTCGGCGCGATGGCCAGACAATCTTGACATCACCGGCAAGCGCGTCGCGGTAGTCGGGACGGGCGCCAGTGCCTATCAGATCGTGCCGTCCATCGTGAGCGACGTTGCCGAACTCTGCATCTTCCAGCGTAATGCGCCCTGGATGCTGCCGACGCCGAATTATCACGAAGAGATCAAGTCGGGCATGGCCTGGCTGTTGCGTCACGTGCCTTATTACGGCCGTTGGTTCCGCTTCTGGCAGTTCTGGATCGCGGCCGAAGGACGTCTGCCGCTTGTCGAGGTCGAACAGGACTGGGATCATCCGATCTCGGTCGGGCGCGCCAATGAAGGCCTTCGCCTCGAATGCATCGAGCATCTGAAGTCGCAGCTTTCGGACCGGCCGGATCTGCTCGAGAAAGTAACTCCGACCTATCCGCCTGGCGCCAAGCGCATGTTGCGCGACAACGGCGTCTGGGCCGCTGCGCTCAAGCAACCGCATACCAAGCTGATTACCGACGGCATCCTGCGCATCGAGGAGCGCGGGATCGTTTCGGCAGATGGGACCTTGCACGAGGTCGATATCATAGTGCTCGCCACCGGCTTCCAGGCCTCGGACTACCTGACGCCGATCAATGTGGTCGGCCGCGATGGCAAGAACCTGCATCAATGGTGGGCGGGAGACTGCCGCGCGTTTCTGGGCATCACCATGCCGGGCTTCCCGAACCTGTTCATGACCGGCGGCCCGACCACCGGCGTGGTCGTCAATGGCAGTGCGATCTTCTCGGCAGAATGCGCGGTTGAATATGCATTGTCGGCGATCGGTACGCTGCTCACCGGTGGATATGCCGCGATGGATGTGCGGCAGGCGCCATTCGATGCGTTTAACGACCGTGTCGATGCGGGCAACTTGACCAAGGCCTGGGGCGTTGCGAAGACCACGAGCTGGTACAAGAACCGCTTTGGCAGAGCCTCGCAGACCTGGCCATTCTCGCTGCTGGAATATTGGCGATTGACCGAGAAGGCAGACATTGCAGACTATGAAATGATTCAGTGTCCGGCCTAAGGGGCGGCTTCCGTGCTATCAATTCAAGGAGAATGAGATGCCCCATGTCATCGTGAAGCTTTATCCCGGCCGCAGCCAAGAGCAGAAGCAGGCACTGGCCGACGAACTGACCAAAACGCTGATGTCCGTTCTTGGCTCCAAAAAGAAAGCGATCTCGATCGGGATCGAGGACGTCACACCAGACGACTGGGCCGAGCGCGTAGCCAGGCCGGATATCGAGGCCAAACCGGATACGATATACAAGCGGCCCGGGGGCTGACGGCCGACGGTGCTCCGCATTAGGCGACAAAGATCTCGTCTTGGCGCTGAGAAACGAACGATCTGACCAATTCTAGGCAGATGTCTGCTCTTGGCGGATTGTGTTGAAAAACTCCCTTGTTGAAGCGGGACGCCATCGCTGATTCAATCCCGCTATCGGCGGAGGCTGAATCGATGATGGGTCCGAAGCAGACTGATCAGGCGGCTCTGTTCTACGAATTCTCGCTTGAGCGACACGTACCAGCCGCCCATATGCTGCGGAACATCGACCGGTTCATCGATCTGTCTGTCGTTCGGAGCGAGTTGGCGCCCTTCTACAGTTCGATCGGACGGCCATCGATTGATCCTGAGCTGCTCGTTCGGATGCTGCTGGTTGGCTACTGTTACGGCATCCGGTCGGAGCGCCGGTTGTGCGAGGAGGTTCACCTGAACCTCGCTTATCGCTGGTTTTGCCGTCTTGGCCTCGACGGTGAGGTGCCGGATCATTCCACCTTCTCAAAGAACAGACATGGTCGCTTCCGTGATTGCAATCTCCTGCGCAAGCTGTTCGAGACGGTAGTGCGACGCTGCATGGCGGAGGGGCTGGTCGATGGAACGGCCTTCGCCGTCGATGCCAGCCTGATCGCTGCCGACGCCAACAAGCAGCGCTCCGCTGTGGGGACTGAGGACCATAACTGGGACGCGCTTGCCCGGGCGCGGCGGTCCGTCCGCGAGTACCTCGACACGCTGGACGAAGCGGCCTGGGGTGCAGCGAGCGAGACGGTGCCGAAGTTTGTCTCTCGATCCGATCCGGCCGCGCAATGGACCGGGGCTCACAAAGGCCACGCTTTCTTTGCCTACGCCGACAACTACCTGATCGATCTGAAGGCTGCGGTCATTGTTGATGTCGAGGCGACACGCGCCATTCGACCGGCCGAGGTCGGTGCTGCACGCACGATGATCGCGCGTACGAAGGATCGCTTCGGCATCCATCCCGAGCGCCTGGCTGCCGACAGCGCTTACGGATCAGCCGACATGCTGGCCTGGTTGGTGGACCAGCGTAAAATTGAGCCGCACATACCCGTGTTCGACAAATCGGCTCGCGAGGATGGGACGTTTGCCCGCGATGACTTCACCTACGATCGGGGGGCTGACATCTATCGCTGCCCGGCGGGCAAGGTGCTGACTTCAACCGGAACACAAGTGAATGACGGAGCGACGCTTCACTATCGCGCCAGCAAGCGGGACTGCGACATCTGCGAACTCGAGCCACGGTGCTGTCCGAAGATGCCAGCTCGCAAGGTACCACGCTCGATCTACGAGAGCGCTCGCGATGTGGCGCGCGGGATCGCCAGAACGCAAGCCTACGTAACCTCGCGACGTGAACGCAAAAAGATCGAAATGTTGTTCGCGCATCTAAAGCGTGTCCTGCGCCTCGACCGGCTTCGTCTGCGAGGTCCTTGCGGTGCTCGCGACGAGTTACTGCTCGCTGCCACCGCTCAGAACCTTCGAAAGCTGGCAAAATTGATCCCAATACCGGCTCCGATGCCCATCTGAACTGGGACAGACACTTGCACGCCGCTCCTCTGCGCACGGGCCGATCGCCAACTAGCTGACTTCTTCAACACAATCCGCCATGAGCGGACGTCCTGCTCGGTGCAGCTCGAGTGAGCTCCAAGCCGCCCTCCGCGAACGCCGGATCGTACCGCAAACCTTCTCCAATTCGCGCCCTCACGTTTCTGGCATGATGAGATCCGTGACAAAAAACAATCCATTGCGCCACAAGCTCTTCCTGCGTCGTCTGCCGGTCAACGCATCCAGCGCCCCAAACGACTCGTCCATCGGCAGTATCTGCAGTTGCGTGGCGATGGCGCGAGAAATAGCAACGCGCTACTTCATTCCGTCGGACGAAGACGGTCGCCTGATCCAGGACATGTATGTGTTTCAGGTCAAGGCGCCGAACGAGTCAAAGGTCGCCTTCGATTCTTACAAGCCTGTCGGTACCGTCAAAGGCGAGGATGCGTTCCAATCGCTATCCAAGTCGCGCTGCCCTCTCGTGCGGTCACAGAGCATTTAGCAAGAACACGACGCTATCAACTGACGCCTCGGCGGCTTTCCGAGGCGTCAGTGAACAATGATGCGACAGGCACGGGATGGCCACCGGCCATTTATGTCCGGCCGCCGACCAGACCATTTGTGACAAGCTTCATATATGCCGTCGCGACCCAATCAGGCACCGAGCCTGCTGCTGCGCCACGCTTCGAAAACCGAAGATAAATATAGAAGCGAGCGGCCATCAATACAAATGCGACCACCTCGAGCTCCTTCTCCTCGAACCCCTTGATTTCGCCTGCCTTCAGACTGCGCTTTAACGCGCTGGTGTAGTGCTTCGCTAGATTCGATATATGGCGGTCAAATGCTGCCGGCGCCACGACTTCAGCTTCGTTTACGACGCGATAGAAACCGGGATGGCGGGCGATAAAGTCGAAGAAGCCGCGGAACCCCTTCTCCTCAACTTCGATAAAACTCTGCGATCCTCGAACCAGCTCTCTCACTTCATCAAGTAGCTTGTCTCCCAGAGTAGGCAGAAGCTCGTCGAACATTGCCTGCCGCGACTCGAAATGCCGGTAGAATGTCCCGTGCGCGAGCCCCGCGCGCTCGGATATCCGGGCGACCGAGGCTTCATCATAGCCGAGTTCACCAACAATTTCCGCACCGGCATCCAGAAGTGCCTGACGATTGCGGGCTACTTTTTCAGCACGCGTCGGTTTGCTGGCACCGCCCCGACGCGTCAGCTTTGTCGTCTTTCCTGGATCTGACATGAAATTCCATCTTCGGGAGGAACTCCGAAGCTACTCCATAGGTCCGAAACAACCAAACAGCGAAAGGTGACTCTAGAGTCATTTTTCTGTTGCTCCCTTCGTCTTCCTCTGACATGCTTGAGAAAACAAAACATAGGGGAGTAGATGATGCTCAAGCACGTAGGTGCCTTGGCGGCGATTGTGTTGTGCTGCGCCAGCGCCAAAGCCGATCCAGGTCCGATCAAAATCGGTGTCTTGACGGATATGTCAGGCCCGTATTCCGCGATAGCCGGCCGAGGCGCTGTCGTGGCCGCGGAGCTCGCGGTTGCGGATTTTGCCCGCGAATCGCCATCGACAAAAGTCACGCTTCTTTCAGCCGATCACCAGAACAAGCCTGACGTGGCGATCTCGATTGCCCGAAAGTGGTTTGATACAGACGGTGTAGCAATGGTGTCCGAATTGACGACATCCGCTATCGCGCTCGCTGTTCAGAAGCTCGCTGAAGAGAAGAACAAGGTTTCGATCACCTCGGGAGCCGGAACATCGGATCTAACCGGGAAAGCCTGTTCCAAAACCGGCTTCCATTGGACATATGACACATATGCTCTCGCGCGAGGTACCGGCAGCGCCATTATCGAACAAGGCGCCAAGCGCTGGTTTTTCCTCACCGTCGATTATGCCTTCGGTAAATCCCTGCAACAGGATGTGACCGACGCACTCACTGAAAAAGGCGGCACCGTCATCGGAGATGTCAAGCATCCCCTGAACACGCCGGATTTTTCCTCCTTCCTTTTACAAGCGCAAGCATCAAAAGCCGACGTCATCGGCCTCGCGAACGCCGGAGCGGATCTGATCAACGTTATCAAACAGGCCAACGAGTTTCAGATCACGAAAAATCAGCGCCTTGCTGCACTGCTCGTCTATATCACCGACGTACATGCACTGGGGTTGGCTACGGCGAAGAACGTCTATCTGACAACGGCGTTCTATTGGGATGCCAATGATGCGACGCGCGCATGGTCAAAACGTTTCTATGATATCGTCGGATCGATGCCGACGATGGCGCAAGCAGGGGAATATTCGGCCGTACTCCATTATCTCCGCGCGGCCCAGAAGGCCAAGTCGACGGATGGAGTTCCCGTAGCTACGGCCATGCGCCAGATGCCGGTCAAGGACATGTTCGCGCCGAACGGCACCGTTCGCGCGGATGGCCGGATGGTCCACGACATGTATCTGGCTCAGGTTAGAGAACCTTCGCAGTCTAAAACGCCTTGGGATTACTACACTATCCTCAAGACGATCAAAGGCGAGGATGCGTTCCGACCTATGGCTGGCGGTGGCTGCCCGCTTGTGCAGAACTGAGAAAGAGAATGACGAACAGTGATCGCCTCTACCGCGATGAGAGGCGATCGCTATGCATCACATGCTTGATCGGCCGCCATCTTGGTCGCCGATGTCGATGTAAAAGCAGCAGATGCGCGGCACCATGGGCAGAAGGCGCCGTTGCTCAGGCAGTGCCTGTAACCACGCGCAGATCGTAACCAATCCTTGGGAAATGAATGGCGACCTCGCCCAAATCGGGATTTGTTCGTCGCAACGCAATTTCATCGCGATCCAGCAATTCGAGCCGACCGCCAACAGCGTCCTTCGCATAATCAGTTGGGCGAACTTCGATTAGTTCACCGATGCTCGGGTCTTCCCGTTGGGGCAGCGACGGTCGCACCGGCATCGGATGAGCTATTGCCGCTACATTCAATGCCTCAGCGGCAGCTATTTCACTCCGTATCCCATGACCAATACTGCGAACTCGGCTTAGCCATCTGCGAATGGCCGTAAATCCGTCCAGCTCTCGCGACAACCGCTCACTTCGATCAGTCAAGAACCACATTGCGTGATAGACCGCCAAATCAGCCACGCTGAAGGCATCGCCGCAAACCCATTGCCGACCATCCGCTAACATGTTCTCGACAAAGGGAAGTTGCGCGCGCACTAGGGGAGCGTTTCGCGCCGCCGCTCGCTCGACATAACGCTGGCTGGGTATTGGCAGACCTCGCATGATCGCTCGATCCTGGAACAGTTCCGGGGGCATCAAATCGTGGTTGGTCCCCCATGCCAGAAGCATGACCGAGCGGAAAAACGTGGTCTCCGCCCAGGATGCAACAGCGTTCGCGAGGCCATCATATTGTGGCGGAAAGAGTGACCGTTCCGGAAAACGACGATCGAGTTCGCGCAGGATGAGGCGTGTGTCGCAATAAATGTCAGCTCCGATCTGAAGCACCGGAGCGCGTCGGTAGCCGCCGGTCAGCGCGACCAGATCGGGCTTCGGAAGCACCGGCGGAATGATCACGCTCTTCCAGGCAAGCCCCTTATATCCGAGGGCTACCCTCACCTTCTCCGAATAATTGGAGAAGTCGTAGTGATGCAGGATCAAGTCCGACATAGGTGCATCTCCTTCCCATCACGCGGCCTGATCGTTTCAGAAACGTCCGGCTCACGCCAGGACACGACCGCCCACGCCATTAGAATGCCTCGCCAGCCTGAGCGAAACCTTTAAGAGAGCTGGAGCTCGCATTTCAGCACGCTCGTGGCCTGAGGCCGCGATTGCCGAACGCGCATTAGAAAACGTCCGGTGGGATCGCGGAGGACGTATCATCCATCGTTTCGGCCAAGAACAACCAATGGTCCACATGCGGGAGCTCGGAACGAACGAAGTAACGACATGCCGCAAGTTTCCCATCCCGGAATTCCTGCCTCAGAGCTCCATCGCTCGCCTTGACGGCGGTAGTGGCCGTGTCCAGCAGGATCCAGGCGATAACAACATGTCCGAAAGCGTTCAAGAAGCGCGTCGCATTGTCCAATGCCTTGGACCGATCGGGCTCGGCCGATAGCTTTCCGACGACGCGCTTGATCGCGCCTAGTCTTTCCTCCACCGCTTTAACGTCCTCGCAAAGCTCGGGGATCTCACGCGCGCTGCGGAAAGTTGTTGCGACACGGCGCTCCAGCAGAGCCAACGCCTCCTGCCCCTTTGACAAGAGCTTACGACCGAGAAGGTCGATGGCCTGAATTCCGTTGGTACCTTCGTGGATCGGATTCAAACGGTTGTCGCGATAGATCTGCTCCACATCGAAATCGCGCGTATATCCATATCCGCCATGGATCTGGATCGCCATCTCGTTGGCAACGAGACCAAATTCGGAAGGCCACGCCTTCGCTATCGGCGTGAGGAGATCAAGCAACTCGCGAGATTCAGCTTTCATCCGCTCATCCGGATGAGTCTTCTGCTCATCCACCAAGCGCGCGCAGTAGAAGACGAGTGCGAGCGATCCTTCCGCTATCGCCTTCTGAGCGACGAGCATTCGCTTCACGTCGGCGTGCTCGATGATGCTGACCTGCCCTTCGGATGCATCTTTCTTTCCGGAACCTGACAACGGACGCCCTTGAGGACGGTTCTTGGCGTAGTCCAGCGACTGCGCGAAGCCGCGACACGCCAGCGCGGCCGCACCAAGACCAACCATGATCCGGGCCTCGTTCATCATGTGAAACATGATCTTGAGACCGTCGCCCTCTCCACCGACGCGCCAACCGATCGCACCGTCCTTTTCGCCGAAGGCAATGAGACAGTTTACCGTGCCCCGATACCCCATTTTGTGGTTGAGGCCGGTGAGAGTCACATCATTCCGGTCTCCGTTCGGCAAGAACTTCGGTACGACATACAACGAAACGCCCTTGACGCCCGGCACCGTATTGCCGTCTTCCGCCTTGAATTTTGCCAGGACGAGATGAACGATGTTCTCGGACATGTCATGCTCTGCCCCGGAAATCCACATCTTCTGCCCATTCAGACGATAGCGGTGACCGTGCTCATCGATCCCGTCCTTAACTGCAGCGGTTTTGATGTCGGAGAGTGACGAGCCTGCCTGCGGCTCCGAGAGGCACATCGTCCCGAAGGTCGTCCCGGCAATCTGGGGAGCAGCGAAGGACTCGATCTGCTTCTCATTTCCATGTGCCACCAGCAAACGGGCATTTGCCATTGTGAGCATGGGATATGCGGATGTCGCAATATTGGCTGCCATGAATGAGGCCATCGACGCGACACTGACAACATTTGGAAGCTGCATCCCACCTCGCTGGATTGGAAATGGTGCAGCGAAAAAGCCCGCCTCAGCAAATGTACGCAAGGCCGTCTTGATGTCTTCGATCAGAACGACCTTCCCGCCTTCGAAACGCGGTTCGTTCTGATCGGCCTTCTTGTAGTGCGGTGCGAAATAATCCGCGGCGAGTTGCCGCGAAAGATCGAGGATCGCGGAAAATGTCTCGGGTGAATGATCGGCGAACTCCGGCCGATCCGACAATTCATCGATCTTGAGCCACTCTCTCAGAAGGAATTCAACTTCCTCCCGGCGAATGAATGCATCCGACATCACTGATCTCCCGATGAACGTGTCGAAGGAGGGCTCGAACGCCGCTCTTTGAACTGCTGCGTTCCGAAAAGTTGCTCCCATTGATCTCCGGACGGTTTGTCGCGCGACATCCGCTCGATCATAAGATCGTAACCTTTTCGCACACCCTCTCGCGCCTTCATGGTCTCGTTCCAACGCGATACATTCGGAAAATCGGAGAGATCGATACCCTGCAGCTTGCGCGGCGGAAGCCAGGGCCAAATGGCCATGTCGGCGATCGAATATTCTTCCGCAACGAACTCGACCTGTGCAAGGCGCCGGTCGAGTACCTGATAGAGGCGCCGCGCCTCATTACTATAGCGTTGCGCCGCATACGCAATTTTGTCGGGCGTGTAATGGTTGAAGTGATGAGCCTGACCCAGCATCGGGCCAAAGCCCCCCATTTGCCACATCAACCACTGCACGCAAACGGATCGGCGCCGCCGGTCCTTGGGAACAAATCGGTCTTCGCGATCCGCCAAGTGGAGGAGAATAGCGCCGGACTCGAACACGACATGCGGAGTCTCCTCCCTGAAGTCGACGATCGTCGGGATCTTGTTGTTCGGGTTTATCGCAAGATAGGAGGGATCGAATTGCGCGCCGGCGGTCGTATCCACCGGGATCAGGTTAAAGTCGGTCCCAGCCTCGCACAGAAAGATCGCCACTTTCCGGCCATTCGGCGTCGGCCACGAGTAGACATCGAGATCGGCGTCGCCATGGGGATGCGTAAGCAGGCCATTCTCCGCCTCAATCATGCTCGCCTCCCGTCGCGAACCGACGGCGCAATTCGGGTTTGGATATTTTCCCGGCTGCGGTATGCGGAATTCCTACGCCGATCCGCACAAACTTAGGGAGCTTGAAGCGGGCCAACGATTTCTCGCAGATACCGAGCACGTCATCCGCCGAGAGCTGGAATGCGCTTGTGACATCGATGAATGCGCAACCGACCTCCCCCCATTTATCGTCGGGAACGCCGACAACCGCCGCTTCCAGCACACCTGGTATCGATTGAAGCACGTTCTCGATTTCTGCCGGATACACATTCTCGCCGCCAGAGATATACATATCCTTCCAGCGGTCCACGATGAAGATATAACCGTCAATATCTTGCCGCGCGGCATCTCCGGTCAGAAACCACTCACCCCGGAAGGACTTTTCTGTCGCCTCGGGTTGCCGCCAGTAGCCCGGGGTGACTGTTGGTCCACTGATTGCAAGTTGCCCAACAGCGCCCTGCTCGACATCGTTGTTGCTTTCATCCAGGATCCGGAATGCCGCATGCATTACCGGACGACCGGCCGAGCCGAGCTTCGACAGAACAACATCGCGCGCCAGCATCGTGCCGAGCGTAGCGGTCTCTGTCATGCCCCAAGCCTGCTGAAGCGCTACTCCTTTTTGCGTGTAAGCTTCGAGCAAGCTGATAGGCGACGGCGCCCCTCCCACGACCAGACATTTGACGTTGCGGAGATCTGCTTTGCTGAATTCCGCGCATTGCGACATCATCAGGAAGTTTGTCGGCACGCCAAAAGCATGCGTAACCTTCAGCTTGGAACTCGACAGGAAGTCGAGCGCACGTGCGGCGTCGAAAGACCGCATGATGATATTGCTGCCCCCGGCATGAAATATCATGTTGGCCATCAGGAAGAGACCGCCGACATGGAAGAGCGGCAGAAACGTCAGTCCCACTGATGCGTCGGATACTCCCGCTTTCATCAAGCCGTTGAGGCCCGTGAAGATCGTCATGCGATGCGTAACGATTGCCCCTTTCGGCAATCCGGTCGTGCCCGACGTGTACATGATTGCAAAGATGCCATCATGGTGATTTACCGCAGACTCCGAGAGGAGTGGTCCGGAAGCTATCCCGCTTTCATAGCTCGATGCTTCCCCATCTCGCATGTCGATATAGACAGCGGCGATCGTCTCCCGCAAAAATGCGGCCACATCGGCGAATTCCGATCCGTAAAAAACAGCGGCAGGCCCGGCGTTTTGAAGGATCGATAGCAATTCCGGCTTGGAAAGACGCCAGTTCAATGGAACGAAGATCGCGCCGAGCTTCGTACAGGCGAACTGTATTTCAAAAATGTCCGTCGAGTTATGAGCAATAACTGCGACCCGATCTCCTTTCCCGACCCCAGTCCTGGCCAGAAATCCAGCCAGACGGATACAACGATCGTTCATTTCGGCATATGTGAACGAACGCCATGAGAATACGTCGGTCATGGCGACCTTCTCCGGCGTCCATTGCGCGTGGCAAGCAATCCAATCGGGCGCTAAGGACATAGGCTACCTCGCGAGATACTGCGCACACCCTGTTCGCTCCAGAACAGGCAAGATGGCCGTTCGGTCACCGTCTGAGAGCGCGCGATATTTCTCCCGCAGCGACGCGAGGCATTTCACTTGATACTTGAACGGCGAGAGCGTGTATTCGAGGCCCCAAGCCTCAACCGTCACACGGTCAAGTCCCTCGTTGAAGGCTTGTTCATTGGCAGTGAGGAATGGCAGATACAGCTCTCCTGCTATCTGCAAAAGGCCCTCGACCCATCCTGAGCACACATTCTCGACCGAGCACCACTCGCCTTCGACCCCCGACGCATCGTCTAGTCTTCGCGCCCAGTGATCGGTAAAGGGCGCCCTCGCGCGCATGATCCGCATCGGGGTCGGATCCGTCGCCAATTCACTGAGCTGGCCGAACCACGCAAAGTCTGCAAGCGATGGCCTGGATCCGAAGAGATATTTGGTCATGCCGACATGCGGCTCGAATGCATTCAGTATCCGCAGATAGCTCTCTTCCAGCAGCCTCTTGTTTTCCGCTGTCGCTCCAAGGATGGTCATGCGCGAGGTCTGGCGGCGGCGGAATGCTTCGACCTCTTCAAGACTGCCAATGGGCGTTCCGGGCACGGACCACTCCTCCGCGCCCCATCTCGACACATAACCTTGATCTTCCGGATCCCACCACCGGAACAGAAAGAGCGGTTTAACCGCCCATTCATCTGCCAGGTCTTCCAGCAGGTCGCAAATAAACGCCACCCCACGATGCTGCGGGACGATCGATCTACCGCTGTGTCTTGCTTCGAGATCATGCGCCAGCGCGGTCGTCTCTGCGCGATAAGTTCCGTCCGGATACTGGAGAACCGGAATCAAAGACGGACGCAGATGCTCAGTCGCCGCCCTGCGCTCGCGCGTCATGATCAGCCAGTCGAACGGAATACGCCGATAGCGAAGGATGGCCCGCATTTTCAACGCATAAGGCGATGCTGTGGAACCAATCAGTCGGTACCGATCGCTAACCATAACGTTTCCTCTCTTTGTCCCTTGTCCGCCGGAAATTACCACATCTCAGATCGACGGCTGAAAGTCAACAAAAGTGATTAGGGGATCACTATTCACTTTTGGCGTCCGCCACGCTATTCATCGAAGTGCGGATGGAGATTTCCTCCAGCCTCACCTCGCTTAACGCGCAAGACGGGCGATCCCCTGAAATCCAGCTATCGGGAAACGCTTTATGTCTATGTTCGATTTGACCGGACGCACTGCTGTCGTGACCGGCGGCAATGGTGGAATCGGCCTGGAGATCGCCCGCGCTCTGGCTGTTCACGGATGCAACGTCTCGATTTGGGGACGCAATCCAAAAAAGAATGAAGCCGCCGCATCGTCCCTGGCATCCACCGGCGCGCAAGTTCAAGCGCTGGCTTGCGATGTCTCGGTCAGTGGCGAGGCCGAGAAGGCAACCGCTTTGGTGCTTGAAAAGTTCGGCAGAATAGATGGATGCTTTGCCAATGCGGGCATTGGCGGTGGCGGAAGAGACGCGTTCATCAACCGCACCAACGCAGATTGGCGCCAAATGTTTGCGGTGAATCTCGATGGCGTATTTGAAACTCTTCGACCCATCATTAGCCACATGGTTGATCGCGCCTCGAGAGGAGACGCTTTCGGTCGCATCGTCGCGACGTCCAGCATGGCCGCTCGGTTCGGGACCGCCCGAAATGAACACTATGCTGCTTCCAAAGCTGCATTGAACGCGATGATGCGGGCTCTGGCTGTCGAGCAGGCGCGATACGGCATAACCGCGAACGCCGTTCTCCCGGGCTGGATCGATACCGAGATGACCGGAGAACTCCAGTCGAACGATAAATTCATGAACAACGCGATGCCGCGCATCCCGATGCGACGTTTTGGAAGACCGGAGGATTTCGCAGGAATTGCGGTTTATCTGATGAGCGGTGCGTCGTCCTATCACACCGCTGACTGCATCTTGATCGATGGCGGCTACAGCGCGTTCTAAAGAGGCAATCTTATCGCTGCGCGGCTTCATGAGGAAGCTCGCACGCGAAATAGACAGACAAGATGAGAGGTTCGGGGCGTAGGCATCTTATAGAGCTTACCGGGATATTGGATGAATCCCCCTTGTCCCTCCTAGACGCTAAGAGTAGTTTTGAACTTACCGAGCTGTCGCACATTTCTCGGGACGAATACCTGCTTTGCGCCATGAGCGGATATGGTCGCGACGTCGAAGCCCAAGTTGACAAGATTTGGCGGCACCGCGAGCCGACCGGCGCCGCAGACCTACGGTCACGTTGAAGGTTGCGTTCTCCGATTTCGAGATCATTTCGCGAAGCCGAGCGGCATCGAAGACGCCGCCTAATTCGGGGTCTTTGATCGAAGGATAACTACCCTGCCAATGGCGAGTTCTGGACTATCTGGCGCATTCCCTACGAAGAGCATTCTGACATCCATTCTCAAAAACAGGATGATCAACGCGCTTGACAGCCCGTTCACTCCATAAATAAATTAAGCAATAATTTAATTCTGAGGAAATGATGTCGGTCGGCACCAAGCTAGGCCGCCCCAAGGACGTTCGCGGCACCGATCAACGGTGTCTCGCGGCGGCTGAGGCGCTTTTTGCTACCCGTGGCTTTGACGGAACGAGCCTCCGCGACATCGCGGGCGTGGTCGGCATCAGCAGTGCTGCGATCGTGCATCATTTCGGAACGAAAGAGCGGCTTTACAGCGCCGTGCTTGATCGCCTGGTCGCAAGCCTCGATGGCTATTTTGACAACGCTCGTGAAACACCATCCATCGACACCGCCGTGGCCATGTTCGAGCGAATGCTCGATTGGAGCTTCGATCATCAGCACTTTTCGCAACTTCTGATGCGGGAGCTGATGGAGAACCAAAGCCGGGTCACGAAAGCTCGCCGGCTCCATCTCATGGGGCTGATCATCTCCTTCGTCGAACTGCTGAAGAAAGGCGCCGCGGACGGTGTCTTCAAACCCATCGATGCGGAACTGTTCGTTTTCTACACGATGGGCGCGATCACGCATTTCAGCGCCGCCGCCCCCACCATCGATCGCATGCTCAAGGACGATCTCGGGGATGCCATCACGCGCTTTCGCGCGTCACTCCGCCTCAATGTCACCGCAACGCTCACGATCCACGCCAATCAGGCGACGGTCATATCGTCGGTTGCGGCGCGTGCGAAGAAAGAACGAAACGGTGTCAAACCTCGAGGTTCCTGAGCAAATCGGCGTTCCGGCCAGCGACATCTGCGTTCTGCGCCACACCCTCGACAGGCACGCGACGGAGCGTGGCGATGCGATCTACGCCGTCTTCCAGGACGGAACGGAATGGACCTTCAGCACGGTCCGGCGCCTGGTGAGACGCATGGCGGCCGGCCTCCAGGAGGCAGGCATAGGTCGCGGCGATCGCGTGGCCGTCATGATGCCGAACGGTGCAATCGGTCTGCTCGGCATGTTCTCGGCCAATTATATCGGCGCCGTCTTCGTGCCGATCAATCCCGCACTCAAGGGATCGTTGCTCGAACACGTGCTGTCCGACTCCGGCGCGAAACTTGCGATTGTCGCAGACCAATGCCTGGAACACGTGCTCGCCGCCGCCCCGCCATCGCTTCAAGCCATATATGCGGAAGTCGCGCCAAGCCAGAGCATCGCCGGCACACCTCGCGTTTGCTCCCTCGATCACCTTCAGACCCCTCAAGACGAGTGCATCGATGACGAGGCCCCGATCCAGCCATGGGACACCCAGTGCATCATCTACACGTCGGGTACCCCAGGTCGATCGAAAGGCGTACTCGCGTCATATGTTCACAGCTATTCCGCCCTCTGCCCCGAAACATGGCGCTGCACGAAGGCCAGCGATCGTCACCTCCTCCACATGCCGATCTTTCACATCGGCGGCGCCTTCACTGCCAGCACCTGCTTGAGCGTCGGTGGGTCGATCGCTGTCGTTCCGGCATTCAAGACCGCGACATTCTGGCAATCTGTCCGTGACATGAACGTCACCGTGGTGTTCCTGCTCGGCGCCATGGCGACGTTCCTGCTCAAGGCGCCGGCGGATCCCAAGGATAAATCCCATCCACTGCGTCTCGTCTTCATCGTCCCCCTCGGCAATAGCGGACCGGAATTCAAAGAACGCTTCGACGTTGACGTATTTACCCTGTTCAATATGACAGAGATCAGTACTCCGCTCTTCTCCGAAGCAAACCCAACGAAACCGAGCACTTGCGGAAAGCCGCGCCCAGGCGTCGAAGTTCGACTGGTGGATGAACATGATTGCGAGGTCGCGCCGGGTGTCGTCGGCCAGTTGATCGTTCGGACCACGCATCCGTGGGCGATGAACCATGGCTACAACAACAATACGGCAGCAACGGTCGATGCCTGGCGTAACGGCTGGTTTCACACGGGCGATGCATTCGTCAGAGACGACGATAGCGACTTCTTCTTCGTGGACCGCCTCAAAGACTCGATCCGTCGGCGCGGCGAAAACATTTCGTCTTATGAGGTCGAGATCGAATTGCTGAACCACAATAGCGTGCGAGAGGCTGCCGCGATCCCGGTGCCCAGCGAATTCACCGAAGACGACGTCATGGTGGTGATTGCGCCTGTGCCAGGCCGGTCCGTCGATCCAGTCGAGATCATCGACTTCATGTGCGAACGCGTTGCCGCTCATATGGTGCCGCGTTACGTGCGCATCGTGGATGAACTGCCGAAGACACCCACGGAAAAGATACAGAAACACGTTCTCCGCGAACAAGGCGTCACACCCGATACATGGGACCGCCAAGCCAACAACAACAGAACCCGCTGAAAGACGGCCAGCCCCCATGAAAACAAAAGTGCGTGTCTATACGGACTACAAGAGCCCCTATGCTTATGTCGCCAACAAACCGCTCTTCGACCTCGAGAGAACCCACGGAATCGAGCTGGAGTGGTTGCCATACACCTTACGCATCGCGGAGTATCTGGGTTCGGTCGAGGAGCGCTCCCCACATTACTGGCGCAAGGTAAAATACGCCTATATGGATGCACGTCGATACGCGAACGAACAGGGGCTGATCCTGAAAGGCCCCAAGCGCATCTATGACGCGACGTTTGCGAGCGCTGGGATGTTGTTTTCGCAGCGAAACGGATTCTTCCGTGCCTATCACGACACCGTCTTCGAAATGTTCTGGACGCACCAGCTTGATCTCGATGTGCCGGAACAGATGATCGACGTCGTCGAAAAGCTCGGCGGATCGGGGTCGGCTTTCAAGGAGTATGCCGAAGGGCCTGCCAAGGCCGAAGTCGATGCGATTACGGATGAAGCAGAGCGACTGGGCGTTTTTGGCGTCCCGAGCATGCTACTGGACGGCGAGCTCTTTTGGGGCGGCGACCGCGTGGACATCCTGACGAGGCGGCTGGAGCAAAAAGCAGCCGGCATCGAACCACCCAAGGCACCTCAGCGATGACCAGCTCTTCTGCGACACTCACGATATTCAGCGTTGCGGCATGTCCCTATGCCCAGCGGACACGCATTCTTTTGCATGCCAAGGGCTTGTCGGCGGACGTTGTCGAAATCGATCTATCCAAACCTCGCCCGACCTGGTTCTTGGACATGAACCCGGCCGGCAAAGTCCCCGTGCTGCGACACGACACGCGCATTCTGAATGAATCCAGCATCATCAACGAATATCTTGAAGAGGTTTTTCCCGAGCCTCGGCTATTTCCTGCCGACCCCTATTTAAAGGCGCAGTGTCGAATTCTGATCGATTTCTGCAACTCGCGTTTCACGACCAACCTGTACCGCGTTCTCATGGAGCAGGATCCTCAGAGGCGCGCGAAGATCGAAGCATCGGCGCGTCGAGACTGGGAATGGCTTGAGGATTTCCTCAACCGCGTCAGTCCTTCAGATGCGCTCGCCTTTGGCGACTTCGGCATGGCCGATCTGACCTTTGCGCCGTTCTTCCAACGATATGAGCTCAATCAATATTTCTGGGGGTTGGAGATCCCGCCGAATCTCCCACGCGTGAACCGTTGGCGGGGCGCCGTTGCAAAGCATGCGTCGGTCGCGTCCACCACCCTGGACACGGAAGACTATATCAAGCTCTACGCCGACTATTCACTTGGATTCTCCAATGGGGCAATTCCAACAGGGAGGACGACGAGCGCACTTGATCTAACGATTCCGCTCAGCGAGCGGCCACTTCCACCAAGACGTATCGCTTAAAACAATAAATAACGACAACTGGGAGGATTGAATGAAGAAACGCTGGGGCGCCGCAACAGTCGCTTTGTCTTGTCTGCTTTCCACAAACTTGACCCTTGCGGGCGAGACCAAGATCAAGATCGGAGTACTCAGTGATCTGAGTGGGCCAGCAGCTGATATCGGCCGAGGAAGCGTGGTCGCTGCGCAAATTGCCGTTGAGGAATTTGGCTCAACTGTCCTTGGGCGCCAGATCGAGGTTGTCTCCGCGGACACAGGAAACAAGGCCGACACTGCCGCGGCAGTCGCTCGACAATGGATCGACGTGGATAAAGTCGATGTTTTGGTCGATCTGGGTCTCACCAATACCGCTCTCGCGGTTTTGCCGATCGCTGCTCAAAAAAACCGTATCGCGATAGCCGTATCGCCCGCTGGAACGTCGATTACCAACGAGGGATGCACGCCCACTAGCATCCATTGGATGTACGATACCTTCTCCTTAGCTGCAGGTACCGCCGAGGTGCTTATCGATAAGGGATACCGTGATTAGTACTTTGTCACCACGGATTACACATTCGGGATCGCCTTAGAGAAGGATGCCTCGGATGTGATCTCGGCGCGTGGAGGAAAGGTCCTCGGCTCCGTCAAGCACCCCCTGAATGTTCCGGACATGTCGAGCTTTATGTTGACTGCGCAGCAGTCGAAGGCACAAGTCATTGCACTGGCAAACTCGAATGCGGACACCGTGAATGGCATCAAAGCCGCGCGCGACTATGGCATCACCCCGAAGCAGTATATCGCGCCGCTCGTGGTTTATCTCAGCACAGTCCACGGCATGGGTCTGGAGTCCGCGCAGGGACTGTTTCTGACCGAAGGCTTCTATTGGGATCAAGACGACCGGACTCGTGCGTTTGCGTCCAAGTTCAAGGCGAAGACCGGCACCATGCCTGGCTCCCTGCCCGCAGGCACTTACTCGGCAGTTCTCAATTATCTCAAATCTATAAAAGCAGCAGGAACTGACGAGACAAACGCCGTCCTGAAGCAACTTCGCTCGGCAAAAATCGACGATGCGGTTGTGAGGAACGGGACGATCCGCGAAGACGGCCGTTTAGTGCACGATATGTACGTATTTCAGGTCAAGAAACCGGCCGAGTCGAAGGGCGATTTTGACTATTACAATCTGGTGGGAACGGTCAAAGGTGACGACGCCTTCCAACCGCTGTCGAAATCGCGATGCCCCCTCGTCAAAACACAGAAGTAACTTAAGCTCAATCGAACGTCTGAAACGAGACGCCTCGGAAAGATTCCGAGGCGTCCATCTAGTCTCGCACTTCACCGCGATTGCTTCAACCTCTGAAGAGGCGTGGATTCAGTAGTGATGTACTAAACGCCTCGATGTTCGCTTTGCGCCGATTGTGTTGAAAAACTCCCCTGTTGAAGCGGGACGCCATCGCTGATTCAATCCCGCTATCGGCGGAGGCTGAATCGATGATGGGTCCGAAGCAGACTGATCAGGCGGCTCTGTTCTACGAATTCTCGCTTGAGCGACACGTACCAGCCGCCCATATGCTGCGGAACATCGACCGGTTCGTCGATCTGTCTGTCGTTAGGAGCGAGTTGGCGCCCTTCTACAGTTCGATCGGACCGCCATCGATTGATCCTGAGCTGCTCGTCCGGATGTTGCTGGTTGGCTACTGTTACGGCATCCGGTCGGAGCGCCGGTTGTGCGAGGAGGTTCACCTGAACCTCGCTTATCGCTGGTTTTGCCGTCTTGGCCTCGACGGTGAGGTGCCGGATCATTCCACCTTCTCAAAGAACAGACATGGTCGCTTCCGTGATTGCAATCTCCTGCGCAAGCTGTTCGAGACGGTAGTGCGACGCTGCATGGCGGAGGGGCTGGTCGATGGAACGGCCTTCGCCGTCGATGCCCGCCTGATCGCTGCCGACGCCAACAAGCAGCGCTCCGCTGTGGGGACTGAGGACCATAACTGGGACGCGCTTGCCCGGGCGCGGCGGTCCGTCCGCGAGTACCTCGACACGCTGGACGAAGCGGCCTGGGGTGCAGCGAGCGAGACGGTGCCGAAGTTTGTCTCTCGATCCGATCCGGCCGCGCAATGGACCGGGGCTCACAAAGGCCACGCCTTCTTTGTCTACGCCGACAACTACCTGATCGATCTGAAGGCTGCGGTCATTGTTGATGTCGAGGCGACACGCGCCATTCGACCGGCCGAGGTCGGTGCTGCACGCACGATGATCGCGCGTACGAAGGATCGCTTCGGCATCCATCCCGAGCGCCTGGCTGCCGACAGCGCTTACGGATCAGCCGACATGCTGGCCTGGTTGGTGGACCAGCGTAAAATTGAGCCGCACATACCCGTGCTCGACAAATCCGCTCGCGAGGATGGGACGTTTGCCCGCGATGACTTCACCTACGATCGGGGGGCTGACATCTATCGCTGCCCGGCGGGCAAGGTGCTGACTTCAACCGGAACACAAGTGAATGACGGAGCGACGCTTCACTATCGCGCCAGCAAGCGGGACTGCGACATCTGCGAACTCAAGCCACGGTGTTGTCCGAAGATGCCAGCTCGCAAGGTACCACGCTCGATCTACGAGAGCGCTCGCGATGTGGCGCGCGGGATCGCCAGAACGCAAGCCTACGTAACCTCGCGACGTGAACGCAAAAAGATCGAAATGTTGTTCGCGCATCTAAAGCGTGTCCTGCGCCTCGACCGGCTTCGTCTGCGAGGTCCTTGCGGTGCTCGCGACGAGTTACTGCTCGCTGCCACCGCTCAGAACCTTCGAAAGCTGGCAAAATTGATCCCAATACCGGCTCCGATGCCCATCTGAACTGGGACAGACACTTGCACGCCGCTCCTCTGCGCACGGGCCGATCGCCAACTAGCTGACTTCTTCAACACAATCGGCGCAAAACTGACAGTCGCAGACATGTTCTCACCGCAACCTGTGAGAGAAGCAGCGCGCGGCGGAGATGCAGTCCAGAGGACAACCGCACGCACCGAGAACGGGTCAAATTGCCACGCGTACCGATGTGCTGCTGTCACGAGTGACCGGCAAAACCGCCGCGTCCATCATACCCGTTATGGTCAATTGACACCCGGCGTGTGCCGCCTCAGCAATGGCGCTGACGTGGCAAGGTTTCAGGCGAACGCCCTAATCGCGGAGACGACTTCGCTTGGCGCGCTGAGATGCGGGCAGTGGCCCGTGGCTTTAAGAACAGTCAGCGTGCTCCCCGGAATGGCGCCATGCACGTAGGCTCCGGCCTCCACGGGTGCGATCGCATCTTCCGCGCATTGCAGGATCAAGGACGGGCGGGTGACAAGAGGCAGGTCGGCGCGGCTGTCCGACCTGAACGTCACATGCGCGAAATCCCGAGCGATAGTCGGGTCCATACGGCAGAAGCTGTCGTTGAGTTCCTGCGCCAGATGAGGACGCTCCGGATTTCCCATGATGGCCGGTGCCATCGCGGCCGACCATTCGACGTAATGATTCTCGAGAAATTGCAGCAGCTCACCGATGCGCTTCTCCGAGAACCCTCCGACATAACCGACGTCGTCAATGTAGCGGGCGGACGGCCCGATCAGAACCAGGCGACCGAACAGTTTCGGAGCCGCGACGGAGGCCAGGACGGCGATCATGGCGCTGACCGAGTGTGCCACCAGAACGGCGTCTCGAAGTCCCAAGACCTCTCCGATCTCTGTCAGGTCCGATGCATAGCCGGACAGAGAGGCGTATCTCTCGCTGCTGTAGGCCTTGGGATCGGACCTGCCGCAACCGACGTGGTCGAACAGGACGACTTTGAAATCCTCTTCGAACTGCGGCGCCACGAAGCGCCACATCTGTTGATCGCATCCGAAGCCATGGGCGAAGATCATGGCCGTGCTGCCCCGGCCGGACAGATGCACGTTATTCCGACGGATCACCGCGGCCCGGCGATGACGTTCGGAAGCCAGATACTTCTGTCCCTGCTCCGCGATCCAGGCCGACGCCGCCTCCTCCGATGTATACAGGCCGGACAGCTCGAACCACGTTCCGGGCGCGCGCAGGTGTTCGACAACCCAGCCGCGCGCGGTTTCCAATTGTTTGGCTCTCAGGACGTCACGCAAATCGACCTCCAACCACCGCCGGACCACTTGGGCGCCAGGAATGGCGGTCAGAGGGCTGCGAGCGATGGGGAACGAAATCATAATAGAAGGGCAGTGGCTAGAGGGGGCCACAGTGGACCAATGAAAGCCGGCACGTCTTCACAGGCGAGATTGCATCGTTCCTGGACCCCTCGGGCGATATCGGAGGTCACATCCCTCGACCAGTTCTCGGTCGTGTTGAAGGCGACGACGCTGAGGGTCGGAATATTGCCCGCGCATCAGGTCGGTGATGACGGTCTCCAGATCGGAGCCGTTGATGTCTGCTTCCCGCCAGACACAGCCGTCGGTACCGTGGCAATCGACGACGAGGTACACGGTATCGTGGACGCCGGCCGGCACCACGGATGGGCTCCATCGTGAACGCATGACGCAAGCCCGCAACTGAACAAAAGACGCCCCGTAGATTCTTTCCGTCGCGCAGCTGGAGCACCGCGGCGAGGTATCTGGGGGTGAAATACGATAGCGTGATCAGAGCCGGCGTCGCCGTCCGCGCGAACACAACGCGCCCGAGTTCGAGCATCATCCTGCAGTGGCTTCCAGCTTCCGGATGGCCGCCTTTGCCTGGCGTGTCCCGATCAGCGCGAACCCATGGACGCGGCAGACTTTCTTCACAGCTTCTGTTTTGCGGTTCAAGGCTGCAGCAGCTCGGTTCACGGATGCACCTTCATCGGAGAACTTCCTCAAGCGCGCGATATCGGCATCGGTCCAACTACGGCTTGTGGGGTGAGGCATGATCCGCTCCTTTAGGTCGGGGATTGAAGGCCGGGCGAGGCCGCCCAGCGTTGGGCGTCAGCTTCAGTCTCGATCTGGCGGGCCTGCTTCATCAGTCGACCGCGTTCGATGCCTGGGGACATCCGCTGCGCTTCGGCGCGCAGCAGCGTCGCCCGATCGATGAGGCCTCTCGCGTGCTTCGCTGTGGTAAAAATATACGCGGTGTCATGCATCCCTTCCTATTGGTGGAGGAGGGCGGAAGCGCAATTATGCGTTCCCATCACCGATGTTGGCCACGATCCGCGCTGTGATAACACCAGCTCACATCCAAATGCCGCCAGAGTCGAGCAATCTTTTCCAGAAAGTCTCGGAACCAATCGATCGACTGCACTTCTTCCAGATGAGGTGCTCATGTTTCGTTGGTTTGTGAGTAAGTTTGGGTTCCAGCCGGAGCGGCTGAGCAGATTAAAGAGCCATCGGCCTTTTCGGCCGACCGATCCGATCTCGCGCAATTGGTGCGCCTGTTGCAGGAAGAATCCGATCAAATCGCAGACGGCGAGGCCGCCTCATTGAGGCTACGCGCGATTTTCAGGTGGTCGGAGCCTATCCGGAAACCGGCACCTACGATGAGGTCACCGATACCCGCGACCGCATCGAAGCTAAGAAGCGCATCAGCAAAGTCCGAAAGCCGCGCAAAGACCCCGTCTACGGCAAAAAGGGGCCCGCTGAACCGCCTGTGGGCACGGTCTCGTGAAAGCTGACGCGGTATGGACGACATCGCGTCATGGATCGGCTTGATCGCAGCGGCCTTCACGTCTTTGTCTTACATTCCTCAAGTCCGAAAGGCGCTGCCACGTGGATCGACGAGTGATCTGTCTCTTAAAATGTTCGCAGTGCTTACGTCCGGTCTGGCGATGTGGGTTGTATATGGCGTCCTGAAGGCCGACTGGGTCATCGTCGTCGCCAATGCGGTCGGCGTGGGCCTCAGCGGGGCGGTCCTGCTCCTCAAACTCCGGGACCTGCGTTCCTCGAGCAAAGCGGCCGCCAAGTGGATGAACGCCTCCGAGCTCTCGTAGTCGCGCGCTCGCTGATCAAGCAGAAGCGCCCACGACGAAGTTTTGGACGCTCCCGCCTGCCATCATGCCCCCCGCGTTCTCAAAATCAGGCAATGCGTTCCGGTGATGGATGCATCGAAAAGGTCGGCCCGAGGGTCAGAACTTGACGACGGCTCTCAGGCCGACGACGGCAGCATTCCTGAGTCTGCGACCTGCATCGGCGCTCAACGGGTCCGTTGCACCGCCTCCTGGGCGAACGACGTACTGGAGGTTGGGTTGAAGGCTTAGACCCGGCTTGATCTCGTATTGGTATGCGGCGGTGATCATCGTCTCCGACGTCCTGCGTGGCCAAGTCGGCGAATGGATGCGTCGGAAGTCCGCATCCAGCGCCTGGGCTCTAGGCGAGACATGGGCGTAGGCGATCGCTATCCCGACCTTGTCGTTCGGCCGAGCGTCGGTCGGGCCGATCCATTCGATCCCGCAATCGGCGTAGATATCTAGGAGGCTCCGGTCGGGCGGGCTGTAGGCTGCTCGAGTGAAAACGCCGATGCCGCGATCATCGTCTCCCGGAACCCGGTAAAGCTGCTGCTCGAAGACGCCCCAAAAGCCGTAATTTCCGGGCAAGATCGCCGGCGATGCGGAAGACGACGGGTCGGCCATCGACCGACCGTCGTCGCCGTATCTAAGGTCCGCGAACGCGCCTGAGTGATGCCAGCCCCCGATCTTGAAAGCACCGGCGAGACGCTCGTCGCCCTTCTTGTTGTTTCACGCATACTGCAACTGCCCAAGCACAAGCGGCGGGTCGTTGATCCGGAAATTCAAGCCGTAGCGGTTGCGCTGCTGCGGGTCGCCCACGCCCGGTCCTGCCGCATCGCCGTCGAACACGGCGGTTTGCAGCGACCAATTCTCACCAAGGTTCAGAGAGAGCCGTGCACCCAGCGCCGCCAGGGGCGGAGACGGTCTCCGCTCGGCAGAACGACTGACGTGATGGCCGGCCAGCCGAGCGAAGCATTGGTAAAGACCTCCGTGTACTTCGTGTTGAAGAATTCCGGGTCGGCGGCGAGTTGCCCGATCTTCAGAGAACCGACCGCATCCCATTTCTGCTCGAACCAGGCTTCGTAGAGGCGGGTCGTCGGAAGGGCCTCGATGCCGCTTACCACCATGAAATTCTGGAGGTAGCTTCGGGACAGGCCGTCGCCATGAATCTGAAAAATGTTGGCGTGGAAGGTCAGTTGCTTGGCATTGACAAGCTTCTCCATGTCTATATCGACGGCCAGATTCAGGCGTCCTTCGTACACCGCCCCCTGCTTGGATCCACCGCTGACATTTCCAAGCGTTTCGCCGATGTACGTCGCCGCGAACTTCACTCCGCGGTCCATGAATGGATTCGAGAGGATGCCAAGAGTCGTCTCTTCGATCGTGCTCTGGCCCGTGTCCGGATCCGCGGGCTTGTCGTCGTCAGTCTTTTTGTCCTCCTGGGCCCAAGCCGTCGCGACGCTGAGGTGTGCGGCGATCGCCACGGCCAGCCAGCCGACCGATATGACGAACCGTCGCCTCGCCCTCATTCCACGGCCTGGTCGGCTGCCTCACGGGCCTTCTCTCCAGCCCGTCGAACCGACTTCTCGCCGACCTTTTCGGCGGCGGCTCGCGCTTCGCATCTGGTCCTGATGTCCTCGAGCTCCTCGTCGGTCAGGTGTTCGATGCCGACGAACGAATTGTGCGCCGCACTCGTCCGGATGAGCTCATCGAGTTTGACCTGGATGGCAGCGCTGTCCCGGTTCTGAGAATTCTGGATAAGGAACACCATCAGAAAGGTCACGATGGTCGTGCCGGTGTTGATGACGAGTTGCCAGGTGTCGGAGTAGCCGAAGAGCGGCCCCGTCACGGCCCAGATCACGACGACCGCGAACGCGATGGCAAATGTCGAGGCGCGCCCCGCCAGCATCGACGTTTTGTTGGCGACGTCTCCGAACAGTCGGGCAAAGCCATGTGTCCGATCGGCCTTTTTCGTGTGCATTGTGATCGTCTCCGGGTGCGACATTCCACCACATGCAGCCAATTCCGGAAAGGTAATTTTTAACTTCTGGGTGTCTGCTATCGGACTGAGCCCTCAGTAATCTCAGCATAAACTCGATGTTTTGCGGAGAGATGTTGCCAATCATAAGACGCTGGATGAGCGAGGACATTGAGAAGCTTGAGAAGTTGGCTGACGATGGAGCGACGCTCCTGCGGGCATGTGCAGCGCATCGCAGGCCAGCGTCGGCTGTTCAGAAAAAGGCGCGCGAACTCGGCAAGCCCTTCGCGGGCGTCCGGAAAGTAAGAGCGGATCTGCGCGCCGCCGGAGTGCTGGAGGAAAAGCGCAGGTGACGGGCGAGATCTCCTGCATTGATCGCCGTCCGGCCTGATGCCAATCTCCGCCAGAGCACGAGGCACGCATGAAATCCACCATCCGCAAGCGGTCGTTGGACATCGCGGGGCACAAGACCAGCGTCAGTCTGGAGGACGAATTCTGGTCCGCGTTGAAGGGAATTGCGCGGGACGAGGGTGTCACCGTCTTCGACCTGGCGACGAGGATCGACAACGCACGAACCGCCGGGTCCAAGTCCAACCTTTCGTCAGCCATCCGCCTTTTCGTGCTAGATCACTACATTCGGAGGCGGTCGCCGGTCGGCGTCGCCGCTCCGCCGGGATAGCGAATAGGGCGTCGCGTGACTGAGCAAGAGACCGGTGGTTCGCTGAGAGATCGGGAAAGCGAACTTGCCGAGGTGCAGCGCATCGCGAAGGTCGGTGGCGTCGTCGTCCACCTCACCAACGGGTTCGAGAACAAGCGCTCGCCTGAATATCTCGCGATTCACGGACTGCCGCCCGAGGCGGTCAACGAGACGCACGAAGACTGGGTGAGACGACTTCATCCCGAGGATCGGGAGCGGGCCGAGCGCCAATTCCTCGATATGCTCGAAGGCAAAGCCGAGCGCTATTCCTCCGAGTACCGCATCATCCGCCCCAACGACGGCGAGATACGCTGGATTGCGGCCGAGGGCCGCATCGAGCGCGATCGAAACGGGCGCCCCGTCTGGATGGTCGGCGCCCACATCGACGTCACGGATCGGGCTCAGGCCCGCGAAATGCTGCGGGAAAGCGAGGAGCGGTTTCGGCTCATCGCCGACAGTGCACCGGTCCCGATGTGGGTCACCCGGATGGATCGGACTCGGAGCTTCGCCAACAAGGCCTACGTGGACTTCGTCGGTGTCCCCTACGAACAGGCGCTGGCATTCGACTGGCGGACCATCCTCCATCCCGATGACGCTCAGCGCGTGGTGAAGGAAAGCATTGCCGGGGAGGCGTCCCTTAAACCCTTCGTGCTGGAGGCGCGCTACCGCCGAGCCGACGGCGAACTCCGCTGGATCCGCTCGGAATCGCAGCCGCGATGGGATCCGGCCGGCCGGCACATCGGCTTCATCGGCGTTGCGCATGACATCACCGTCGCAAAGCAAGCGGAGATCGATCTGCGATCGGTGAACGACGATCTCGAGATTCTTGTCGCGCAGCGAACCGCCCAGCTCGCAGCAGAGAATCCCAGCTTCGTGCGATTCTCGAGACCACGAACCAGCATCAGGACCTTCTCGATCTTGAGGGACGCGTCGTCTACGCCAACGCCACCGCCCTGTCGGCTGCTGCGGTCGGCCCGGAGGATGTGCTCGGTAAACGTTTTTGGGAAGCGGCTTGGTTCGACGGGGCGCCGGCGTCATCGAAGGCCGTCGAGGAGGCGTTCCGCCAGGCGTCCGATGGTGCGACTTCGAGGATGGACATCGAATTGAACCTGCCTGCGGGCCGTCGGCATTTCGAACTCGCCCTACGCCCCGTGACCGATGAGACCGGCGGAATTGCGGCCGTCCTGGCGGAAGCCGTGGATACGACCGAGCGGCGGACCAACGAGGAAGCGCTCCGCCAGGCGCAGAAGATGGAAGCGGTCGGACAGTTGACCGGCGGCGTCGCACATGACTTCAACAACCTCCTCACGATCATCCGGTCAGCGACGGATTTTCTCCGTCGTCGCGACCTTCCGGAAGAGCGCCGGCGAAGATACGTCGATGCCATCTCGGACACGGCAGACCGTGCATCGAGGCTGACCGGTCAACTGCTCGCATTCGCTCGCAGACAGCCTCTGGCGCCCGTCGCCTTCGACGTCGGCGTGCAGATAGACAGCGTGGCGAGCCTGATCCGTCCGCTCGTCGGTGGCCGGGTCCAGATCGAAGTGAACGCCCCCGACAAAGGGATGCTCGCCGTCGCGGATATCGGGCAGTTCGAGACGACGTTGGTCAACCTGGCCGTCAACGCCCGCGACGCGATGAACGGCGAGGGGCGGCTCGTCATCTCCGCTGAGCCCGCTGTGGAGATCCCGGCAGTCCGATCCCATTCCGCCCGGCCTGGCGATTACGTCGCAGTCTCGGTGGAGGATAGCGGCACAGGCATTCCGCCCGAGCACATTCAGACGATCTTCGAACCGTTCTTCACGACCAAGGAGATCGGGCGCGGCACGGGACTGGGCCTGAGCCAAGCCTTCGGCTTCGCGAACCAGTCGGGCGGCGACATCGTGGTGACGAGCATCGTCGGAGAAGGGTCTGTCTTCACGATCTACCTGCCTCGCAGTTATTCCACGGCCGCGGCCGATCCCGCCCCGGCGCCGCATATGGATCTCACCAGCGGGCTAGGACACCGGATCCTGGTTGTTGAGGACAACCCGGATGTCGGCCGGTTCTCCACCGAGCTCCTGGAGGATCTCGGTCACTCGACCGAATGGGTGCGGTCTGCCGACCAGGCCCTCGCGGCGCTGTCCGAAAACGAGTTCGCCTTCGACTTGGTCTTCTCGGATGTCATCATGCCCAGGATGAACGGTGTCGATTTGGGGAACATCATCCGCGAAAGATATCCCGGACTGCCCGTCGTGCTCACGTCCGGCTACAGCAGCGTTCTCGCCGAAAACGCTCATCGCGGATTCGAGCTCATTCAGAAGCCGTATTCGGTGGAAGCGCTGTCGAGAACGCTGCGGAAGGCGATCGGAGATCGATCGCGCGTATAGGTGAGCGGCTACGTCAACGTCCGCGTGGCGAGCTCTCCGTTGATGACTTCGAGACGCTTCCGCATGGCGTAGTCGCTTAGGACGGATGCAGACGCCGCGCGTCGGATCCGAAAACGACGCCCCTCGCCGCCGATGGGCGAGAGGCTCGATTGGTGGTGAGGCCGAGTTCTCAGGTCTTGATGTCGTCCGGAAGCTTTCCGCCGTTCGCGGCCAGCTTGGCCATCACCTGCTTGTGCAGCCAGATGTTCATCGTGGCCGAGTCGTTCATGTCGCCCGAATAGCCGAGCTCCTTGGCAAGCTCCTTGCGTGCCGACAGGCTCGAATCGATGTCGAGGGCCTTCATCAGATCGACGATCGACGTCTTCCACTCCAGCTTCTCACCCTTCGCCGCGACGGCCTCGTCGAGGATCGGAGCGACATCGACGTTCGAGGCGCTGCCGGTTGGTGCAGTCGAAGGCGCGGCGGCAGAGGGCGACGATGCCGGAGACGACGCCTTGTCCTGCGCGGCAGGTGCCGCTCCGCCGGCCGGCGCCGCTTCCGCATGACCGAAGATGGCGCCCATGATCTTTCCGAAAATGCTCATTTTGCTCTCCAATGATATGAAAAAGACGCCGCGGCCGAGCCGCGGCGTCCATCAAGGTTTACACGTCATGCCGCTTCTGCGTTCACCGCTGACAATGCCAGCTTCGAAAGCGCATCGTCGGTCTTCTTTTCTTCCGCGAGGGTCTGGTCCAGCAGCTTGACGGCCTCCTTCAGTCCAAGGGTCTGCGCCCAGGTCCGAAGGGTGCCGTAGCGGGAGATCTCATAGTGTTCGACGGCCTGTGCGGCTGCGAGCAGGCCCGGGTCGAGAGCCGATGTGTCGGCGTACTCGTCCATGATCTCCTTGCCTTCATCGAGGATGCCCTCGATGGCGTCGCACTTCTTCCCGCGCGCAGCCTTTCCGAGGCTTTCGAAAATCTGTTCGAGGCGTTCGATCTGCACCTCCGTCTCGGCCTGATGCTTTTCGAAAGCCGCGCGTAGCTCGTCGGAAGCGGCGGCTTTGGCCATCTTCGGCAGGGCTTTGTAGATCTGCTTTTCGGCGTAGTAGATGTCCTTGAGGGTGTCGAGGAATAGATCGTTGAGGTCTTTATCAGCCATCGCGGCCTCCCATGCTTCTGACGCCGCTGAAACGCGGTATTCCCGTCCAGAAGTCGGGAGAGGAAGACGACACCCGCTTTGCACTTACTTCCGAGGCGGGCCTGAACGACGGCTTGGCGTTCCCGTTCGTGATGGCGGCGATCGCAATGAGTCAGTCGGGCGGATCGCTAGGCTCCTGGGTCGCGCATTGGGTCGCCGTCGATATCGTCTGGCGCCTTGCTGCCGGCATCGCCATAGGGGCAGCGCTGGGTTACGGCCTGGGATGGTTGGTCTTCCGCATTCCCAATCGTGCCAAGCTGTCGCGGACGGGCGATGGCTTTGTCGCGTTGGGGATCACTGTCGTCGTTTTCGGCGTGTCGGAAGCCGCTCACGGCTACGGTTTCGTATCCGTCTTCGTCGCGGGACTGGCGCTGCGGGCCGCTGAGCGCGACCATGAATATCACCAGACGCTCCACGACTTCGCCGAACAGCTTGAACGCCTTCTGATGATGACGCTGCTCGTCCTTTTTGGCGGGGCGATCTCAGCAGGTGGTCTGCTGAACTCGCTGAGTGTCAGCGGCGCGGTCTATGCAGGCCTGGCCATCTGCGCGATACGCCCCTCGCTGGCGTGGATTTCGTTGTCGGGGACTACGTGCCCTCCGACCGAGCGGGCCGCCATCAGCTTCTTTGGGATCCGCGGCATCGGGACCATCTATTATTTGGCCTTCGCCTTCCAGAAAGGCTCGTTCGATGGTGCCGAGACGATGTGGAGCATTTCGGCCGCAATCGTCCTGACGTCGATCGTTCTGCACGGGGTCACGGTGACGCCGGTGATGATGCTGATCGACCGGCGACGGAGGCGAGGCCAGACCGCCCGAGAGGAGAAAGCGCTCGAATCTGAGAGCAACTAGAAGCCCCCGCTTTATTTGGCCACTGGCCGTCGGGAAGTTCCGTCAGACGACCGATTTGCGTCCCGAAGCCTCCCTCCGATGTAATCGTGAAGATCGCCGACCTCGGCTTTCAATTCGGCGCGTGAAAAGCCTTGGGGACCTTCAAGGAGAAACGAAAAGTGGCCCCACGGTCCCCGCCCATCTGGCGTAAGTGGCCCGTCGGTGGGATCGGGAGAACGAAGAATTGATCTCGACGGCTCCAAGGCGGGATGCATAGCGTTCCAGATGACTACCCTCCGATGGGAAGTCGCTGGATTGCAGTGCGGGGATCGACCACCCGGCCGCCCCCACATGTCGTGCAGCCCGTACCACCGCCCCTCCACAACATGTTTGCCAATGCCGAAAAAATGGCCCGCCGAAGCGGGCCATCGTAGCTTAGCGATACAGTGTCCGCTCTTTACGGACCTCATCGGCGCCACAGGGCTGGCTGGCCGGATCATACCCGGTCCAACCGCTCTTCTGCCAGGCGGCGCTGCGGTCGTGTAGGTTCGCCCCACCGGACTACCATTTACTGGTGGAAACCGATAAAAGTTTGGCGCTATCCAGCGATGAGGCCGTCATGTTTTCCCGCCCCTCGATCGACGTCCTTTTCGAGACCGCTGCCGAGGCGTACGGGCCTGACTTGATCGCGGTCGTCCTTACCGGAGCGAACAGTGACGGCGCGTCTGGTTTGCAGGCGGTCGTCGAGGCTGGTGGCACCGCTCTTATCCAGAATCCGGTCGGTGCATTCGCATCCGCGATGCCACGTGCGGCTCTGGAGGCCTGCCCGGGAAGCCGAGTGATGTCCCTGAGCTCAATCTCGCGGTTTCTCAGGGAGTGCAGGTCATGACCTCAGTATCCATTCTGCTGGTCGATGACCTGGAAGAAAATTTACTTTCGCTGGAGGCGTTGCTTCGACGTGACGGTCTCGTTCTGCTGAAAGCTCAGTCCGGGGATCAGGCTCTCGAATTGCTTTTGGAGCATGACGACGTTGCCTTGGCACTCGTCGATGTCCACATGCCGGGACTTGACGGATTCGAACTCGCCGAGCTCATGCGCGGAAACGAACGCACAAGGCGCATTCCGATCATCTTCGTCACGGCGGGAACGACGGATGGCAAGCGCCGCTTCCGTGGGTACGAAGCGGGCGCCGTTGACTTCATTCAGAAGCCGGTCGAACCCGACATCCTCCGGAGCAAGGTCGAGGTCTTCTTCGAGCTTCATCGCCAGCGTCAGCAGATTGCGGAGCAGCGAGACGAACTCAAGGCGTATGCGGAGGCTTTGAGTGAGGCCGGTCGTCAGAAAGACCAGCAGTTGGTCACCCTCGCGGAAGATCTCAGTCAGAACGAGACCATGCGCGCTCAACAAGATGTTCTGCTGCGAGAGATCAACCACCGCATCAAGAACCTGTTCAGTTTGACCTCCGGATTGATCACGCTCAGTGCGCGGACGGCAGGCAGCGTGGATGAGCTCGCTGGCGATTTGCGGGAAAGGCTCGATGCGTTGGCTCGCGCCCACGAACTGACGCTTCCCGACCCCAGCGGCGGCGCAAACGTCGCTCAGACTGAGACCTCGGTCATAGCCCTGCTGCGAGCGATCTTGGCGCCTCACGAGCACGATCAGGCCTCCCGCATTACGATTTCCGGCGCGGACGTGCCGATATCCTCAGGGACGCTGACCTCGTTCGCCTTATTGCTCCACGAACTCGCGACGAACGCTGCCAAGTATGGCGCTCTCTCTACCCGGGACGGACGGCTGTCTGTGAACGTATCGGAACTTGGCGATAATTTGCGCATGGATTGGATCGAGGACGCAGCGACGACGCCTCGACCCTCCCACGGCGGTCGCGAGGGATTTGGCCGAACGCTGGAAAGATCGGTGCTTCGAAGTCTGCAAGGAACCCTAATGCGCGAATGGAACGAGCGGGGACTCGCCCTGACCCTGACGTTGCCGCGCTCGCGATTTGTAGGCGAGTGATCGAAAGGCGCGACGGGGATCAAGATCGCTACATTTCAAGGCTGTCGGATTCTGAGACCTAACAGGTCTTGTCCCGGCTATTGTCCTGGAAGATCAAAGAACTGGCCTCGCCTGCATATTGGTCCGCGAGCTGGAAGATTTCGCGACGACGGTCAGGGTCCTTGATTTTGAGATATCGGACCATCAGTTCGAGTGCCTCCTTATCGGTGGCTTTTCCGTATTCCCACATGCGATGCCTCTTAGAGGAACAGAAATTTGTCCAATGCCGTTTGTGTCTCGCTCGCCCATCGAATTAGTGCAATATTATCCCTTTCTGTTTGACGGTGAAACCATGGAAGGCCGACCGTTTTCCGAGATTTGCCAGGAACTCGCTCTATCCGCGGAGCAAAAAGGAGAAACCGTGCTGGCGGCGCTCCCTGCGAATGGCTGCACTCGATGCGGCGGAGAGCGGGGTTCGCCAGGACGCGGGACGCATCGCGGACTTTCTCGTCGGCGTATGGGATTGGGACGTCCTGCAAGATCGCGTCTTTGCCGATACTCGATTTGCCAGAATGTTCGGTATCAGCTCTGCGGACGCGACGCTCGGCACTCCCATTGGTGCTTGGCTCCGGGCCGTCTATCCGGCGGATAGAAACGATCTCCAATCAGCCATTCAAAACGCTTTGCGGGGAGACCCCTTTGCCATCGAGTATCGCGTCATCGTAGGCGGCACGGTGCGCTGGTTATATGCTCGCGGCAAATGCACGCTCGACACAAATGGGAAACCTGTCCGTTTCCCTGGCGCCGTCGTGGACATTACCCATGAAAAAAACGACCAGCACGCCATCAGCATCGTGCCGAACTAAGTCCGCCGTTCGCCCCTCGATTTTTGCGCCGCAAACCTAGTTTGCAATCTTTCTGATTATCGCGCTATCTAACCGAGGATCCCATGCGCCATTTCGGTTGCGTGTCGATTCGTATTCGAGGCCGATTGCGATGCGCGGGAGAACAATCACCTTCGAGCAGGCCTCCCAATCGCTTATGGATGCGGCGATCGATCCTCTGCGTTGGAACGCGGCCATGGATATCCTGGGTGAATATGCCGGTGCCAAGGGCGCCGTTATGTTTGCGGTGAAAGGCCAGTGTCCTGGAACGCCGCATTCCCTGTCACTGTCGGATGGACTTGCCGAGTATTTCCGCGACGGATGGAATGAGCGTGATGAACGCGTTCGCGGGATTCCTTTTCTGAGGCAGCGTAACATTTTCACCGATCAGGATTGTGCCAGTCCCGAGGAGATGGCATCGTCCGACTATTACCGCGGTCTACTGGCCCGGCACGAATGTAACTGGTCGGCGGTGGTCGGTTTCACCGACCCCGAAGACGAATGGAGCGTCGTGTTCGAGCGCGGCGACCGACACGGTTTTTTCGATCGGTCGGAGCAGGACGATCTCGTTCGCTTCTCTACCCCGCTTCGACAGGCGGCAACGTTGTCGCGCAGCCTTGCCTACGCGGGCGCCGTCGGTGCCCTCGACGCCTATCAAGCCATCGGTTGCGCCAGCTTTCTGATGGACGCGGCCGGTCTGGTCGTGCGGCATAACGAGAAGGCGCAGGCGTTGATAGGAAACGGACTTGAACTGTTTCGCCGCGAACTTAGATCCATGCATGCTCCCGACAATCCTCAGCTCCAAGCTTTGATTGCCTCGCATCGACCGGGAAAACTCGTTACCCAGCCATCCGTCCACTGCGTGTTGATACGTCGTCGTGATCGCCGTCCGTTGCTGGTCCGGGCATTGCGGCTCCAAGGATTGGCCGCCTCCGTTTTCACACGCGGCGCCGTTCTGCTGCTTGTGTCCGATCCGGACGATCGCGACAAGGCGACGGCACCGGAGACGCTGATCCGGATGTTCGGTCTTACGCAGACCGAAGCCGTGCTCACGTTGTATCTCGAAGCAGAGCTAACATTAGCCGATGCCGCGCGCCGCATGTCGGTGACGGTGGAAACCGCCAGGACCCACCTCAAGCGCATTCTGACGAAAACCGAAACGCACCGGCAGCAAGATCTTCTGATGCTGCTTCGGCGTCTCGGACCTTAGGCTAGACAGCCTCCGAAATTCATGGCTGCGATAGCAAGTTTCAACAACGCGCCCGCGGTTTTCCTCTCAACCAGCGTCTGATCGAGGCGCTCCAGCAAGCCCTTCAGGCTGAACGATTTCCGGCGTATGCCGCGTCTTGCGCATTCTCCCTTCCAGTTTGAAGGGTTCGCAGACGGACTCCAGGACCTCGTCGACGATGTCGAAGGCGGTGGTGAGGAAGAAGGCCAGTCCGGAGCGCAAAGCTGGGTGACGGCGGCCATACGTCCCCTTATTTGCATGACGGCCATCTAGCCGGGCGCAACCGACATTTCGTCCGCGTCTCTGATCGGGAATGCAACGCTTCGCTATCGTGCCCGCGTCTACGGCCGTTCACATTCCCGAAGTCTGGGCGCTCGGCAGCGTGACTTGGTCGCTGGCATCAACCTGAATCACTTCCTGTCATGGCACTTCTGATCGCTTTCTGTATGATCGAGGGACGCTCTTAAGAAAGCACCCTGCTTTCATCCGTTGGCGAGTTGCAAAAACATGGCCTCCAACACGAGAATGACGACCTTCGACGAAAGCTGATGACGGCCGAGGCTGTGCTCGGCGGCAAAGCAAATTTCCATGGGGCAGTAAGGGAGAGCGAGACAAGGCAACGCCTCCTGATTGAAAACTGGACACAGCCAGTGTGGGAGATCGACGCCGATGGCGTTGGCAGCGTCGATACTCCGAGTTGGCGAGAGTGTACTAAGATGGGCGGCCTCGCGATGGTCGGCGTCGATATCGTTCCGTACTATCGACGCGGAGCGTTGGCGCAGATGGTCCCGCTGCTTCGTGGCTCCAAGCCATCGGAGCTGGCCTGGATCGGCCCGCAGCAGGTGGACGTCCGCCTCAAGGGAGCCACTGCCAAAAGGTTCAGCGTGGCCGTCCCCGATGGTGTGCCCGCCGATTGATCCAGCCAATCGACGGGCGTCCGCCTATTGAATAGTGAGACCTCGGCTTGCGATGAGCTGCTTGTAGATCGCCCCTTCTTTGCCGAGGCGGTCGGCCATGTCCTTGGGCGTTCCGCCGATCAACGTGTACCCGAAGCGATCGACGAAGGACTTCATATCTTCGGATTTGAGGACCACGTTGGCCTCCTTATTCAGCACATCGATGATAGACGCCGGGGTTCCGGCAGGTGCTGCGATCCCGGACCACGACATCAAATTAAGGTCGGGTAACCCCAATTCCGATGCGCACGGAACGTCCGGAAGCAGTGGAGAACGACTGCTGCCGCTGACCAACAACGGGATGGCACGCTTCGATTGGATCTGAGGGGTGGCACTAGGAACCACCTCGAAGAACACATCAACCTGTCCGCCAATCAGATCGTTCATCGCTGGACCGCCGCCCCGGTACGGCACGTGTGTCACTTGCACACCGGTCAACGAACTGAACAGCTCCGAGAAAACGTGCGGGAAGCTTCCGTTGCCGGCGGAAGCAACAGTCACGGAACCCGGCTTGCTCTTCGCCGCGTCCAGAAGGTTCTTCAGCGTCTTGAACCCGCTCTTCTCGCTCGCGACCAGCACCGTGGCGGCTTCTGTCAGCCCGATGATCGGGGCAAAATTCGTCAACGGATCGTAGGGCTGCGGCTTGTAGATGTAGGGGGCGATCACGAATGAGCTTGTGGTGCCGAGCAAAAGCGTGTTGCCGTCCGGCGTCGCCCTCGACACGTATTGCGCGCCAATGGTGCTTCCTGCGCCGACCTTGTTTTCGATAATGAACGGTTGTCCGAGGACGGTCTGCATATGGTTGCAGATCAGGCGGCCCAGCGCGTCCAGGTGTCCGCCTGCCGCAAACGGGTTCACGAGCGTGACGGGCCGCGTTGGATACTTGCCCTGTGAGAATGATGGTCCTGCAACGGATGCGAAAAGCCCGGCGAGCAGAAGCGAGCGTCGGTCGATCATGTTTTCCTCCAGATGCGATGGCGTTCTCAGCGCGCGAGGGCGCACTGGTGCCTTTTCAATTCAGGTTTTACTCAGACCGGAACGGTGTCCGCGTTGTAGTGGTAGAGCCAGGCGTAGCGCTCCAGCAGGCGGTCTTCCGCCCATTCACGTTCGACGTACGCTCCCGCTGAAGCCGGGTCGCCGAGCGCGGGATTGTGGAAGCGCTTAGTGTTGTCCGCCGACCCATTCACGGCTCGTGACGTCCGTTCAAGCCGAGCGGATTCATAAGCTTTGAGTGCTTCAGCGATATGCGTGTGAGCGTCCAGCGCACGCGCCAGCACGTATCCGTCCTCGATCGCCATCACGGCTCCCTGAGCCAGGAATGGCACCATCGGGTGGCATGCATCTCCCAGCAGGGTGATGCGGCCTTCGGACCAGCGCGGAAGCGGCTTTCGGAGCTTCAGTGCCCAGAGATAGGGTTGCGGGATTGCGTTGATCAGTTGCTGGACATCGTCATTCCAGCCGACGAAGTCCGCGCGCATGTCGTCGTGTGACCCTGGCGTCGTCCAGGACTCTTCGGTCCAGTCCGTTCGTTCCACGATGCCGACAAAGTTCATCAATGCGCCCCGGCGGAGCGGATATTGCACGATGTGGCGACCCGGGCCGACCCAGTTCGAGGACACGTTGCGGGCAAGGCGCGCGGGCAGGGTGTCCATGGGGATAACACCCCGCCATGCGACCAGGCCAGTAAATTCCGGATTGTCTGCACCATGCAGTGTGGCCCTGACAACCGAATGGATACCATCGGCGCCGATCAGGACATCACCGGTCGCCGACGTCCCATCAGCGAAATGCAAGGTGACCCGATCTCCCGTGTCCTCGCACGCGATCGCCTTTCGGTTCAGTTTGATCGCATCGGGCGCGAGCGAGGACACAGCCTGTGCCAGGATGTCCAGAAGGTCCGGCCTGTACATGGTGACGTACGGATGCCCGTAGGTCTGAACCGAGATCGTGCCGAGATCGAAGGCGGTCCAGGCTTGCCCGGTATTCCACATCCGGATTTCGCGCCGTTCCGGATGCGCTGCTTCCGCCATGATCCGGTCGGTGAGACCCAGTTTGTCGAAGATCAGCATGCCGTTGGCGCTGACCTGCACGCCTGCGCCGACTTCTCGGAGTTCGGGTGCTTGCTCATAGACCTCGACGCTGAAGCCCCGCTTGAGGAGCGACAGCGCCGCCGTCAGACCGCCGATCCCGGCACCGGCGATGATCACCTTCGGCTTTGTACTGCTCACCTTTTCCCACCCTTATCGTGCGCGTGCAGCGCTTCAGTTTCGTCGCCGGTTCGCTCGGCTTGTGTTTTCAGCGCGTTATTCCGCGATGACCGGATTCCGCAGAATGCCGATATTGCTCACTTCGACTTCGACCGTGTCTCCGGCCTTCATGAAGAGCGGCGGTGTGCGTTTGGCACCCACGCCTCCGGGCGTTCCGGTCACGATCACGTCGCCGGGAAGCAGCGGCAAAATCGCCGAGCAGTAAGCGATGATTTCCGGAATGCTGGTGATGAGTTTGTCGGTCTTCGTGTGCTGGACCACCTGGCCGTTGAGGCGGGTTTCCAGCGTCAGCTTTGACGGATCCGGGATTTCGTCCGCCGAGACCAGCCAGGGGCCGAACGCGCCCGTGCCAGCAAAGGTCTTTCCGGAAATGAACTGCGTGGTGTGCCGCTGCCAGTCGCGCACGCTTCCCTCATTGTAGCAGGAATAGCCAGCGATATAGCCGAGGGCCTCGCTTTCCGGGATGTGGCGGCCGGTCTTGCCGATCACGATGGCGACTTCGCCCTCGTAGTCGAAATGGTCCGACACCTTGGGCTTGATCATCGGCTGCAAATGGCCAACCTGGCTTCCGGCGAAGCGAGCGAACAAAGACGGCTTCTCGGTCACCGTACGACCAACCTCTGCCACGTGATCATGATAGTTCATGCCAACGCAGATGATCTTGTCGGGGTCGGGAATGACGGGAAGGAGCGTCAGGTCGGCGAGCTGGTAATCCACGTCACCGGTTGCGACCAAAGCCTTGGCGGCAGCGAAATCATCCCGCTCAATGAATTGACGCAGCGACTTCGAACGATCGAGCCTGCGACCAAGGTCGATAACCCCCTTGTCGGTCACCACGCCAAATGAAGCGTTGCCAGCGCGCGTGAACGATATGAACTTCATAATATCCTCCTTGGCGGGCGAAGACGCGGTCGTCGCGCTGAAGCGACAGCAACCAAGCGGCCTTCGGCTCCTCCTTATGTTTGTTGCATCGCAAGGCGGATGAGCCGCCGCGCCTGCCTGACCGATTGGTTTCGATCACATCGGTCGGGCTAATCTGTCTCGTAGGCGGGAGCGCCGATCAACGCCCGAACTGAAATCTGTCCGCACTACGGACAGTCCGGCCTCGACTTCCGGCTGTCCACGCAACGGACAACTTGAGCGGGCCATCTCCCAAGAGCGGCAGGGGACGCATAGGTTTGTGTGAACCGGCTTTGGTGCCGGACAATCAGAAGGAGTTCGGGATGGAATTGAAGTCGCTGGGATATATCGGTATCCGCTCCTCCCGTCTGGACGATTGGTCAAGCCTCGCGAGCGGACTGCTGGGTATGCAGCAGGTCGATCGGGGGGCGAAGGTGCGTGCCTTTCGAATGGACGACCGGAAGCAGCGGCTTGTGGTCAGCGGCGAGGAGGGGGACGGCTTGGCCTTTCTCGGCTGGGAGGTCGATTCCAAAGCCGATCTTCTGACATTGGCTGCCCGCTTGGAAGCGTTCGGAACGCGCGTCGTCGCGCATCCTGCCTCGCTGGCCGACGAGCGCCATGTGACCGATCTCATCTCCTTCAAGGATCCGGGTGGCAACACCGTCGAGGTCTTCTGGAAACCGCATATCGCAAGCGAGCCGTTCGTTCCGGGGCGTCCCATCTCCGGATTCCGGACGGGGCCGTTGGGGATGGGGCACGCGGTGATCAATGTCGCCGACATTGCTCCGATGCTGACCTTCTATCGCGACATTCTGGGTTTCCACGTCAGTGATTTCGGCCACGCGCCTTACAAGCTCTATTTCTTCCACCTCAATGGCCGTCACCACAGTTTTGCGATGGTTGAGTCAGGAAAGCAGAGTCTGCATCATTTCATGGTCGAACTCGGATCTCTGGACGACATTGGACAAGGATACGATTTGGCGCAGCAGGAGGAGGGGCGTGTCGCCTACACGCTCGGGCGCCATACCAACGACCATATGACCTCGTTCTACTCACACACTCCGAACGGGTTCTTCATTGAATACGGCTGGGGTGGACGCACGATCGACCCCGAAACCTGGGAGCCGCACGAAACCTTCGACGGGCCCAGCCTCTGGGGACACGAGCGCCTCTATATGCCTGAAGAGCAGCGCGCGCGGCTCAGGGATATGCGCCTCGATGCAGCGGCTCGCGGTGTGCGCGTGCCAAATCCGGTTTTGCCAGCGATCGACTGTCCGTGGCTGGATTCTGTCATTCGACGCGAGTGAGACCGATCAACCGCCGGAACGCAGGCTCTGGTCGCGCGCGGTGATTTTCCGGGCCGCATCGCTCATCGTCTCATAGAACTGCTCTATGCCTTCGGCCAAGGTCATCGCCTTCGTGATCCAGATGACCGCAATGGCCCCGACCAACTCGCTGTCCGAGAAAATGGGGACGGCGATACTGGAAGTGTGGCTGTTATATTGCTCGTTGAAACGCATGGCGAAGCCTTGCGCACGGGTTTCGGCAATGAGTTTGTCGAGCCAGTTGCTCGACAGAAGATAGCGCTCTTCCTCGCTGCCATTCCTGGAAATATCCGCAATCAATCGTGCCCGTTCGGATTCCGAACAATATGAGAGGTAGCAGCGGCCAGCCGCCGTGTGGAGCATCGGCAGATGCCGCCGGATCACGCCACGATCGATAGACAACGGGCTTCGGGGATGAGTCGATTCCTGGATCTGCATTTCGGTGCCAACGCAGACCGAAAGGTCGAATGGCCAGATGAAACGATGGCTCAGCTCGATGAGAACAGGACCTGCGGCCTGGCTGATGGAATTGACGGCATCGTATCCAATTCCGAGCGATCGAGCCTCGTGGGTGACCCGGAACCGATTGTCCGACGAGCTTCGCACGATGTAACCCTCTTCCTCGAGGGTCTCGATCAGGCGGTACACCGTGGGGCGTGCGAGGCCGACCTGCTCGGCGATTTCGCCAGCCTTTATCCCAGCATTCCTGCTGATCAGCCGGAGGATCTTAAGGCCTCGCTGAAGCGACCGGACGCTTGACGCGTGAGTCTCGGGTTTCCTCGTGGCTTTCTCCGTATCGGTCGGGGCGTCGATCGTCATCACCATTTTCTCTGTCTCGGCGCGAACCTAGCAGTGGCTCCCATGAGCGACAAGGAAAGCTCGGTCGCAGGGTTGGCGCCGCGATGCAACAAGGATCGGTCGCGTCCGTAGCGCGGACAGTCGTCAGTTGGTGTGCATGGCTCCGGGTTTGGAACTGTAGATTGCGGCAAGATTTTCAACGTTTGGCCGGGCGTTTCAGTTCGGCCTCAACAGAGGCGACCGCCTTTTGCAAATTTCGCAGATAGCGTCCCGCGGCCTTCTGAGGCGTCATCGTGGTGCTGAAGAAAATGATGTTCATGCTGCCGATGACGCCGCTCGATCCGACGATTGGCAGTGCGATGGCGCTGATGTTCTTTTCGGTTTCGCCAACGGACCACGCAAAGCCGTCGCGATTGAACTGCTCAAGGAGTCCATCGATGGCCGCTTGATCCTCGGCAAGTGCGGCGTCTGCATTTCCGGAAGCCGCAGTGATTTCCAGCATGGTCCTGCGCACCTTTGGACGCGCGGCCGCAAGGATGGCGCGGCCCAGAGAGCTCCTCAGGAACGGGCGGCGTCGGCCGATCATGGCGCGGTGAACGGAGAACGGACTGTAAGGGTGCGTGGTTTCCCGAATGATCACGGACCCGGAGTCGAAAACCGCAAAGTCGCTGGGCCACGAAACCTCTTTCATCAAGGCAAACATGGCCGGAAGCGCTGCCTGGCTCATGGCGTCGCGCGCCGAGAGGCCGTCGCTCAGTTGTCGCACTTGCGGCGTCGAGCTGAACTCACCGCTGGGTTCGTCAAACGTCACGAAGCCGTCTTCGATCATGGTGTGGAGGAGGCGATAGGCCGTTGTCCTGTTGATCCCGGTCTTCCGTGCGAGGGTTTGGGCCGAGCTTGGGCCTCCGACATTCAGTTCGGACAGAATTGCCAGCCCCCTCGAAAGGGCCCGGACATTGGGATGCATAGGTGGCTTCCTGTTCACCAGATGAACATTTTGACAATAGGGATGGCAGTTCTGGTCGCCATCCGTCAATGCGAACAAACATAAAAATCAATGGAGGAAACCATGTTCATTCGCAATTTTGCAATCGCATCCACCCTTCTTGTTTCCACCGCTCTGACGACCACGGCTTGGGCGCAGTCAACGGAGAAGGCGGGTGGTATCAGCAACGGGACAGTAAAAATCGGCGTCCTCACCGACCTCAGCGGACCGGCTTCGAGCTCCAACGGCATGGGATCCGTCGTTGCCGCACAGATGGCGGCCGAGGATGCAGCGAACGGTCTCAAGGTCGAAGTGGTGTCGGCTGACCATCAGGGCAAGCCGGATGCCGGAATGGCGATTGCTGGCCGCTGGTTTGACGTAGATGGCGTTGACGCCGTCGCGGACATGCAGGGATCGCCGATCGGTTTTGCCGTGCAAAACCTGTCGAAGCAGAAGAGCAAGATCATGCTCCTGTCGGGTTCGACGTCATCGGACTTCTCCGGAAAGCAGTGCTCGCCGCTCTCGGTACAGTGGACGGTTGATACCTACGGTCTCGCGCAGGGTGCCGCCAAGGCGATCTCCGCCGCAGGCGGTAAGAAGTGGTACTTCCTCACTGTGGATCAGGCCTATGGTCACGCACTGACGCGTGACACGATCGAGCAGGTGAAGAAGAACGGCGGCGAAGTCCTCGGCAATTCGGTCTTCCCGTCGCGCAATTCCGATTTCTCTTCCGTTCTGCTGCGCGCGCAAAGCACCAAGGCGGACGTTATCACGATCGCATCCGCGAGCGGCGATACCGAAACGGCGATGAAGCAGGCCGAGGAATTCGGCCTCAACGCGAGCGCCAAAATCGTGCCTCTGCAGTCCACCGTTCAGGACATGAAGGGCATTGGCGTGAAGACAGCTCAGGGCGCGTACGAAGTTGCGCCGTTCTACTGGGATCGCAACGAGGAGACGCGCGCCTGGGCGAAGCGGTTCTTCGAAAAGGCGAAGATCATGCCGAGCGGATTTCATGCGGGCGTCTATTCCTCGGTCGTTCACTACCTGAAGGCCGTGAAGGCAACGGGGACGGACGATGCCAACACCGTCATGAAGCAGATGGAATCCCAGAAGGTGAACGACTTCTTCGCCAAGGACGGATACATCCGCGCCGATCGCAAGATGATCCACGACATGTACCTGCTGCAGGTCAAGAAGCCCGGCGAACCGAAGGGCGAATGGGATCTCTACAACGTGCTTCAGACCTTGCCGGGTGAATCCCTGGCGCGGCCGCTCGCCGAGAGCGAGTGCTCGCTCGTCCAAAAGTGAGCGAGCGGCTGATGAGAACTTCAATGCAAGGAGATAACTGATGTCTTTGGCTGTTGTTTGCGCATCGCACACACCGTTGATGTATCGCGGTCCGGCGACCACCGAGACCGAGCAGCGCGTCAAGGACGCATTCGCCGATCTTGGCGCGTGGCTCCGCGATTACAATCCGGATTACATCATTCAGTTCGCGCCGGATCACTTCAACGGGTTCTTCTACGACCTGATGCCCGCATTCTGTGTCGGCGCGGGAGCGGAGTCGCTCGGAGATTGGGGAGGCGGCCTTGGGCCGCTTCCCGTTCCGGAAGAGACCGCCCTCGAACTCACCGACTATCTGCGTGCCGCCGATTTCGATGTTGCGCTCTCGTATCGCATGCCTGTCGATCACGGCTTCGTCCAGATGTGGGAAGCGATGTTTGGTAATTTCCGCTCGATCCCGCTTCTGCCGATTTTTGTGAACGGTGCTGCTCCTCCGCTCCCGACCTATCGTCGTACCCGCATGCTCGGTGAAGCGGTCGGTCGGTTCGCCGCCAAATCCGGCAAGCGCGTCTTGTTCGCGGCTTCCGGCGGCCTTTCGCACGATCCGCCGCTTCCGGACATCCGGACCGCCACCCCCGAGGTCCGTGAACGCCTGATCAACAACCGCCACCAGACGCCTGAAGCACAGAAGGCGCGTGAAGAGAAAGTGCTCGAAGCGGGCGTCCTTGCCGAGGCGGGCAAAGGTCCGTGCGCACCGCTCAATCCGGAATGGGATGCGGAATTCATGCGCATCCTTCGGTCGGGCGATTTCTCGTCTGCCGACAAACTGGACACCGACGAGGTTCGCAAGGCGGCGGGACGTGGGGCTAACGAGGTCCTTTCCTGGATAGCGGCATTCGGCGCTTTGTCCGCTGCCGGAGAATACAAGGTCGAGCGTGAGTTCTACGAGGCGATCCCCGGCTGGATTGCTGGCATGGCGATGATCGCCGCACGTGGATCGGAGACGGCCGCCCGCTGACGGGCGTCTCCGCAAATCAATAAAATCGAAGGAGGTCTCCAATGAGTGCGGATTTCAACACCGACGTGTTGATCATAGGTTCAGGTCCTATGGGTGCTACCACGGCGCTCGGGCTCGCCACTTACGGCGTGCGCGCGCATATGGTGTCGCGTTCTGCATGGCTCGCAGATAGTCCGCGGGCCCACATCACCAACCAGCGCGCAAACGAAGTGTTTCGCGATCTCGGCATCGACGATGAGATCGCACGCTTTGCGAGCCATTGGGACGTTATGGGAGATACGACCTTCGCGACGAGCTTAGCGGGTCCGGAACTGATCCGCATGCGCACCTGGGGCACCGGCGACGACCGCAAGGGCGATTATCTGAAGGCCAGCCCTTGTGGCATGGTAGATATCATCCAGCCTTTGCTTGAGCCGATTCTGCTGCAGAAGGCGGCCGAACGCGGCACGACGTTCACGTTTAACACCGAATATCTCGGGCACGAACAGGACGAGCACGGCGTCACCGCGCGGATGCGGGACCGGCTCGATGGCCGCGAATACACGATCCGGGCCAAATACATGGTCGGTGCCGATGGTGCGCGATCTTCGGTTGTCGAACACCTCAATCTGCCGATCACGGGACAGATGGCTCGCGCCGGCACCGTCTACACGATCTTCGATGCCGACCTTTCGAAGTACAGCGCCCATCGGCCGAGCATCCTGAACTGGATCGTGACGCCGGACGCCAGTTTCGGCGAAATCGGCATGGGCCTTTTGCGTGCCGTCCATCCCTGGACGCGATGGATCGCGGGCTGGGGCTTCGACATCAACAGGGGCGAACCGGATCTCTCACCGGATACGATCATCTCCAAGATCCGCATCCTGATCGGTGACCCGAAGATCGGCATCGATATCGTTCGGACCTCGCTCTGGTACGTCAATCAAGCTTACGCGACCGAATACACGAAGGGCAGGGTGTTGTGCGGCGGCGATGCGGTGCATCGCCATCCGCCGTCGAGCGGCCTTGGGATGAACACTTGCGTTCAGGACGGGCATAACCTCGCTTGGAAGCTCGCCTATGTCATCAAGGGATATGCGGGACCTGAATTGCTGCAAAGCTATTCGGCGGAACGCGTTCCGGTTGGAGAGCAGATCGTCAAGCGCGCCAACCAGTCTCGCATGGACTATGCGCCGCTGAATGCGTGTTTCCGCGTTCCGGAAGCTTCGAACCCTGTGGCCGCAGGCATTGCGCGCTTCCAGGATCCCGGCCCGGAGGGCGTTGCGGCGCGCCGTGCGGTCCAGGACGCGCTCGATCTCAAGCAGACGGAATTCAACGCGCAGGGCACCGAGATGAACCAGCGCTATGAAAGCGGCGCTATCCTTCCTGATGCCAATGCCGAGCCCGAAGTCTGGCGGAGAGACAAAGGTCTGTACAACCAGGCGACGACACGACCGGGCGCCAAAATTCCCCATGCCTGGATCGTCGGTGCTGACGGCAAACGCAAATCGACCTTGGATGTCACTGGAAAAGGTTCGTTCACGGTCGTGACCGGTCTTGCGGGCGAGAGTTGGAAGAAGGCCGTCGATAGGATGAATCTGCCCTTCCTCCGAGTGGCGGTTATCGGGACGCCCGACCAGCAGGATCTTTACTGCGAATGGCAGCGGATCCGCGAGATCGACGAAGCGGGCGCCGTGCTTGTGCGGCCGGACGGGGTAGTTGCTTGGCGCCAATCGGCGGCCGCGAGCGATGACAGCGATGCGCACGACAAGCTCGAGGAAGCACTTCAGAAAATTCTGGCCCGCAACGACTTCAACAATCTCGATGCCGATGCGGCGCCTCCGTACCGCGAGCAGACGGACGCACCGCTGTTCGCATAGCCAATCAAAGACAACCGGATAATCCCATGAGCAATACACGACCACACAATTTTTCGAGCGTCTGGGCCGATCTGAAGGGCGTTTCCTTCAAGCAGCACTTCATTGACGCGGGCGGCATCCGGACTCGATGCATCGAGTCCGGCGATCCGTCCAAGCCGCTCGTCCTTGCGCTCCACGGCGTCGGCGGTCACGCCGAGGCCTATTCGCGCAATTTCGGCCCGCACGCCAATGCGGACTTCTGGTTCGTGGCCATCGACATGCTCGGTCATGGTTGGACCGATCAGCCGCCGATCAATTATCAGGTCAAAGATTATGCCGAGCACATCCTGGCGGTCCTGAAGACCCTCGGCCGGGATCGCGCGATGCTCACCGGCGAATCCCTTGGCGGCTGGGTCTCGACCTATCTTGCCGTTCACCATCCACAGGTCGTCGAGAAGCTCGTGCTCAACACGGCAGGCGGCTGGACCGCGCATCCGCACGTCATGGAGCGCTTGAAGACCTTGTCGAACGAGGCCGCCTCGGACCCGACCTGGGAGCGCATCAAGACCCGCCTTGAGTTCCTGATGTGTGACAAGAGCATGGTGTCGGACGATCTCATCGAGACGCGCCGGGCGATCTATTCCCAGCCCGGCTTCTCCGAGACCATGAAGCGCATCATGTGCCTTCAGGAGATGGAAATCCGCCGACCCAACATGATCACCGCCGATCAGTACAAGTCGATCAAGGCTCCCACCTTGGTGGTCTGGACCTCGCATGATCCGACGGCGACGCCGGAAGAAGGCAAGCAGATCGCGGACATGATCCCTGGCGCCAAGTATGTCGTCATGAACGAGTGTGGCCACTGGCCACAGTTTGAAGACGCCGCGCTGTTCAATCGCATCCACATCGAATTCCTGAAGGGGTAAGGCTGATATGGCAAATGTTGCAGAGAACATCGACGGCATCGCGAAAGCGATCCGCGAGGCCTATTCCGGAGAACCGATCCCGCCGATCAGGACGCAACTGATCTTCCAGGAGATCGATACGGCATACGCCATCCAGGAGGCCAACACGTCGCATTGGCTGGCAGAAGGACGCCGTATTGTCGGGTGCAAGATCGGCCTAACCTCGCCGGCCGTTCAAAAGCAGTTGGGCGTGGATCAGCCTGACTTCGGCATCCTCTTTGCGGATATGCAGGTTCAGGAAAACGAACCGGTCGCAAAGGGGCGGGTGCTCCAGCCCAAGATCGAGGCCGAGGTCGCGTTCGAAATGGCACGGGACATCGTCAGTGCCAATCCGACGGCGAAGGAAATTGCGGATGCAACGGCATTCGTAATGCCTGCACTCGAGATCGTCGGCAGCCGCATCCGCAACTGGGAAATCTCGATCTTCGATACGATCGCGGATAATGCATCGTCTGCCTTGTTCGTGCTCGGCCGCAACAAGCGGCCGCTCGGCGACCTCGATCTGCGCGAGGTCACGATGAAGATGACGCGCAATGGCGATGCGGCATCGGAAGGAAAGGGCGCCGCCTGCCTCGACAACCCGCTCAACGCGGTGGCGTGGCTCGCGGCTGAACTCGGCAAACGTGGCCGCCCGCTCCGCGCCGGCGACATTGTCTTGTCCGGTGCGCTTGGGCCCATGGTCTCAGCGAATTCGGGTGATGTTTTCGAAGCGGCCATCAGTGGTCTCGGCTCGGTCAGCGCACGTTTCGGCTGATCGCACAACAAAAGAGAAACTCATGAAACTTGTAAGATTTGGGCAGCCGGGCTCTGAGAAGCCCGGCCTGGTCGGTGCTGACGGCGTCTTGCGCGACCTCTCGTCGGTGATCGCGGATATCGGCCCCGCGACGCTTTCTGCTGAAGCCTTGAAGGAGATTTCTGAGGTCGCGCCGTCATCCTTGCCCGCTGTGCAGGGCCAGCCGCGTTTCGGCGTGCCCGTTTCCGGGATCGGCAAGTTCGTGGCCATTGGCCTGAACTATTCCGATCATGCAGCGGAGGCCAATCTGCCGATCCCGTCGGAACCGATCATTTTCCAGAAGGCGATTACGTCCCTCACCGGCCCGAACGATCCTGTGATGCTTCCGCAGGGTTCGAAGAAGGGGGACTGGGAGGTCGAACTCGGGATCGTCATTGGCTCCAAGGCGAGCTATGTCTCCGTCGAGGAGGCTCTGTCTTTCGTCGCGGGCTATTGTGTTATCAATGATGTCAGCGAGCGCGAATACCAGATGGAGCGCGGCGGTACATGGGACAAGGGCAAGGGATGCGATACGTTCGGTCCCGTCGGCCCATGGCTCGTAACGGCAGATGAAGTCGGCGATGTCCAGTCGCTCGATCTCTGGCTCGATGTCAACGGCCGTCGGATGCAGACGGGTAATACAAGCAAGATGATTTTCAACTGTGCCGAGATCGTCAGCTATGTCAGCCGTTTCATGACCCTGCTTCCGGGCGACGTGATCGCGACGGGAACGCCGCCCGGCGTCGGAATGGGATTCAAGCCCGATCCGATCTATCTCCAGCCCGGCGATACGATGACCGTCGGCATCGAGAAGCTCGGCGTTCAGCGCCAGAAGGTGGTGGCTTGGTCCGCCGACGGAGCAGGCATCTGATGGCCGTAACCCAGGACAGGTTTATCGGCCGCACCGCCATCGTGACGGGTGCCGCTTCCGGGATCGGCCTGGAGACGGCCCGGCGTTTGGCCGCAGAGGGCGCAAAGGTCGCGATCTGGGACGTCAGCGACGCCGTCCGTCAATTGGCGGGCCTCGAAGATGTGCATGTCGAAAAGCTGGACATCTCCTCGGAGGCAGACGTCGAGGCGGGCATGGCACGCTCGGTCGCCGCGCTGGGCGGCAAGCTGGACATCCTCGTGTCCAGCGCGGGGATCACCGGGCCGAATATCGCGTTGCGCGACTATCCCGCAGACGACTGGCGCCGGGTCTTCGACATCAACGTCAACGGCACCTTCTTCGTCAACCGTGCTGCCATCCGCGTGATGGAGAAGGACGCCTACGGTCGCATCGTCAATATCGCATCGATTGCTGGCAAAGAGGGCAATCCGAATGCTTCGGCCTACAGTGCGTCGAAGGCGGCGGTGATCGGGCTGACCAAGTCACTCGGTAAAGAAACCGCGACCACGGGCATTCTCGTGAATTGCGTGACGCCTGCGGCGATCAAGACACCGTTGTTCAATCAGATGACGCAGCAGCATATCGATTTCATGCTGTCGAAGATTCCTCAGGGCCGGTTCGGCACTCTGGAGGAAGCGGCATCAATGATCTGCTGGCTGGCCAGCGAGGAATGCTCGTTCAGCACCGGAGCGGTATTCGATTTGTCCGGAGGGCGTGCGACCTACTAGGCCTAGTATTTTGAAAGATTGTCGCTGCACGGGCCAACTACGCACAGGCAATGTCCGCTCATGGCGGATTCTGTTGAAAAACCCTGGTTGAAGTCGAGCACGATCGCTGATTCATTGTCTTATCGGCGGAGGCTGAATCGATGATGGGTCCCCAGCAGACTGATCAGGCGGCTTTGTTCTACGAGTTCTCACTCGAGCGGCACGTGCCGGCCTCTCACCTTCTGAGGTCTATCGACCGCTTCGTCGATCTGTCGGGTATTCGGAGCGAGTTGGCACCATTCTACAGCTCGACCGGGCGGCCATCGATTGATCCTGAACTGCTCGTGCGGATGCTGCTGGTCGGCTACTGCTATGGCATTCGCTCCGAACGCCGGTTGTGCGAAGAGGTTCACCTGAACCTCGCTTACCGCTGGTTTTGCCGGCTCGGACTCGACGGCGAAGTGCCGGATCATTCGACGTTCTCAAAGAATAGGCATGGTCGCTTCCGCGATTGCGATCTGTTGCGCAAGCTGTTCGAGACGGTCGTGCGTCGCTGTGTGTCGGAGGGACTTGTCGATGGTGCCGCCTTTGCGGTCGATGCGAGCCTCATCGCTGCTGACGCCAACAAACAACGCTCGGCCGCAGGAGCCAGCCAGCATGACTGGGAGGCGATGGCCCGGACGCGCCGGTCCGTCCGAGAATATCTCGACACACTCGATGATGCCGCCTGGGGCGCGGCGAGCGAGACGGTACCGAAGTTCATCTCGCGATCAGATCCGGCCGCGCAATGGACGGGTGCTCACAAAGGGCACGCCTTCTTCGCCTATGCCGACAATTACCTGATCGACCTCAAGGTGGCGATCATCGTAGATGTCGAAGCGACCCGCGCGATCCGACAAGCCGAAGTTGGCGCAGCACGCACGATGATCGACCGCACTGAAGAACGCCTCGGCCTGCGCCCTGAGCGTCTGGCCGCCGACAGTGCTTATGGATCAGCCGAGATGCTGGGTTGGCTGGTCGACGAGCGTGCGATCGAGCCGCACATTCCGGTGTTTGACAAGTCGATCCGCAGTGATGGGACATTCTCGCGCGACGACTTCACCTACGATCCGGAGACCGACATCTATCGCTGCCCAGCAGGCAAGGTGCTCGCTTCAACGGGTACCTTGGTGAATGACGGGTCGACGCTTCACTACCGCGCCAGCAAGTATGACTGCGATATCTGCAAGCTTAAGCCACAGTGCTGTCCAAAGATGCCTTCCCGCAAGGTTCCGCGGTCTATCTACGAGAGAGCCCGAGATGTAGCACGCGGGGTCGCCAGGACCGAGGCCTATGTGACGTCGCGACGTGAGCGCAAGAAGATCGAGATGCTGTTCGCGCACCTGAAGCGCATTCTGCGCCTGGACCGGCTCCGGCTGAGAGGCCCTTACGGCGCTCACGACGAGTTCCTTCTCGCCGCTACCGCCCAGAACCTCCGAAGACTGGCAAAGCTGATTCCGTCGCCCGCCCCAATGCCTGCCTAAGACAAGACTGACTGACACGCGCTCGATCATAGAGCAGTCGCGAGCAGCTCCGTCGCCGACTTCTTCAACACAATCGGCGCAAAGCGGACCCCCGAACACCAAATGAACCCGTGGCATTTCCGATCGGACCGTACATTACCGGAGCCGATCGCCTGCGCCGGGAGATATTTCGGGAAGCCACTTCCACTCACCGGCGTCGTACTCATAAAAACCGATGAGCTGTCCTTCGGTATCGCTTCCCGGCGCTACAACGGGCACACTGTTGCTAGGTGCGCTGAGGTGCTCGCCGGCCTTTGGACCATTTAAGCAGCGACCGGCAAAGTTCTTTGTCATCATCAATCCGGAGTTACATTTTTCGGACGCGTACGCGATCTATGAAAATCGCGTGGAGTCTATGGATTTGCGTGGCGCGACGATGTGGCATGCCGCCGCCAGCGAAAGGTGCACACGCCGAGAACAGGTTAGATTGCCACGCGTACCGATGCGTTGCTGTCGCGACGAGAAACCGGCAAAATCGCCCGCGTCCATCATCCCCATTATGGCCGGTTGACACCGGGCGTGTGCTGCGTGGCAATCTACCGAAGCTGGAATGGTTTCACGCAAAGGCTTTGATGGCCGCGACGACTTCTCGAGGAGCGCTGAGATGCGGACAATGGCCGGTAGCCTTCATAACGAACATCGTGCTGTCTGGAATGGCATGATGGACGTAAGCGCCCGCTTCAAGCGGAGCGATCGCATCCTCCCAGCACTGCAGGATTAGCGAGGGGCGGGAAACGTTCGGTAGATCGGCTCGGCTGTCGGACGTGAACGTGATGCGTGCAAATTCCTTCGCGATCTCAGGATCCATGCGGCAGATGCTGTCGCTGAGTTCTTCTGCGAGATAAGGGCGGTCTGGATTGCCGACGATCGCCGGTGCCATCGCTGCAGCCCAATCGGTGTAGTCGCTTTCAAGAAATTTCAGAAGCTCATCGATGCGATCCTGCGAGAAGCCTCCGATGTATCCAACGTCATCGACGTAGCGTGCCGATGGTCCGATCAGAACGAGGCGTCCGAACATCGCCGGAGCCGCGACCGATGCGAGCACCGCGATCATCGCGCTGACCGAATGGGCGACCAGCACGGCGTCCCTGAGCCCTAGAATGTCTCCGATCTCGTTGAGGTCGGCCGCGTATCCGTCGAGAGACGCGTATTTCTCGCTGCTGTATGCCGAGAGATCAGATTTGCCTGAACCGACATGATCGAAGAGGACAACCTTGAAGTCGTTCTCGAACTGCGGGGCCACGAACCGCCACATCTGCTGATCGCAACCGAACCCGTGAGCGAAGACCATTGCCGTGTCGCCGCGGCCGGACAGATGCACGTTGTTGCGGCGTATGACGGCAGTCCTGCGGTGCCGCTCCGCGGACAGGTATTGCTCACCCTTCTCGTCGATCCATGCGGAAGCCGCTTCCTCGCTGAGATAGAGACCCGCGAGCGCGATCCAGACACCCGGTGCCCGCCGATGTTCGACGGCCCAGCCACCCCCGCATTCGGATTCCTTGACCCTCAGCACATGACGCAAACAGACCTCCAACCATTACGCAGGGCGCTTGACCTTCGGGGATGGGGGGAGATGAGAGATTGGATTGCAGGGATTGAGATCATGAATGGCAATCGCGTGCGAGAGATCGTCGTGGGCCGAACCGAAACGAACCACCAAAATGCCTTCCAGTCCATACTCCGGGACGGACTCGTTTGTTGCTTGAAGCTTCGGCCCATCAGCGGCCAGTTTTACCCTCACCCTTGAGGGGCTTTCATCCGACGGCTTGGTCGGCGGCGTCGCGGGCCTTCTCGCCGGTCCGGCGGACAGATTTCTCGCCGGCTTTTTCCGCGGCGGCCCGCGCTTCGCATTTGGTTCTGATGTCCTCGAGCTCCTCGTCGGTCAGATGTTCGATGCCTACGAACGAGTTGTGCGCCGCACTTGTCCGGATGAGCTCATCGAGCTTGACCTGGATGGCGGCGCCGTCCCGGTTCTGCGAATTCTGAATGAGGAAGACCATCAGGAACGTCACGATGGTCGTCCCGGTGTTGATGACAAGTTGCCACGTATCAGAGTAGCCGAACAACGGCCCGGTCACGGCCCAAATGATGACGACGGCAGACGCGATGGCAAAAGTAGACGCACGCCCCGCCAACAGCGACGTCTTGTTCGCCACGTCGCCGAAAAGTCGGGCGAGGCCGCGTTGCTGATCTGCTTTCGGCTGCATTGTAATCCTTTCCGGTGCGACATTCGACCACATGTAGCCAATTCCGGGAAGGTAATTTTTAACTGACATATGTCGCCAATCCGACCGAAGGCGTCGGAAGACTCAGTATAGCGAAGAGGCTTTACAGATACACGATGCCTATCACCAGGCCCTGGACCACCGAGGACATAGCGAAATTCGAGAGTTGGCTGACGAAGGAACGACATTGATGCGGGCCAGTGCTGCACTGCGCAGACCGTCGTCGGCCGTCCAGAAGAAAGCGCGCGATCTCGAAAAGCCACTCCCGAAAGTCCGAAAAGTGCGGGCGGATCTACGGGCGACCGGAGCGTTGGAAGAAAAGCGGAAGTAATCCCGGGCGGAAATTCCAGGATTGATTGCGAGTGGGACCAAATGCAATTCTGGCGGCGGCAGCCGGAGGTCCTGCGTGAAATCTACCATCCACAAACGGTCCTTGGAGATCGCGGGGCACAAGACCAGCGTCAGTCTCGAAGATGAATTCTCGTCCGCGTTGAAGGAAATCGCGCGGAACGAGGGTGTCACCGTCTTCGACCTGGCGACGAGGATCGACAACGCACGAACCGCCGGGTCTAAGTCCAACCTTTCGTCAGCCATCCGCCTTTTCGTGCTAGATCACTACATTCGGAGGCGGTCGCCGGTCGGCGTCGCCGCTCCGCCGGGATAGCGAAAAGGGCGTCGCGTGACTGAGCAAGAGACCCGTGGTTCGCTGAGAGATCGGGAAAGCGAACTTGCCGAGGTGCAGCGCATCGCGAAGGTCGGTGGCGTCGTCGTCCACCTCACCAACGGGTTCGAGAACAAGCGCTCGCCTGAATATCTCGCGATTCACGGACTGCCGCCCGAGGCGGTCAACGAGACGCACGAAGACTGGGTGAGACGACTTCATCCCGAGGATCGGGAGCGGGCCGAGCGCCAGTTCCTCGATATGCTCGAAGGCAAAGCCGAGCGCTATTCCTCCGAGTACCGCATCATCCGCCCCAACGACGGCGAGGTACGCTGGATAGCGGCCGAGGGCCGCATCGAGCGCGATCGAAACGGGCGCCCCGTCCGGATGGTCGGCGCCCACATCGACGTCACGGATCGGGCTCAGGCCCGCGAAATGCTGCGGGAAAGCGAGGAGCGGTTCCGGCTCATCGCCGACAGTGCACCGGTCCCGATGTGGGTCACCCGGATGGATCGGACTCGGAGCTTCGCCAACAAGGCCTACGTGGACTTCGTCGGTGTCCCCTACGAACAGGCGCTGGTATTCGACTGGCGGAGCATCCTCCATCCCGATGACGCTCAGCGCGTGGTGAAGGAAAGCATTGCTGGGGAGGCGTCCCTGAAACCCTTCGTGCTGGAGGCGCGCTACCGCCGAGCCGACGGCGAACTCCGCTGGATCCGCTCGGAATCGCAGCCTCGGTGGGATCCGGCCGGCCGGCACATCGGCTTCATCGGCGTGGCGCATGACATTACCGTCGCAAAGCAAGCGGAGATCGATCTGCGATCGGTGAACGACGATCTCGAGATTCTCGTCGCGCAGCGGACCGCCCAACTCCGCAGCAGAGAATCCCAGCTTCGTGCGATTCTCGAGACCACGAACCAGCATCAGGACCTTCTCGATCTCGAGGGACAGGTCGTCTACGCCAACGCCACCGCTCTGTCTGCTGCAGCGGTCGGCCCGGAGGATGTGCTCGGTAAACGTTTTTGGGAAGCGGCTTGGTTCGACGAGGCGCCGGCGGTAGCGAAAGCGGTCGAAGAGGCGTTCCGCCAGGCTTCCAAGGGTGCGACTTCGAGAATGGACATCGAATTGAGCCTTCCTGCAGGCCGCCGACATTTCGAGCTCGCCTTGCGCCCCGTGACGGACGAGACCGGCGAAATAACGGCCGTCCTGGCGGAAGCCGTGGATACGACCGAGCGGCGGACCAATGAGGAAGCGCTCCGCCAGGCGCAGAAGATGGAAGCGGTCGGACAGTTGACCGGCGGAGTCGCCCACGACTTCAACAATCTCCTTACGATCATCCGGTCGGCGACGGATTTTCTCCGTCGTCGTGATCTTCCGGAAGAGCGCCGGCGAAGATACGTCGATGCCATCTCGGACACGGCAGACCGGGCATCGAGGCTGACCGGCCAACTGCTCGCATTCGCTCGCCGACAACCTCTGGCGCCCGTCGCCTTCGACGTCGGCGTGCAAATAGACAGCGTGGCAAGCCTGATCCGTCCGCTCGTCGGCGGCCGGGTCCAAATCGAAGTGAACGCCCCGGACAAAGGGATGCTCGCCGTCGCGGATATCGGGCAGTTCGAGACGACTTTGGTCAACTTGGCCGTCAACGCCCGGGACGCGATGAACGGAGAGGGGCGGCTCGTCATCTCCGCCGAGCCCGCTGTGGAAATCCCGGCAGTCCGATCCCATTCCGCCCGGCCTGGCGATTACGTCGCTATCTCGGTGGCGGATAGCGGCACAGGCATTCCGCCCGAGCACATTCAGACGATCTTCGAACCGTTCTTCACGACCAAGGAGATCGGGCGCGGCACGGGACTGGGCTTGAGCCAAGCCTTCGGCTTCGCGAAGCAGTCGGGTGGCGACATTTTGGTGAAAAGCATCGTCGGAGAAGGATCGATCTTCACGATTTATCTGCCTCGCAGCCAAGCGTCGGTCGCCACCCATCTGACGCAGGCTCCCCGTACTGACCTCGCCGGAGAGCAAGGACATCGCATTCTCATTGTCGAGGACAATCTAGATGTTGGCAAATTCTCCACCGAACTGCTGGAAGATCTGGGGTATGCCACCGAATGGGTGCGGTCGGCCGATCAGGCGCTCGCGGCGTTATCGTCAGACGAGTTCGCATTCGATCTCGTTTTTTCCGATGTCATCATGCCGGGTATGAACGGCGTCGAGCTGGCGACCGTGATCCGTGAAAGATATCCTGGTCTACCCGTCGTCCTCACATCGGGTTACAGCAGCGTCCTCGCCGAAAACGTGAATCATGGATTCGAGCTCGTTCAAAAACCCTATTCCGTAGAAATGCTCTCGAGAGTGCTTCGGAAGACGATCGGCGATCGATCGCCCAGATAGGTCAGCGGCTCGGGTCAACGTCCCCGTGGGCAGGTCACCGTTGATGACTTTGAGAAGCATCCGCATGACGTGGTAGCTCTGGCTCATGCTGCCTCGTTTCGGGCACCTCGAGGTCGCTGTCCTGAAACGCGATGCCGGCTCATGAAATCTGGAAATGATGTTTTGGCATCTGACCTTCCATCGGACAGATGCAGACGCCGCGCGTCGGATCCGAAAACGACGCCCCTCGCCCTCGATGGGGCGAGAGGCTCGATTGGTGGCGAGGTCGAGTTCTCAGGTCTTGATGTCGTCGGGAAGCTTCCCGCCGTTCGCGGCCAGCTTGGCCATCACCTGCTTGTGTAGCCAGATGTTCATCGTAGCCGAGTCGTTCGTGTCACCCGAATAGCCGAGCTCCTTGGCAAGCTCCTTGCGTGCCGACAGGCTCGAATCGATGTCAAGGGCCTTCATGAGATCGACGATCGACGTCTTCCACTCCAGCCTCTCACCCTTCGCCGCGACGGCTTTGTCGAGGATCGGGGCGACATCGACGTTCGAGGCGCTGCCAGTTGGTGCAGTCGAAGGCGCGGTGGCTGCGGGCGACGATGCTTGAGACGACGCTTTGTCCTGCGCGGCAGGTGCCGCTCCGCCGGCCGGCGCCGCTTCCGCGTGACCGAAGATGGCACCCATGATCTTTCCGAAAATGCTCATTTTGCTCTCCAATGATATGAAAAAGACGCCGCGGCTGAGCCGCGGCGTCCATCAACGTTTATGCGTCATGCCGCTTCTGCGTTCACCGCCGACAATGCCAGCTTCGAAAGCGCATCGTCGGTCTTCTTTTCTTCCGCGAGGGTCTGATCCAGCAGCTTGACGGCATCCTTCAGTCCGAGGGTCTGCGCCCAGGTCCGAAGGGTGCCGTAGCGGGAGATCTCATAGTGCTCGACGGCCTGTGCGGCTGCGAGAAGGCCCGGGTCGAGAGCCGATGTGTCGGCGTACTCGTCCATGATCTCCTTGCCTTCATCGAGGATGCCCTCGATAGCGTCGCACTTCTTCCCGCGGGCAGCCTTTCCGAGGCTTTCGAAAATCTGTTCGAGGCGTTCGATCTGCACCTCCGTCTCGGCCTGATGTTTTTCGAAAGCCGCGCGTAGCCCGTCGGAAGCGGCGGCTTTGGCCATCTTTGGCAGGGCTTTGAAAATCTGCTTTTCGGCGTAGTAGATGTCCTTGAGGGTGTCGAGGAATAGATCGTTGAGGTCTTTACCAGCCATCGCGGCCTCCCATGCTCTTGACGCCGCTGAAACGCGGTATTCCCGTCCAGGTTCCAAGATTTACCTTAGAGTATGACTCAAAAAGCTTCCACGGGCTTGGATTGCGGAGCAAGGCGCCTCGTGAGGAGCCTCATATGCGCCACCAGAAGCCATGCGGCTTCGGTGGCTGCAGATCCCTCGAAGTCTTTAGCGAGACGGCGGCAGCGTCCGTACCATGCAAAAGTGCGCTCAACCACCCAGCGCCGCGGCAGGAGTTGGAAGCCTTTGGCGCCAGCCGGACGTTCGACGATCTCGATGGGCCACACGCCGCTGTCCGAGAGTGCATTGAGAAGCTGTTTGCCGCGATAGACGCGGTCAGCGAACACGTGGCCCGGTTTGGGAAAGCGGCGGCGTAACTGCTTCAGCAGCGGGACGGCGCAATGACGGTCCTGAACATTGACAGGATGGACATGGACCGCCAGCAACAGACCGTTGGTGTCGGTGACGATGTGCCGTTTGCGGCCATTGATACGCTTGCCGGCATCGTAACCGCGCGCCCCGCCGGCCTCCGTCGTCGGAGCGCTTTGGCTGTCGATCACCGCCGCCGTCGGCGTCGGTGCATGATCCAGTTGCAGGCGAGCCCGTGTGACCAATGCCTCGACGATCTGCCGCCATCGACCATTATCGCGCCAGGCATAGAAATAGCCTTGGACCGTAGCGTATGGCGGAAACTCCTTCGGCAGCAGCCGCCATTGGCAACCCGTGGAAAGAATGTACAAAATCGCTTCGACGAAGCTGCGCAGCGCGACCTTGCGCGGCCATCCCAGCCGCTGCCGTGGCGGCATCCGGCGCGCGATCAGCGCTCATTCTTCATCGGTCATGTCGCTTGCGTAACGCAGGCCTTCGCGCCGATATTGGGCACGAGTGATCTCGGTCCAAGGCATCGTGATCTCCCTCGAATCTTCGCAAATCCGATGGGATCACACCTGACTGAGATCGCTCGCCGATTTTTCAGTCAGGCTCTTAGGGCGGATCCCGCCAAAGATCGGGGAGGCCTGACAACGGGACGAGATCGATCTGCTCCGAGTAGCGGGTGCGATAGATTGTCATGAGGGCGTCGTGCCCTTCGTCCGAAGTAGTACAAAGCGCGTCCTCTACCACTACCGTCCGGAAGCCGAGTTCGACGGCGCTCAGCACCGTCGACAACACGCAGACGTCGGTCTCAGCGCCGGTCACGATCACCGTATCAACCGCTTTTTTCTGAAGGCGGGCGGCGAGGTCGGTGCCGGCAAACGCTGAATGTCCCGGCTTATCCAAGACATTTCCCGGCGGCACCATGCGCGCAAAGGGCTCGATGAGATCCAATTGCTCCGGCGCAAGGCGGTCTCGAGTAGCTCGCTCCCATCGCTTGAAATACTGCCGCCAACGGCCGGGACGTTCGTCCGCGGATCGGGGCGTTATGAACCGCGTGAACACGTTTCGAGACGGGTTCAATTCGGCGGTCGCGACAATGGCCGGCAAGACCCTCTCCATCCAGGGCGTCTCCCATATTCCGCAGTGGGCGAAGATCCGCTGCATGTCCACGCATAATCGCATCTGCTGAAGAAGCGGAAGCGAAGGCTCAAGAAGTGGGGGCTGCAGCTCTCTGGACCGCTCCGAGCCGCAGGTGGTGAGCGTAGCGCCGCCCCTAAACATTGCGGGGCCATCCGGTCGCATTCCTGCGCGGGGAGCTAACTGCGAGGCGCATCGTCATCTGCGCGGACGCGATGTATGTCCGCGCGACAGTGTTCCGGCGGGCTTGATGATCCGGAACGTTGGCCGGTCGGCGCGGTTTCTGTTTTTTAAGGAGAACCAACGATGACAAAGACGCTCGCCGATATCGCACAGGACATGGCCGGTATCGACATCGCTATCCTTTCGACGCGCACCGAGAATGGCGACATCGCCAACCGGCCCATGAGCAACAACGGCGACGTGGCCTATGACGGCACGTCGTACTATTTCAGCTATGAGCAGGCGCGTGCTATAACCGATATCCAGCGCGATCCCAAGGTGGCGCTCGGTTTCTCGTCGGAAGCGGGCCTTTTCTCCAAAGGCATCTATGTGGCGGTAGAGGGAACGGCCGAACTCATTCGAGACAAGGCGGCCTTCCAACAGCATTGGACCGGCGATCTCGACAAGTGGTTCGACAAAGGCGTCGATACGCCAAGCATAGTCCTGATCAAGGGAAGGCTTATCCTACGAACTCGCTGCCCTTGGCATAAAGGTCAAAGTTGTTGAGCCGGGCGGCGCGATGCAGACCAATTTCATGGCGCGTGTGGGCGCCGAAGGTGCCTCGCTTGAAATGATCGAAGACTATCTTCCCTTCGTCGATCGAATCAGCAAGCTGTACGGCGGTATGGGGAGCAACGCGGATTCGGACGCGGTAGACAAGGTAGTGGCTTCGATCTTTGAGGCCGCCAACGATTCCTCGGATAAGCTCAGTTTTGCGCCGACGAACGACATTCGACTGTTGCTCGAATCACGGCGCGGAAGCTCGGAGGATGATTACCGCGCTCTCACGCTCTCGCTCTTCTCTCCGAAGTCGGCTTGAAGGGTGCGATCATGACACGGCACACGTGGTTCATCACCGGGGTCACAGCGGCCCCCGCCGCGAAGTGATCGAGCAACTGCTCGTCAGGGGCGATCTCATCGCGGGCACCTTCCGCAAGGCCGGAGTTCGTGACGATCTCAAAGCCGAGCACGGAGACCTCGTTGGTCAGAACCGAGGAGGCCTCTTCTCTAAGAAGGCCTTCATGCCCTCAATCCCCTCGGGACTTGCGAACGCACGAGCAGCTGCATGTCGCTCCACGCCCAAACCCATCGCCAACGGCGTCTCCGCAGATGCAAGGATAGCAGATTTTGCCATCCTAAGCGCGGAAAGTGCTCCCGAGGAGATGCGGGCCGCCAGGGCAAGAGACTGAGGCAACGCCGTTGCGTCGTCGACCGCTTCGGAAATCAGACCGATCCTCTCCGCCTCCTCTGCATTGATAGTCTCACCAGTGAAAATCATGCGCGTGGCCCGCGCACGGCCAATCAATCTCGTTAGCCGTTGAGTGCCGCCATCTCCCGGAATCAGTCCAATCTTTGTTTCCGGCAGACCAAGCTTGGTCGATCTTCCTGCGATAGCGACATCCGCGAGCAACAACAACTCCAGACCTCCACCGAGGGCCATCCCCTCGGCTGCCACGATCAGAGGTTTCGAAAATCGCTCAATGGCAGCCCATCCGGCTTTTCGTTCAGGCCGTTCTAGCGCAGAAAAGCCGTGCTTGCTCATTTCGGAGATGTCCGCGCCAGCAGAAAATGCCTTTTGATCTCCCGTCAGAACCACGCATCGGACATCGGCATCGGCATCGGCATCGTTGAAACATCGCCCGAGCGCGTCGATCGTCGCGACGTTCAACGCGTTCCTCCGGTCCGACCTGTTGATCGTGAGAAGACGAACGCCGTTTTCGATCGTCGTGACGTTGATAATTTCGATCATCTTCACTCCTGCTCCTTCAATCAGCGTAGGGACGTCGCTCGGCCTTAAACAGGGCCTTGCCTTCGATCACAATTCGATCGGCAACTTTACAAACGGTCTCGGCAACGATGCGGTTTTTCTCGTAGTCGACCGTCTTGATCGTGACCGTTGCGGTCACCGGCTCGCCGATCCGAACCGGACTAGTGAACCGAATATCCTGCGTCATATAGATGCAGCCCGGCCCCGGTAACGCCTTCGCCAAAACGGTGGAGATCAACGACGCGGTGAGCATTCCGTGCACCACGCGTCCCGCGAAGGGCGTCGTCTTGGCGAACTCTTCATCCAAATGGACCGGATTGTCGTCGTGCGACGCTTCCGCGAACAACAGGAGATCGGCTTCAGAGAAGGTCTTCGTGTAACTCGCCGACTGTCCGACAAATATACCTTCTAGGTAGTTGAGAAAAGTTACCGTCATGGCTCACTCCCCGCTGTGTCGCGAGGATAGATCGCGCGATCAAAAGCCGGGGTCAACAAAAATGTACGGTGGTTCGCCGTTCATTTTTCGCTTGCTGAGCTTCGGATCGTGATCTAGCATCCGGCCATCTGAACGCGTCAGCAAGATGCGGGGGAGGAGACAAAATGACCAAAGACGGGAAATTGACAGGTATTCTGAGCGCAGTTAATCGCCGTGAGTTCCTGGTGCGCTCGGCTGCTGCTGGCGCGTTGGTGATGGCGCCGCGGGTCGCGCGCGCCGATGCGGCTCAGCCGTACAAGCTTGGTTTGTTGCTGTCGGCCACCGGCGCAGGTGCGAACTATTCAGATGGTGGTATCAAGGCGGTGACTACCGCGGTCGCGGAGATCAACCAGCGGGGAGGTTTGCTTGGCAAGCATCCCATTGAGCTGCATTTCCGCGACACCCAGAGCAAGCCATCTACCGCCGCGCGTGAAGCGCGTGACGTGATTACGCGTGATGGCGTGAAAGCAGTGATCGGTACTTGGAGCAGTGCCGAGGCGCTCGCCGTTGAAGAGATCATCGACGAATACAAAATCCTGCATTTTGCCGCGAACAGTAACAGCTCGCGCCTGACTCACGAGAATTTCTCGCCCTGGTTCTTCCAATATTCGCCGGACACTCGCATGGAGTCCGGTGCGATTGCTGTCGTGCTTGCCGACATGGCGAAGAAGAACAATTGGAAGACTTTCGTCAGTATCGGTCAGGACTACGAGTGGGCCCGCGCCCAGCAGGCCGGCTTCCTCGAAGCTTTCTCGAAGCTTGCGCCTGACGTGAAGTTGCAGAAGGAGTTCTGGTTCAAAATCGGCGAAACAAGCTTCGGTCCGTACATCTCGGCGATGATGGCGACGAGGCCTGACTTCTGCTTCGGTGCCATCGCAGGCAAGGACAACGTAACCTTCATCGAGCAAGCCAAGCCGGCGGGGCTGTTCAAGCGAACTGTCTATCCAGGTGGCTTGCTATCGTTGACCGAATTGCAGCAACTCAAGGGCACACTACCGCGCGGCATGCTCGGCGTCGCGCGCGCGCCGTTTTACGCCTTGCTGGATCAGCCAGTAATGCAGAAGTATCTCAAAATGTATCAGGCTGCCTATGGTGCCGACGCCTATCCTTCGGACTGGGCCTGCATGCATTTTGACGCGGTTTATGGCCTCGAGCAAGCCGTCGCGAAAGCTGGAAGTATCGAAAACGAGGCGGTGCGCGTCGCCTTGACCGGCTCCACCATTGAGACCTGCCGCGGCCGGGCGACTTTCCGCAGTTGCAACAATCAGCTCGGCATTCCGTCCTATGTGGGGACTGTCGCCGATGTGCCCCAATACGGTTTCCCCGTGCTCGACCCCAAATCGATTATCAAAGTCGCTGCGGAGCAGACATGGTTGCCGAGTTGCGATGACGTCCAGGCGCTTCAGAAGAAGCGGGGCTGATTGGAAACATCATGACCTTCGATCCCGATCTAATTCTCACCCAACTCATCGCGGGCATCTCGCGCGCGATGATGTTGTTCCTGCTATCAGCCGGCCTGTCGCTCATCTTCGGCGTGATGAACATTCTGAATTTTGCGCACGCCACCCTTCTGCTGCTCGGCGGGTATGTAATATATTCGATCTACACTCTGATCGGGCCAGGCATTCCTATGTTCCTGCTCGCCGTCGCCGGCGGTTGCTTGGCGATGGCATTGTTGGGTTTCGTGCTTGAGCGGGTCCTGATTTCCCGGATGTATCACCGGGAGTTACCCGAACAGCTGCTGCTGACATTCTCGATGGTGCTGATCATCGGCGACGTGATCCGTCTTGTCTGGGGCGTTTCCGACCGCAGCGTGTCGTTCAATATCGAACCGTTGGAAATTTCCGGCACCTTCCTCAACCCCTACCAATTCGTAGTGATCGGCCTCGGGCTGTTGGTTGCCGCGGCGCTTTGGGCCTTCCTGCGCTTCACCCGATACGGCCGAATCGTCCGTGCCGCAGTCCATAGCCGCGAGATGGTGAGTGCGCTCGGTGTCAGGATCCAGTTTATCTACGCTGGTGTTTTCGCGCTTGGTTTGGCACTTGCTGCACTCGCTGCCGGCGCGTTGTTGCCGACAGCTCCGATGGCGCTGGGCGTGGACATCGATCTGATCATCCAGTCCTTCGCGGTCGTGGTGATTGGTGGTTTCGGCAGCATTCTCGGCACGTTCGTAGCGTCCCTGATCGTCGGAATCGTCTACGCGTTCTCGATCTTGGTATGGCCGAACGGCGCACTCGCCGTGGTGTTCCTCATCGTAGTTGGCATCCTGATCTGGCGCCCGTGGGGCCTGTTCGGCTCCGAACTTCGCACCTAAAAAGGCATAGGAAAAAAGACAATGACGCCTACTCGTATAAGCGCGAGCGCGATTTTCTTCGCCTTGATGGCCATGGTCCCGCTGTTTGGCGGAGAGTTCTGGACAATGATCGCGACCGAGGTACTCATCATGGGTCTCTTCGCCATGAGCTTCAATCTAATTTACGGGTACATGGGGCAGATCTCATTCGGCCATGCCGCGTTCTTCGGTACGGGCGCATACGCCACGGCCATGTTCCAACAGCACTTTGGCGCGGGCTACGGCTCGTTTGCCATCGCGTTGCTCGTTTCCATACCGGCCGCGGCGCTTGTGGCAGCGGTTATCGGCTTCTTCGTCATTCGCCGTACCGGCATCTATTTCGCCATCCTGACGATGGCATTTGGCGAGCTGATGTTCTTCCTCGTGTTTTCGTCCTACGACCTCACCGGTGGAGACAACGGCATCCAAGGATTACTGCCGCCACCAGCGTTGCGTGATCCGATCAAATTCCACTACTTCGTCTTTGTAATTGTTGCACTTTCCTGCGCGGCGATTTGGAAGATCACCCAGTCTCCGTTCGGCTACATGCTGCGTGCGATTCGTGACGATAGCCGGCGTACGAGCTTCATTGGCGTCGACGTGAAGAAGTGCATGTGGGTCAATTTCATTGTGGCCGGAGCCTTTGCCGGTCTAGCTGGTGCGCTTTGGGCACCTTTCACCCGCAGCGTCGCGCCGACCCTGCTGAACTGGCAGGAATCCGGCATCCCCGTTTTCATGGCGCTGATCGGCGGAGCGTATACATTTGCCGGGCCGCTGATCGGATCACTTATCTATACGCTACTGCACGCCTGGGTCACCGGCATCACCTATTATTGGTCGCTGGTCATCGGGCTCGTGATGATCTTCATCGTCTTCATGGCTCCGTCTGGTGTCGTCGGCGTGATCGGCTCGCTGATGCGAACGGGCTGGCGGCCGCGCTTGCCGCAAGCCTCGGCGCAGGCCGCGTCCGTCGGGAGGAAGTGACATGGCCGCTCTTCTCTCTGTGCGAAACCTTTGCCGATCGTTTGGCGGCTTGGCCGTAACCCAGGACGTCTCGTTGGAAATTGCCGCGGGTTCCAAGGAGGCGATCATCGGCCCGAATGGGGCAGGCAAGAGCACGTTCTTTAATTTGCTCACCGGCTACCATCGGCCGTCGAGCGGAAGCATCGTGTTCGATGGCACCGAGATCGGGCAAGCGCCGCCGCACCAGATCGTCAAGCGGGGGATGTCACGCGCCTTCCAGGTCGCAAACATCTTCGTAAGGATGACGGTCTTTGAAAACGTTCGGTGTGCCGTCCACGCTCATATGGGCTTGTCGCTCAATCTGTTCGGCCGGGTAGAGCGACATGGTGTCGAGCGCACGCGAGAGATCGTGGAAATGTGCAGGCTGACCGAAAAGATCGATGAAACTGCCGCAAATCTCTCCCAAGGCGACCGCAAGAAGCTTGAGCTGGCGCTGGCGCTGGCGAGCAAGCCGAAGCTGCTGTTGCTTGACGAGCCGACCGCCGGGATGTCGCTGGAGGAAACAAACGAGACCATGAATGTAGTGGACGAACTGAATAAGACACTCGGCGTCGCCGTTCTGTTCACCGAACACGATATGTCGGTGGTCTTCAATCATGCGCGTCGGATCTCCGTACTTCACCGCGGCAAGATCGTGGCGCAAGGTCTACCAGACGAGATCAAGAGTAACGCCTACGCGCAAGAGATATATTTTGGAGAGAACGCATGATCGATGCTCTCGCCCTAAGCGGCATCTCGGCACATTACGGCACCAGTCACGTTCTGTTCGACGTCTCCCTACGCGTCGGGCGCGGTGAGATCGTCTGCCTGCTTGGCCGCAACGGAGCCGGCAAGACGACTACCATCAAATCGGTGATGGGACTGGTAGGCGTATCGTCCGGTCGGGTAGTATTCGAGGGCAAGGATATCCAGCAGAAGCCTACCGATGCTATCGCCCGGCTCGGCGTCGGATATGTGGCCGATGCGCGCATCATATTCCCGGACTTGACGGTTCGGGAAAACCTCGAGGTTGGCATCAAGAAGGGGCCATCTCCTGTCGGCTTCGAATGGTCGGTGGAGCGCGTATACGAGCTGTTTCCGCCGTTAGCGCGCCTTGATCGCAATCTCGGCGCCTATCTCAGCGGCGGCGAGCAGCAGATGCTCGCGGTCGGCCGCACGCTAATGGGCAATCCGTCCGTGCTGCTACTTGACGAGCCGGTAGAAGGTGTGGCGCCGATCATCGTGAAAGACCTCGGCAAGCGGCTGCAGACCCTGAAGGAGATGGGACTGACCATTTTGTTTTCGGAGCAGAATATCCCTTTCGCCACGGCCATCGCTGATCGCGGCTATGTCATCGAGAAAGGACGTATCCGCTTCGAGGGCACCATGGCCGAACTGTCCGCCAATGAAGACGTCAAACGCAAATATCTGATGCTGTGATCGCGGCACGGGGAGAATTTCAATGCGAGGAATGAAGGACAAGGTGGTGGTGGTCACCGGCGGCGCAGGCGGGATGGGCCAGGCGATCTGCCGGCGTTTCATCGACGAAGGCGCCAAGGTTGCCATTTTCGATCTGTCCCGCACCGGTGCTGACGCTCTAGCAGAGCAACTCGGTTCGGATCGAACTCATGTCGAGGCCGTAGATATCGCCGACTACGACGCCGTCGTAGCGGCGGTGGAGCGCACGGAAGTGAAGCTCGGACCGATCGACGTGCTGGTCAACAATGCCGGCTGGGATCGCTTTCAGATGTTTCTCGATACCGATGCGCATTTCCGCAGCAAGGTCGTGTCGGTGAATCTTGAGGGGCCGATCAACATGCATCACGTCGTTCTTAAAAAGATGGCGGAGCGCAAGCGTGGACGCGTAGTGACGGTCGCTTCGGACGCGGGCCGCGTTGGGTCGTCCGGCCAAGCGGTCTATTCCGCTTGCAAGGGCGGCCTGATCGCCTTCACGAAGACCATGGCGCGCGAGATGATGCGCTATAACGTGACCCTGAACTGTGTCTGCCCCGGACCCACCGATACGCCGATGCTGCGTGCGTTTCTGGACGAGGGCGAGCGCGGCAAGCGGGTATTCGACGCGTTAAAGGATGCGATCCCGATGCGTAGGCTTGGGCAGCCGGAAGATATCCCCGGCGCGGTTCTGTTTTTTGCCAGCGACGATGCGAGTTTCATGACGGGGCAAGTCGTGAGCGTTTCGGGCGGCCTTACCATGCATGGTTAGTCGGATGAATATTGCGAGCATTTTGGCCGAGACCTCGACCAATTACGGGACCAAGCCGATCTTTCGGTTCGGAGGCCGAGACGTTTCCTATGAGTCTGTCGCAGAGCGCGCGGCGAAACTTGTGGGTTACTTGAAGGCTACCGGCATCCAGCCGGACGACCGGGTGATGATCATCGCACATAACAAGCCGGAATGGATGATCACGCTCTTCGCGGCGCTGGCCGCCGGCGCGATGGTCGTTCCCGTCAATCCGGCACTCACCGCGCCGGAGATTGCCTATATGGTCGAGAGCGCCGCGCCGCGCCTGGTCGTAATTGACGAGGCGCTGCAGCAGTTGTTGCCGGACGGCGATCGCGCGGTCCTGACCTTCAGCGCTACCGGCGGGAGTTGGGCCGCAGCTGTCGCCGATGGCGTGGCTGACAGGGAGATCGCATCTCGCGCGGACGACGATCCCGCATTGATGTTTTATACCTCCGGCACTACGGGGCGGCCGAAAGGCGCGGTGCTCAGCCACGGCGCCGAGATTTTCACCGCACAACTGGTGGCCACGCACTACCGGCTGAAGGCAAGCGACGTTACGTTGATCCCCAACTCGCTGTCCTTCATCTATCCACTGGTCATCAACGCGCTCGCCGCAATCTATGCCTGGGCGACCGTTGTACTGCAGGATCGGTTCCATCCCGAAGTATGCTTGCGTGGTATCGAGTCGGAGAAAGCGACCATCTTCATGGGCGTGCCGACGATGTTTGGAATGATGCTGGACTGGGCGCAGGCGCAGGAGGTCGATGCGAGCAGCTTGCGGTTTTGTGTCTCCGCCGGGCAGAATCTGGCCTGGAGTGTTGCGACCCGATTCCGCGAGCGGTTCGGTGTCTCCGTATTCGATCTCTGGGGACAGACCGAGGGGACGCCGATCACCGGCTTCGACCCTGCCTCGGAAGCAGAGGGGCGCCCGGAATCCTGTGGCCGAGCCTTGCCGGGGTGTGCGGTGCGGATCATCGACGATAGCGGCAATGACGTCGCTCACGACGTGATCGGCGAGGTCCTGCTCACCGGTCCGAACATTTTTATCGGTTACGATCGCAATCCGACGGCCACGGCGGAGACGCTGCGCGACGGTTGGGTACATACCGGCGATTTGGGCAAGCTCGATGGCGACGGCTGCCTGTACATTGTCGGCCGCAAGCGAGACATGATCATCCGCGGTGGCGCGAATATCTATCCCGCCGAAGTCGAGGAAGCGATCTATGCCCACCCAGCGGTGACCGAGTGTGCCGTGATAGGCGTTGCGGATCCGGTCTACGGCGAGACGGTAAAGGCGGTTGTGGTGCTGGGCGAGAACGCAATGGTATCGGAGCAGGACTTGATCGCGCACTGCCGCGAGCGGCTCGCTGGTTACAAGGTTCCCGGACACGTGGCGTTCGTGCCGGTGCTACCTAAAGGGCCGACCGGGAAAATCCTGAAACGCGAGTTGCGGGCCTAACGATAGGTTCAGGCGGGGCGGCAATCATCCCCGCGCGAGGCAAAGGAGCCACGGACGTGGCCACGGCTCAGGGGCGTTCGCGCAGGCATTTGCCGAGCGGAATGCCGAGATCCTGGGCGCGGCACTTGATGACGCGGATCGGGCGTTTGAGTCTGGCTGTCATCAGTGTCAGGCTCTTACCGGCCTCGGCCATGGACCGCAGCAAACGATCCTCTTCCGTCGTCCATTGCGGAAAGCGGGTGATAGTCGTCTTTGTCTCGCGGGCGGAAGCCGCTGGCATCGCAATCTGTCTCCATACCAGTGGCAAGGCGAACCGGAGCCCGCGATCGTGCAAGCTCCTTACGCCGCATTCGCCGTTATCCGGCTGTGCGGCGTTCGCGCAGTTCGCGCTTGAGGATCTTCCCAGTCGGCCCTTTCGGCAGCACATCGACGAAGTCGATAATGGCCGGCACCTTGTAGTCGGCGAGGCGGGTCGAGCAATAAGCTCGAAGCGCCGCTGCGGTGGCCGCGCCGCCATCCTTGAGCACAACGACTGCCTCGACGATTTCGCCATAGACATCGTCGGCACGTCCGACCACTGCGCATTCCGCGACGGCAGGATGACCGTAAATGGCATCCTCGACCTCGGTCGGATAGATATTCGCGCCACCCCGGATGATCAGGTCCTTCTTGCGACCGACGATATAAAGAAAGCCGTCCGCATCCATCCGGCCGAGATCACCGGTGCGAACCCAGCCATCCTTCAACGTGTCGGCGGTGGCCTGCGGATTGTTGTAGTAACCGAGCATCACTGGCGGGCCGCTGAGCAGCACCTCTCCCACCCCGTCGGTGGCCGCTTGCTCACCGGCTTCGGTTTCGACGCGCACCGCGCAGCCGGCCAGCGCATGGCCGCAGGAATCCTGGCGGGGATGTTCGGCCGGCGCATAGCTTGTGATCGGTGTTCCCTCGGTCATTCCCCAGAGGTCCAACAGAGTCCAGCCGAACCGCTCCTGCACTGCGAGCAGCAAATTCCACGGAAGGCTGGCACCCGAACAGACCGTGAGCCGGATGGACGACGTATCGATGGACTTGTCCTTCGACCAGCCGAGCATCATCACATACATGGTCGGAACTCCCATGAAGACAGTGATGCGGCGGCTTTCGATGGCCCGCAGCACATGTTCGGGGTGAAACCGATCAAGCAGATCGATCGTCGCACCGGAGCGGATAGCCGAGGTGCAATTCGTCATGATCGAATAGATGAAGGACAGGGAGCCGGTCACCAGGGTGCGGTCGCCCGCGCCGAGCGTGTAAAGCTCATGGACGATATTGGCGTTGGCGATCACGGCGGCGTGGCTCAACATCACGCCCTTTGGACGCCCGGTGGTGCCGGACGTGTAGAAGATCACCGCGAGATCGTCCGGCCCCCGCGCGACGATTTCGCTCAATGGCTGCGTCGACGCAACGATGTCGGCGCAGGAGCCACCTGCGCCTAGAGTGATGACATGCGGAATGTCGTCACGCAGGCTGGAGATGGAGTCGGAATCAGTCACCACCAGTGAAGGCGTGGCGTGTTCGACGATGTAGCCGACCTCGCTGGAAGTAAGGGCGGGATTGACGGGCACGGCAACGCCGCCGCATGACAGGGCGGCGAAATAACAGGCAATCCATTCGGGGCAGTTTTTGGCGAGGATCAGGACCCGATCGCCGGGTGTCACGCCCCGCGCAACGAAAGCGCCGGCCAGCCGGCCGACGAGATCGGCGAATTCGCTGTGGCCGATATCCCGTCCGTTGAAATGCATGACGGGCCGGTCGGCATAGGCGCTGGCGGCGGAATGGAGGATTTGGCTGACATTCATTGCTTAGATCCGCACGAGAATTTTGCCCTTCACCCGGCGGTTCTTCATGTCGCCGAGCGCGGTCTTGACATCGGCGAGGTCGTAGGTCGCGCCGATATTTGGCGACAGCTTACCGTCCGCCAGCAGCGTAAAGATCTCCGCCTGAGCAGCCAGCACCTCGCTGGTCATTTTCGCCGGATAGAGAGCCCATTGCAGGCCAGTCAGCGAGATGTTCTTGAGCAGGATGTAATTGGCCTTCACGGCCGGGATCGTGCCGCCGGCAAAGCCGACCACCACCAGCCGGCCGCGAAAGGCGAGAGCGCGCAGGCTGGCATCGAAAATGTCGCCGCCGACGCTCTCCACGACGAGATCGGCGAGACGGCCGCCGGTCGCAGCGGCGACCTGGTCCTTCAGCGCAGTAATGTGCTCCGGAGTATCCACATCGACAATGCCATCCGCGCCAGCATCCAACACGATGGATCGCTTGGCCGGAGAGGCAACGCTGCCGAGTACGGTCCGGGCGCCGAACGCCTTGGCCAGCCGGATCGCGGCGAGCCCCACGCCGCCGGTGGCGCCATTGACGAGCACCACGTCATTGGCTGTCATCTGGCCCCGCTCGCGCAGCGCAAAATAGGCGGTTTGATAGGCGAGGCCCACGGCGGCCGCATCCTCGAAGGAGATCGCTGGAGGTACCGGGAAGCAGCGTGCCTCCGGCACGTTCAGTCGTTCGGCGAAGGTACCGAATTCGACGCTGGCCAGTACTCGGTCGCCCGGCTTGAACTTCGTCACGCCCTCGCCGACGGCAGCGACGGTACCAGCCCCCTCCATGCCGGGGGTGAAGGGCAGGGCCGGCTTGATCTGGTATGCGCCCTCGGACATCAGGATATCCGGAAAATTCACGCTGGACGCCCGCACCTCGATCTGTATCTCGCCGGGGGCTGGCGCGGCGACCGCCACGTCGGCAATTCTTATGGTGTCAATGCCTGTCGGTTGATCAATCAGGGCTGCTCTCATGCCGCGTCCTCTTCGCCTGGCACCGCGATGGGTGTGGCTTGCTGGGGATAGGGAAGGGTCTTTTCGGGTCGCACGAACTGGGGAGCGAGCGGCATCGGAAGGGCGGCAATGGTGTCGTCCGCGAAGGTGACGTTGCGCGAAAACAGCTCACGCTCTGCAAAGAAGGGCGAATACCGCGCCTCCCGGAGGCTCAGGACGATGGAGCAGCAGACGTCCTTGCCCGCAAAAACCGACTCCCAATGCGCCGCCGGTTGCGCGGCGATGATCCGCGCGACCGCTTCGATTGCGCCGTCGAGATCCTTCAGGTCGTCCCGCCACTGCAGCGGCAGATCGATCGCTTCGCAGAAATTGGCCCAGAACCGATCCTCGAGCGGAGCGGCTGCCAGGAAGCGGTCGTCCGATGTCCGGTAGATCTGGTAACGCGGCGAGCCTCCTGAGACAGGCTCCTTGCCCGAGCGCGGCCACATGCCGCCGCCTTCGCCCTGACCGAGTGCCCAAGACTGCCAGCACATCACATTGTCGGTCATGGACACGTCGATCCAGACGCCCTCGCCGGTTCGCTCTACTTGGCGCAACGCAAGAAGGATATTGATGACCGCGGGAAGAGTGCCGCCGCCGATGTCGGCGACCTGGGCCGAGGGAACGATGGGGCTGCCGTCGCGATCGGCGCCCAGCGCCAGCAAACCAGCTTCCGCGACATAGTTGAGGTCGTGTGCGGCTACATTGGCGCGCGATCCCGTCTGGCCATATCCTGTGATCGAGCAATAGATGATGCGCGGGTTGATCGCCTTGACGCTGTCGAAATCGAGCCCCAGTCGCTTCATCACGCCGGGTCTGAATTGCTCGACGATGACGTCGGTGGTGGCGATCATGCCTAGCACCGCTTCACGCTGCTTCAGATCGCGCAGATCGACCGCGAGCGACGACTTGCCGCGATTGAGCAGCGCGAAGTTCGGATTGTCGCTTTCGATGAAGGGCTGATAACGGCGCATGTCGTCGCCGGTTCCCGGACGTTCTATCTTCACGACGTCAGCGCCGGCCTCCGCCAACAGCAGCGTCGCCAGCGGGCCGGGAAGGAGCGTGGAGAAATCCAGGACCTTCACGCCGGATAGTGGCAACATCACTTCATCCCTTCACTATGTTCTTGCCGCACAATTTCCATAAGCGTCGTTGACGGTCAAGAAAAATGATTGGTGGTTCATAAATCATTTTACGTTGACGCGTACCTGTCGGTCTTGATACGGGTTTCCAGTCAGACAGGGGAGGAGCGAGCAATGCGGATACGTGCGGCAATTCTCGGCGCCATGGGGGCCACGCGGCCGTATAGCGAGAGCCGGCCCCTTGAGATCAGGGAAGTGGAGCTCGACCCGCCGGGCGCCGGCGAGGTGCTGGTGCGTATCAAAGCGGCGGGCCTCTGCCATTCCGATCTTTCGGTGATCAATGGCGACCGGCCACGTTCGATGCCGATGGCGCTGGGCCATGAGGCGGCGGGCGTAGTCGAGGCGGTCGGCGCGGGCGTCATGCGCGTTGCGCCGGGAGATCATGTCGCGATGGTGTTTGTGCCGAGTTGCGGGCACTGCGCACCGTGCGCCACCGGCCGTCCGGCCCTCTGCGAGCCCGGCAATGCGGCCAATGGCGCAGGCACTCTCCTGGGCGGAGCCCGCCGCATGCGCAGCGACGCTGCCTTCGTCAACCATCATCTGGGCATTTCGGCCTTCGCCGAGGCGGCAGTGGTATCGGAAAACTCGGTCGTCAAGATCGATCCCACGCTGCCCTTTGACGAAGCGGCGCTGTTCGGCTGCGCGGTTCTCACCGGCATGGGTGCGGTGGTGAACACGGCGCAGCTTAAGGCAGGGGATTCCGTCGCCATCATTGGCATGGGCGGCGTCGGTTTCAGTGCGCTGCTGGCCGCCATCGCCGGCGGCGCGCGCGAGACGATCGCGATCGACCTGCTCGACAAGAAGCTCGCTACCGCGACGCAGTTGGGAGCGACCGCGGTCTACAATGCGGCTGATCCGGATGTGATGGAGCGTATCAAGGTCGCGCACCCGCGGATCGACATTGCGGTGGAAACGGCGGGCAGTGCCCGCGCGCTCGAACTCGCCTACAAAATCACCGGTCGGGGTGGCGTGACAGTCACAGCTGGCCTCGCCAATCCGACCCATGAGATCAAATTGCAGCAGGTCAGTCTGGTTGCGGAAGAACGTACATTGAAAGGCAGTTACGTCGGCAGCTGCGTTCCCGTGCGCGACATTCCGAACTACATCGCGATGTATCGCGCTGGCCGCTTGCCTATCGATCGCCTGTTGAGCGAACGCGTGACGTTGGACGGGCTCAACGAGGCATTTGACCGTCTGCATGACGGCGACGCTATCCGCCAGGTGCTGATCCTATGAACTCGACGACCGAAAGAGTGCCGCCCACAAGCCGAGATGACTTTGCGTTCTGGATGCCGATCGCGACGCGGTGGCACGACAATGACATCTATGGCCATGTGAACAACGTAGTCTACTACAGCTATTTCGATACGATCGTTAATGCTCATGCGATTGCGCACGGAGCGTTCGACCTTCATGCGGCGCCGGTCATCGGCCTCGTCGTAGAGAGCGGTTGCCGGTATCATGCGCCGCTCGCTTTTCCCGAAATCGTTGAAGTTGGCCTGCGCGTCGCTCGGCTCGGCATATCCAGCGTCACCTATCGCATCGGCCTATTCTCTACCGGCAGCCAACATGCGGCAGCGGACGGGCATTTTACCCACGTGATGGTCGATCGCGCCACGCGGCGACCCGTGGAGATCCCTGCGCCCCTACGCGCGGCGCTTACTCGGCTCGAAAAAACACAGATGTGATTTCTGGTTCACCGTTCATTTTTGTTGACGTGGCGCGTCTTCTTCGGCAGGGTGGCCACGTCGCCAACGGAAAGTCGCATATGCCTCTCACGCCCGAACAAGAACTGATCAGAGATACCGCGCGCGATTTCGCCGCTGCGCGGATCGCCCCTTTCGCGGGGCGTTGGGAAGAAGAAGGACTGGATCGCCGTGCGTTGCTGGCGGAAGTCGGAGCGCTGGGTCTCATGGGCGTTTGTGTGCCCACCGATTGGGACGGTGCGGGCGCGGATTATGTGTCCTACGTGCTCGCAACCGAGGAGCTGGCGGGCGCCGACTCCGGCATCTGCAACATGATCAATGTTCATAACTCGCCTGTCTGTGCGGCGCTGTGTGAATACGGGACGTCCGAGCAGAAGGAGCTTTATCTTCGTCCGCTGGCTCGCGGTGAAATCTTTGGCGCCTTCCTGCTAACCGAACCCGAGGCGGGATCCGACGCGGGTGCGCTCAAGACCAGGGCCGTCCGCGTCGGAGACCATTATGTCATCAAAGGCGCGAAGCAGTTCATCACGTCGGGGCGGACTGCAGACATCGCGATGATCCTTGCGGTCACCGATCCCGAGGCCGGACGCAAGGGAATCTCCTGCTTTATCACGCCGACCGACAATCCCGGTTATGTAGTGGTGCGCGAGGAAGACAAGCTCGGCCATCGCAATTGCGACACCTGCCAGATCGCCCTCGAGGACATGAAAGTACCCGCCAGCGACATGCTGGGGCAGCCGGGTGCGGGCTACAAGATCGCACTGTCGAATCTCAACACGGGCCGCATCGGTGTTGCCGCTCAAGCAGTCGGTGTCGCGCGTGCCGCGCTGGACCATGCGATACGCTACGCGCGCGAACGAAAGACATTTGGCAAGGCAATCATCGACCATCAGGCGGTTGGCTTCAAGCTCGCCGAGATGGCAACGCAGGTTGAGGCCGCGCATCAGCTTACGCTGCATGCGGCGCGGATGAAGGATGCCGGGCTGCCCTGCCTGAAGGAGGCCTCCATGGCCAAACTCCAGGCCTCGGAGGTCGCCGAGCGCGTCTGTTCCGACGCCATCCAGATCCACGGTGGCTACGGCTTCCTCAATGATTTTCCGGTGGAGAAGCTCTACCGCGACGCGCGGGTGTTCCGGCTCTACGAAGGCACAAGCGAGGTCCAGAAGCTGGTGATCGGGCGCGAGCTCTAGGCGCGGCGCTGCCGGGCATCTCGAAGGCGTGGTTGCCGGCGGGGCACGAACGAAGAGGCAAGGGAGACAGCAGGTGACGGACGGCGCGAACATCGCGATCTCGAAGCACGATGGTATCGCCACTGTGCGACTCCAGCGATCCCGCGTTCGCAACGCGATCACGCTGGCCATGTGGGAAGCGACGCGGACCATCTTCGAGGAACTCGCTGCCGATGATGGCGTGCGCGCCGTGATCCTGACGGGCGAGGCGCCGGACTTTAGCGTGGGCGCGGATGTCAGCGAATTCGCGCGTGTGCGGTCCACCGCTGAGCAGAGCGTGATCTATGAAACCGCGGTGGATGCGGCTTCGGAATCGATCGCGCGTTGCGGCAAGCCGGTGATCGCCGCGATTTCAGGCTATTGCCTGGGTGGTGCCTGCCATCTTGCAATGGCCTGTGATTTCCGCTTCGCCGCGCCGGATGCGCGGATTGGCATTCCCGCTGCGCGCCTGTCCATCATCTACGGCGTGCGCAGTACCGATCGGCTGCGCAACTTGGTCGGACTGACCCACGCGAAGCGGATACTATTTACCGCCGAGCAGTTCGACGGCCGCCGTGCGCTGGAGATCGGCTTCGCTGACGAAGTCGCGGACGATCCAATGCAGGCGGCCGGCGCGTTCGCGGCCGGCTTGTCGCGCAATGCGCCGTTGTCCATTGCCGGCGCCAAGCTAATCCTGAACGGCCTGACCGTCGGCTCTCCGGAGATCGAGACGCAGGCCAAACTCGCCATCGACGGTGCCGCAGACAGCGATGACTTCAGGGAGGCGACCGCCGCGTTTCGCGACAAGCGGCCTCCGGTGTTCCGCGGCCGATGAGACGCATTAGACAAGGACCGTCCGCCATGAAACTGCACATGCTCGAAGCCGGCACCATTCGCATGAGGAAAAGCATCTATCTGCCTGCGGAAAAGTCAGAGATGCTCGATCTCCCGGTCTCTTGCGCGTTGATCCGACACGAGAAGGGGAACATCCTGTTCGATACCGGATGTCATCCGTCCGTGTCCGACAATGCGGAAGCGCGATGGGGCGGGCTTGCCAAGGTCATGACGCCGGTCATGCCGTCCGGCGTCAACGTGCTGGCCAGCCTCAAGGCCATAGAGGTCGAGCCCGATGACATCGACGTGGTCGTGTGCTCGCATCTGCACCCCGATCATTGCGGCTGCAACCAGTTCTTCCGCAAGGCGCAGTTCTTCGTTCATGCGCGCGAGATCGAGGCGGCGCGGGCCGATGGTGCCGTTGCGGCCGGGTATCTCCCGCAGGAATGGGATCACGGTTTGCCCACCACCGCGGTCGAAGGCCAGCATGATCTGTTCGGCGACGGCCGCGCCGTACTGGTGCCGCTGCCCGGGCACACTCCGGGCATGATGGGATTGCGCATCGAGCTGCAGCAGAGCGGCTCCATCCTACTGGCCTCCGATGCCGTGAGCCTGTTGCAGAATCTCGATGAGAACACCGCCCCCAAGAATACTTGGAATACCGATCTCTACCTGAAGTCTTTTGCCGAGATCCGGCAGATGCGCGACGACGGGACCACCGTGATCTGCGGCCATGATCCCTTTCAGTGGAGCACGCTCCGCAAGGGCGCGACGGCTTATGAGTAAGCCGCCTTCATTTTCGAAACACCGGATAGCGACATGCTGAAGCCTCCTGTACTCAAGAACAAAGAATTACTGCGCGATCGCTGCCCCGTTGCCGGCGCGTGGATCGCCGCAGACGGTGGCGACACCATCTCGGTGACGAATCCCTCCAACGGCGAGACAGTCGGCGCGGTGCCGAAGATGGGCGCCAGCGAGACGCGGCGCGCGATTTCCTTTGCAGAAAAGGCCGGCGTGGCGTGGCGGGCGCGCACTGCGAAGGAACGCGCGGCGATCATGCGGCGCTGGTTCGAGCTGATGATGGCCCATCAGGACGACCTTGCGGCGATCATGACGGCCGAACAGGGCAAACCTCTGGCGGAGAGCCGCGGCGAGATCGCCTATGCGGCCAGCTTCATCGAATGGTTTGGCGAGGAAGCCAAACGGGTTTATGGCGACACCATCCCGCCCTTCACGGTCGACAAGCGCATCGTCGTTTTGAAGCAGCCGATTGGCGTCTGTGCCGCGATCACACCGTGGAATTTCCCTGCAGCCATGATCACTCGCAAGGCGGCTCCGGCGCTCGCGGCCGGATGCACCATGGTGGTGAAGCCGGCCAGTCAGACGCCGCTCTCGGCCCTTGCTCTTGTGCATCTCGCCGAGCAGGCCGGCGTTCCGCCGGGCGTGTTGTCCTGTGTCACGGGATCGGCTTCGGAGATCGGCGGCGAGATGACCGCCAATCCCGTGGTGCGCAAACTCACCTTCACCGGATCGACCGAGATCGGCAAGCAACTGATCGCGCAAAGCGCCGCAACAGTGAAGAAGACCTCGATGGAGCTCGGCGGCAACGCGCCCTTCATCGTGTTCGATGATGCCGACCTCGATGCTGCAGTACGCGGGGCCATCGCATCGAAATACCGGAATGCAGGCCAGACCTGTGTCTGCGTGAACCGTATCCTCGTGCAGGATACGGTGCGCGATGCCTTTGTGCAGCGGCTGTCGGCGGCGGTTGCAGACCTAAAAGTCGGCGACGGTTTTGCGGCGGGTACGACCATCGGGCCGCTAATCAATGCAGCGGCTGTCGACAAGGTTGAAGAGCATATCGCCGATGCGGTGGAGAAGGGTGCCCGCGTCGCTCTGGGGGGCAAGCGGCACGAACTGGGGCGTACCTTCTTCGAGCCCACGATCCTCACGGATGCGACGACCGACATGTTGATCTTCAAGGAGGAGACATTCGGGCCCGTGGCGCCGATCTTCACATTTTCAACGGAGCAGGAGGCCATCCAGCTTGCCAACGATACCGAGTTCGGACTCGCCGCCTATTTCTATGGTCGCGACATCGGTCGCGTCTGGCGGGTCGCCGAAGCGCTCGAATACGGCATGGTCGGCATTAACGAGGGCCTGATTTCCACCGAAGTCGCGCCATTCGGCGGCGTGAAGGAGAGCGGTACCGGGCGCGAGGGATCGAAATACGGCATCGAAGACTATCTGGAGATCAAGTACCTCTGCATGGGCGGCATCTGATCATGGTGGCGCGATGCCCCTGACCGCCCAGCAGACCGGTATCCGGGACATGGCGCGCGATTTCGCGCGGCGCGAGATAGTGCCCCGCGCGGCCGAATGGGATCGCAATCATGCGATCCCGCGATCGGTTTTGACGCAGATGTTCGACCTCGGCTTCATGGGCGTGTGCATCCCCGGCGAATGGGGTGGTGCTGGCGCCGATTTCGTCTCCTACGTCCTCGCCATGGAAGAGATCGCCTATGGCGACGCAGGCCTCGCCAATGTGATGGCGGCGAACAACTCGCCCGTGGCTGCAGCCATCCTGCAATTCGGCGACGATGATCAGAAGCAGCGCTTCCTACGCCCGGTCGTTGCTCATCATGCGCTCGCGGCCTTCCTTTTGACCGAACCCGATGCGGGGTCCGACGCCGCAGCCATCCGTGCGCGCGCGTTCCGCGACGGCGACGACTATGTCATTCGCGGCTCCAAATGCTTCATCACGTCAGGTGGCAGCGCCGACATCGCGATGATCTTCGCGGTGACGGACCCGGCTGCCGGCAAGGCGGGGGTTTCCTGCTTCCTCGTTCGCACCGCGACGCCCGGTTATGTGGTGGAGCGCCGCGAGCGCAAGCTCGGCCATCGCAGCAACGACACGTGCATGGTCGCGCTCGACGGCCTGCGCGTGCCAGCGGCAGACCTGATGGGACGTCCAGGAGAGGGGCTGAAGATCGCGCTCTCGGCACTTGATACCGGACGCATCGGCGTTGCCGCCCAGGCGGTCGGTGTCGCGCGGGCCGCACTGGATGCCGCCATTCTCTATGCGCGCCAGCGCAGGACATTCGGCAAGAAGATCATCGATCACCAAGCGATCGGCTTTCTGCTTGCGGACATGGCGACGCGGACAGAAGCGGCCCGCCAGCTCTACATTCACGCAGCCGAGCTGAAGGTTGCCGGGCGTCCATGCATCAAGGAGGCCTCGATGGCCAAGCTGTTTGCCGCCGAGGCCGCCGAGTTCGTCACGTCGTCGGCGATCCAGGTCCATGGCGGCTACGGCTACCTGACGGACTTTCCGGTCGAGAAGTATTACCGGGATCAGCGGGTGTTCCAGATCTATGACGGCACCAACGAGGTGCAGAAGATCCTGATCGCGCGCGAATTGAAGAACGGATTGTGAAAGGGAGGAGAGGACAATGAGGTGTTATACAGTCATTCTATCCGCACTCGCGCTCGGCTGCACCGCGGCCAGCGCGCAGGTGTCGGACGATGTGGTGAAGATCGGCGTGATGAACGATCAGTCCGGCATCTACGAGGACATCACCGGTATGAAGGCGGTGGAGGCGGCTCGGATGGCGGCCGAGGACTTCGGCGGTACGGTGCTCGGCAAGCGCATCGAGATCGTTTTCGCCAATCACCAGAACAAGAGCGACGTGGCAACGGGGATCGCTCGCAAATGGATCGACACCGAGCAGGTTGATGCCATTGCGGACGTCACCGGCTCTGGCATCGCGTTGGCAGTCAACGAACTGCTGCGCGACCGCAATCGAGTGATGCTCGCGGCAAGCGCGGCAACGTCGGATCTGACCGGCAAAGCCTGTTCTCCCACCACCGTGCAATTCAGCTACGACACCTACGCGCTCGCCAAGGGCACCGCGGTCGAGACCCTCAAGCAGGGCGGAGACAGCTGGTTTTTCATCACGGCGGACTATGCTTTCGGTCATGCGCTGGAGCGCGATACCTCCGAATTCGTCAAGCAGGCGGGGGGTAAGGTGCTTGGTGCCGTGCGCGCGCCGCTCGGCACGACCGACTATTCCTCCTTCCTGCTCCAGGCACAGTCATCGAAGGCCAAGATCATCGGGCTGGCCACGGCGGGTGGCGACACGATCACAGCGGTGAAACAGGCCGCGGAGTTCGGCATCCAGCAGGGTGGACAGCGTCTCGGCGGTCTCCTGATCTATATCAACGATGTGGAATCGCTCGGCCTGCAGGTGGCGCAAGGGCTCGTGCTCACCACATCGTTTTATTGGGATCTGAACGACGCGACCCGTGCGTGGACAAAACGGTTCCTCGGCCGTACAGGCGGCAAACGGCCTCCCAACATGCTGCAGGCGGGCCTCTATTCCAGCGTCTATCATTATCTGAAGGCGGTGCAGGCCGCTGGCACCGACGAGGCCAAGGCCGTCTCGCTGAAGATGCGTGAGTTGCCCATAAACGATTTCTACAACAAGGACGTGCTGCTCCGTCGCGACGGCAGAGCCATGCACACGATGTATCTGGCCCAAGTGAAATCGCCGGCGGAGTCGAAGTATCAATTCGACGACTACAAGATCCTCAGCACCATTCCGGGCGCCAGCGCGTGGCGTCCTGAATCCGAAGGAAATTGCAAGTCATAGATAATCAGATCGAGAATCCGAGAAAAATCGGATTTGCACCCGATACTGCGGCCGGACGGGGTGAACTCCGTCTGGCAGTCGCTTGCACTCTAAGCGTGCGGCGCGATTGCATCATGCCTTGCCGTACAAGCCGCTACGAACGAACTTGACATATGTGTGAATGATCTGCTCATCGGGTGCACGGACTACACCGTTCGAATAAGCGTAGCGTTGTGCAAGATACGTTCTGATCGACATCAGCATGTAGGTAAGCGGCTCAAGATCCTCTTCTTTGAACGAAGTGATCTCGCGGTCCTTTATCGCACGGCGCAAGGCGCGCACGTACCCGGCAGAAATCGTTGCGAAATAGACCTTGTGGGCCTTGGGCGCCATAGTTTCAGACTCGTTTACCAGGCGATGAAACCAAGGATTGGCGACCAGAAACTCAAAATAGGCGCGAAGGCGCTCTTCTTCGCGGGCCCAACCGCTCGAATTGGGGTCCATGTGAGTGCGAAGATACTCGAGCATCTGCTCACCCATCTCGGGGAGAAGCCGATCGAACAGATCCTGCCTAGTCTTGAAGTAATTGTAGAAGGTCCCGTTGGCGACCTTAGCTCGCGCGGCGATCCGGGTAATCGAAGCGCCTTCATAACCATACTTTCCTACGACTTTGGCAGCTGCTTCCACTAGAGCGCGGCGGATTTCCTCGCTCTTTTCCGTTCTTGTGAGTCTTTTGGGCTTCGCCTGCGCAACTGCCAAGATCTGTCCTCATTGTTTAATCATGCGCTATGCCAAAGCACCTCGCCATGCGACTGCAATAATGAACAGTTTATCCTGTTTGCTGACGGACGTGAACGACAAAAGCCGCAAAATCCGTCCGTGTGAACAGAGAGCCATCGTTCATATGTAAAGGTGCCGCAAAAACCGCGACTAACGGTCGTCGGTCGCCATCGGTCCCGCGGCGATTGGCCATCCGGCAAGGCCGGCATCGTTGCCGTTGTTTAAGTGGGGTGATGTGCGAATCGCCGGTCGATCAGTTGGAGGGGGGGCGCTGCCAGCATCAGCGCGGCGTAGGTCCGATGGCGCGAGTGCAGCTTACCATCGTCTGCTGGATCTGGAGCGCCGTCATATTTGCGGAATCGAAGCACAAGCCCGTCATGGTCCGGTACCTCAAATTGAGCGAGCGGCAAGTCCGCTCGTTGCCGCAGTCGCATCTGTTGACGATGTGGCAAGTGCCGAGCGGTGTACTAGGCAGGCCGTTCGTGACGGACGTGTGTGTCCCGATATCCCGCTCGCCGAATGTGTGCAAGTCACCGCTCTCGATGCGGCGGAATTGAATATTCCGATCGCGCTTTTCGGTCACGTGGGCGACGGCAATTTCCACTTTGTGATGATGCTCGATCCTGATGACGCGCGGGAGCGGCAGTTGGCGGAAGACCTGAGCCATCGGCTGATAGGTCGTGCGCTCGACATGGAAGGCACCTGCAGCGGAGAACACTACAGCGGAATCGGAAAGGCGAAGTATCTTGTGAAGGAGCACAGCAGTGAGGCGGTCGCCGTCATGGCTGCGATAAAGTCTGCGCTCGACCCGCTCGGCCTCATGAATCCCGGGAAGATCCTGACAGAATAAACGGTCTTCGCCTTCGCATGTCTCCTCGATCGACTGCTAAGCGCGATTGCCACGCCAAAGAACGTTAGCATTGGCCGCGCTGCAAGATCGTTCAAGACGATCGTTTTCAGAACGCAAATCTCCGCCTGCGCAACGTCGTCAACGTGAACGGTCGGTCATCACATCGTCCGTCGTTTCGGCTGTGCGTAGGACGGGGGACAAGTGCACCTCGCCTCAAAAAACAACTCTAGGGAGGACGCAGTGAAACGGCTGATCGCAGCTTTCTTTTTCATGACATCGAGTGCCCTAGCGCAGGCGCCCATAAAGATCGGTGTTCTGACCGACATGAGCGGCCCGTACGCATCTTTTTCGGGCTCGGGGTCCGTGACGGCTGCCCGGTGGCGGCCTCCGATTTCGGTGGTTCGGTGCTTGGCCGCCCGATCGAGATCATCAGCGCGGACCACCAGGCGAAGTCGGACGTCGCATCGGCCGTTGCAAATCGGTGGATCGACGTCGACAATGTGCTCGCAATCATCGACGTTCCGCTTTCCAGCGCCGCGCTTGCTGTGCCGGACATCACGAAACGGAAATCGCGGATTGTGTTCGGCGTCATCGCCCCTGAGACCAAATGAGGGACTTCACGAAAGGAGGATTTCTGGTTCATCGTAGCCGTCAGGAGCGAAGATGAAGCAGAAATCCGGACTGGGCAAAGCGCCCGCAGAACAAGTGCTAAAAGATATCCGGCGGCAGACGCGTCGGCAGTATTCGGCGGAAGAGAAGATCCGTATCGTGCTGGAAGGACTGCGCGGCGAGGAGAACATCTCCGAGCTGTGCCGCCGTGAAGGCATTGCCGCCTCGATGTATTACGGTTGGTCGAAGAAGTTTCTGGAGGCCGGCAAACGCCGCCTGGCGGGTGACACGGCCCGCTCCGCCACGTCCGGTGAGGTGAAAGACCTTCGCCGCGAAGCCTCCGAATTGAAGGAGGTGGTGGCCGACCTGACCCTGGAGAACCGCCTGCTCAAAAAAAGCATGAACGGGGCTGGGGAGGACGAGGCATGAGGTATCCAGCATCCGAGAAATCCGAAATAATCGCGCTGGTCGAGCAATCGCACTTGCCTGCCAGGCGCACGTTGGAAAAGCTCGGCGTCTCGCGAGCCACCTTTTATAGATGGTACGATCGCTATCGCGAGGGTGGCATCGAGGCGTTGGCCGATCACCGCTCCAAGCCGGACCGGGTCTGGAATCGCATCCCGGACGATGTCCGCGGTCAGATCGTCGATCTGGCACTGGAACACCCCGAGTTGTCGCCGCGAGAGCTGGCGGTGCGCTTCACCGACGAGAGAAAATACTTTGTCTCCGAGGCTTCGGTCTATCGGCTGCTGAAGGCGCACGACCTGATCACCAGTCCCGCCTATGTGGTGATCAAGGCGGCTAATGAGTTCAAGGACAAGACCACGGCGATCAACCAGCTCTGGCAGACCGACTTCACCTACCTCAAGATCACTGGCTGGGGCTGGTATTATCTATCGACGGTGCTCGACGACTTCTCTCGTTACATTGTGGCCTGGAGGCTGGGCCCAACCATGTGCGTCTCCGACGTCACGGCCACGCTCGATCAGGCGCTTGCCGCCTCAGGCTTGGACCACGTCAATATAAAGCAGCGGCCACGGCTTCTGAGCGACAACGGATCAAGTTACGTCGCGGAAGATCTGGCCACCTGGCTCAGGGCAAGGACATGCAGCATGTGCGCGGTGCGCCGTATCATCCCCAGACCCAAGGCAAGATCGAGCGCTGGCATCAGACCTTGAAGAACCGCATCCTGCTCGAGAATTACTATTTACCGAGGGACCTCGAACGTCAGGTCAGCGGCTTCGTCGAACACTACAACCATCACCGCTATCATGAGAGCATCGACAACCTCACGCCTGCGGATGTTTACTTCGGCCGAGCCGAAACCATCCTGACTGAGCGTGCGCGCATCAAACGTGAAACCATTGCAAACCGCCGCTTGCAGCATCGATTACAAGCCGCTTAAACTTTAACCCTAGATGAGCCAGATCCTCACTTCTCGAAATGCCTGAGCGGTCTCAAATTATCTGACGACGAACACGCAAGACGGCCCCCGTCGGATGCGTACGCTTGGCCTCGCCATTCGTGAAAAACTCAAACATGCCCGCGCCAATAGGATCGGCGCATCCGACGACGATCCGCGGGTTGCATGTCTTGAGATATGAACTGATCCCGGTCAACGTACCTCCGCTGCCAACAGCGCAGATAAAGCCGTCCAAGTTTCCCTCAGTCTGCTGCCAGATTTCCGGACCGGTCGATTCGTAATGGGCTTTCGGATTGTCCAAGTTATTCCATTGATCAGCGTAGACGACACCGTTTGGCTCAGTTTTCCGAAGGTTTTCGACAAGTCGTCTCGCGACGTGCTGGTAATTGTTAGGATCTGAGAACGGCACAGCAGGGACTTCGACCAGACGCGCCCCGAACAGACGGAGCATGTCTTTCTTCTCCCGGCTTTGCGTCTCCGGAATCACGATGATGGTTCTATACCTCCTCGCGCTTGCGACAACGGCCAGCCCAATTCCCGTATTTCCGGCGGTTGCTTCAACGACGAGCCGGCCTGGCTTCAAGTCTCCGCGCTTCTCCGCCTCAAGTATGATCCACTTGCCAGCACGGTCCTTGACCGATTGCCCCGGATTCATGAACTCGGCTTTACCGAAAATGGAGCAACCGGTCAGTTCTGATGCTCGCTTGAGCCGAATGAGGTGAGTATTGCCGATCGCATCGACTGCGTTGGAGTATTTCTTCATCGTCGTCCGTGTCTTTCGTCGAAACCTAGTATTGCCCGATGCCACGGGTAAGTTTTGCCAGGAAGCATCACTCTACTCGCCCTGCTCCGCCATTGGCGGCATGGCAAAGGGCATCCTCAAGCCGATCGTCCCCCCAAAACATCTCGCCGCCGACAAAGAACATTGGCGCGCCGAAGATGCCGCACCGCTGCGCCTCGTCGGTTTGAGAACGAAGCTTTTGCTTCACCGGTTCGGATTGAGCGTCTTCGATGAGGCCTGCGGGCAATCCGAGTGACCCAAGTAACCTGGTCATCTCGTCGAGATCGCTGATGTCACGATCATCGACGAAGTTGAGCTCAAACACCCGCCTGCAAAACCGTTCCATCCAATCAGCCCCGAGCGCCAGAACCGCTATACGCGCGGCCAAGACACTCGATCTGGGAAATGCGCTCGGTTGCGACCACGGCGCGAGACCGTATTTACTGCAGCGGCGAGCCATACCTTTCCAGACATAGGCTCCCTTTTCCTTTTGCAAGACGAACGGTGACGTCTCCATTCCCAGAGATCGGAATATTGGGCCGAGGAGAAACGGCTTCCAGTCGATCACGACGCTCTGGGCTCTTGCAAGATCGCCGATACGAGCGGCGCTAAGATAACTATAGTTGCTCGCAAAATCGAACCAGAACTCTATCCTTGACGTGCCAGACTGAAACCGTTCCATCACGGCAGGCCTCATCGCATGAATGTACAGGTGGCCACGCACGAAACGTGTTGTTGCATCGCTTCCGGAGAGATCGAAATTCGTCCAACATATCGATCATGGCATTCGACAACCGAGCATGTGACGAGTGCGGGAGCGTCCGGCAACTCGTCGAAGAAGTCCATCCTGATACTGCTCGCCAACGCTCTCTCGTGAAAGCGATCTTGTGCAAGAAGCGCGGCGCGCATCGCAAGGTCCACAAGCGACATCAATATCGGCCTGCTCTTACGCCTGTCACTGAGATCAACCCGCGACGAAACCAGTAATGCGGCCGATTTTTCCGAGAGGCTAACAGGCTTTATCCCGGCGCAATCCGCGCAGAACTGAGGACTCGCGATAAGTTCGTCAAATGCTGCGGAAAGTGAAAATTCGGCCATGTCACAAACCTCCAGTGTCCCGGTGTAGTCACGTCATCTGCGGTCACTTGATCAGTGCAACCGCCTCGCGAAAACGAGGGTGCTCCGCCGTCTGGAGCCATTCAAAGACAACCATCTCGGTCGTCACTATATCCGCGCCTTTGGAAGCCATACGCAGGATGGCCGTCTCTTTGCTTTCGGATTGCCTAGCGCCGAGAGCGTCGCGGACGACCGAGACGCTTCGTCCGTGGTCAATCATGCCGAGGACGGTCTGTTGGACGCAGACATGAGCCTCACAGCCAGCAACCACCACTGTGCGGTCTTGAGGAACGAGGTCGAGAAAACCCGCCTCGCGGGCAGCATCAAAATACTGCTTGTGGAACAGGCGTCCTCGTCCTGTATCGAGTTCCGGCACCGTAGCACCCAGCCCTTTTGCATTCTGCTCGGTAAAGATCGCCGGAACGCCCAGAAGCTGCGCCGCGTCCAGGAGGCGCCCAGCATTCTTAACGGCGGTTTCGCCCTGATGGATAGCGGGCATCAGGCGGCTTTGGAAATCAACAATGATGAGGGTTGAATTCGCCACGTCGAGCGTAAGCATGTGCATTCATCCTTCGGTCAGAAGCGCGATCTTGTCCTTGACGAAGCGTTCCATCAACTCCGACGCGGACGCATTGAACATCCGAATTCGCCCGGTATGCAGAAGCAGCAACAAGCCCGTGGCATGGGCGAAACAGTCCACCATCAGCAGGTTCGCCTTGTGCTTCGACGACCCGAGTTGCTCCGCCGACTGTGCGATGGGGAGAAGAGCAGTCTCCAAGGAAGAGTTCAGCGCTGCGTCACGGTCCGGCCCAAGGCCAGCAGGCTTCATACCGCCCCGGAAGAGGTAAAATCCGAGATCAAGATCTCTCGGGTTCTCTGCGTAGAACGTGAAGAACGCCATAGCGGCGGCAAAAAGCCGTTGCTTAGGAGCTCGTGTCGCCGCCACCGCCACATCGACCGCTTGGCCAAGTGACTCAAGAGATGCTTGGAGTACCTCTGCGTAGATCGATTCCTTGGAATCAAAATGAAAATACAACGCCGCAGGCGTGTAACCGGCCCTGTTGGCGATGGCGCGAACGCTCGCGCCCTCAAGTCCCTCTTCCGCAAAGACCGCCCTCGCCGCGTCGAGGATCAGCAGTCGCTTGTGAACGCTTACCGACTTCTTTCGATTTTCTCGCTGCTCTGCCATTCGGCCCAGTCCAACCTTGACATAACTTTGCCACTCGTGGCTAATCTAACATAGTTCGATCATTTGAACATAGCGAAGGGTTTCGATCGCTTGGCGATTTTCAGCCCCACGATCGGATTTTTCTCCGAAACGAACATGCCCTCTGAGGCAGCAAAAAAGCCAGTGGTGAGGACGATGAGCGACTACGCTGATACTTACAGCGCCTGGAAGGCCGATCCTATGGGATTTTGGATGGCCGCCGCGCGGGACGTCGAATGGTTCTCCCCGCCTACGTCTCCGTTTTTTTCGTCCATTAAGCCCTACGGTCGCTGGTTCAGCGATGGCGTCTGCAACACCTGTTTCAACGCGGTAGACCGTCACGTCGCCGCAGGGCGCGGCAATCAGGCCGCAATTATCTACGACAGCCCGGTTTCAGGAACCAAGCGGACCATTTCCTATTCGGAACTCCTGCGAGAGGTCCAGGCATGCGCCGTAATGTTGGAAAAGCTGAGAGTCAGGCGTGGCGACCGTGTGCTGATCTACATGCCGATGGTGCCGGAGGCACTCTTCGGGATGCTCGCCTGCGCCCGTATTGGCGCAATCCATTCGGTCGTATTCGGAGGTTTTGCTCCGCGTGAACTGGCTACGCGAATAGATGATGCCAAGCCGAGCGTCATCCTATCGGCGTCCTGCGGCATCGAAACCAACCGTGTTATCGCCTACAAGCCGCTCCTCGACGAAGCAATCAACCTCGCCTCCCACAAGCCGTCGGCATGTGTCATTCTTCAACGGAAGCAGGCACATGCCGAAATGCTCCCCGAACGTGACCACGATTGGGAAACCAGCGCGTTGCGCGCGGGAATCGACATCAAAAACGGGCGGCCCGCCGAATGTGCTCGATTGGCTGCAACCGACCCATTGTACATTCTCTACACTTCCGGAACGACGGGGAAACCCAAGGGCGTCGTGCGCGACAACGGCGGACACATGGTGGCCATGCGATGGACCATGTCGGCTATCTACGGCATGAAAGCAGGCGACGTCTTTTGGGCGGCGTCTGACGTGGGCTGGGTCGTCGGACACAGCTACATCACCTATGCGCCGCTGATCACGGGTTGCACGACAATCCTTTACGAAGGAAAACCAGTAGGCACACCGGATGCTGGTGCCTTCTGGCGCGTCATTGCAGAACACAAGGTGCAGGTTTTGTTCACCGCACCGACCGCGGTACGCGCAATTCGTAAAGAGGACGCCGAGGCCAAACTGCTTAAAGACTACGATCTCTCGCATTTCCGCGCACTGTTCCTGGCCGGAGAGCGTGCCGATACAGACACCGTTCGTTGGGCTGAACAAGTTCTTGAAGTCCCGGTCATTGACCATTGGTGGCAGACCGAGACTGGATGGTCGATTGCCGCAAATCCTCTCGGACTTGGGTTGCTCCCTACAAAGCACGGTTCATCTAGCCTTCCGATGCCCGGTTATGATGTTGAGGTTCTCGGAGAGGACGGTAAGGCCGTCGGTCAGGATGAGATGGGTTCAATCGCGCTTCGTCTGCCCCTTCCGCCTGGCGCTGCAGTGACGCTTTGGAATGCTAACGAGAGATTTGAAGCCAGCTATCTATCCTCATTTCCCGGTTTCTACGACACCGCGGATGCGGGCTATCTCGACGCGGATGGCTATATCTGGATTCTCGGCCGGACCGACGATGTCATCAATGTTGCGGGGCACCGCCTCTCGACCGGAGCAATGGAGGAGGTCGTCGCGTCACACCAGGCAGTCGCAGAATGCGCCGTCGTCGGTGCCAAGGACGATCTCAAAGGGGAACTGCCCTGCGTTTTCGTCGTCCTCAAGAACGACGTTCGCGCAGATCACGATGCGATACGCGGGGAAATCGTCGGTCTTGTTCGGTCGCAGATTGGAGCCGTTGCAGCTCTGAAGCGGGTTCTGATCGTGGATCGACTTCCCAAGACCCGATCAGGCAAAATCCTGCGTTCGACCATCAAGCGCGTACTCGACGGCGAAGAATACGCCGTTCCCGCGACAATCGAGGATCCGACGGCGATCGTCGAGGTCGAAGGCGTGATCAACGCGAAGCTATGAGCTTCGCGTTGATCATCAGATGGGCATTGGAAGCGGTTTGTCTGGGAGCGCGTGGGTAACAAGAGGTGACGACCGGTGTCCGAGAAACACCGGTCGATTGGCGTGACTGAACATCAAAGGCAACACTTCTGAAGCGCTGATCCTGCCATACCAGCCGGAACGACATTCACGCTCCCCGAGATGCGCGACCTCATCGGCTCGAACGGTCGGCCCCACCAGCAAAAATGGCGTTGCGTCGGCTGTGTGCAGCACGCCGCCCGATGACGGCGTTGCATGGTCTCCCGTGACGGCAACGATCGCGCGGTCGGCGAGCGCATCAAGCCCTTTCAGACCATCATCGAGCGCCTCGATGACCTTCCTCTTCTCGTGAGGCCGACGGGCATGGCCCGCCTCATCCGTCGCCTTGGTATGAACGTGGACGAAACGCGCGCCCCTCGCGATCAAGCGTCTCGCAATCTCAACACGCTTGAGCATATCCTGAGCGTGATCCTTCATCGGGGCTTGGTGTTCTGCTTGCATATCAAGGATACGTGCCAGCCCGCGATACATCCTTGAATCCGTTACGGCCGCTCCAGCCACTCCGCAACGCTGTTCGAATGTCGGTATACGCCGCCTCGTCCCGGACCACTTGGTGGTCAGAACATTCAGTGCAGGCTTGTCGAGAGCTTCCCGCGCCTTATTAACGTCGCTCGCAATGAATTTTTCGCGTGCGGCCGTCAGAAACCCATTCAAATGATCGGCGAACGCCTCCGTATCGGAAGAAGTCGCCCTGACCTTCAGCCATGGATGGAAGGTCTCGAAGAACGGATCGGAGTCGGTGACCTCGCCATGCGAGAAATCAGGAAACGTCAGCAATGCCTCTCCGCGGCCCATCGGGCGTAGCTGGGCACCGAAACTCCTTAGAAGAGGCTGCAACTCGGTAAAAAGCGTTCTCGCGTCAGCCTCGTCTTCTTCCGTGCGCGCGGTTCTGCCGAAAATCCTCAGCTCGTTGCCGACAACTTCCGACGTCCTCACGCAGGCGAATGTCGTCGCCACGTCGAGAGGGATCTCAATGTCGGCGCCGAGACCTTCAAGCACGGCGCGTCCAGGGAACGGGACGTCGCCGAAACCAAACATCGCCCAATGCGCTCGCTCGGAAGCTGGCGCGGGACCCCAGCCAAACGGAACATGCCAGCCCGTAGCGCCCCGTCTCGTCAGTCTGTCGAGGGTGGGAGTAACCGCGGCCTCCGAGGGAGTAAGTCCGTCGTGCTCCAAAAGCCCGCGATCGCCCAAACCATCCAAGATCACCAAAACTGACGGCAGACGGTCATCAACGGAACGAGGTTGATCTTCGCCGTAGCCCAGATGCTTCATACCCGATCTCCCCACGGAGTTTCTCGAAGGAACTTCTCAATAAGGTTCACTGTCCCCGGCGCCACTAGCGTCCGCCAAGAACCACCCTCGCCAGCTATTTCGAGCCGAATGTCGCTTGCAGAAAGACGGGACTGGTTATCCCCTTCCATCAGTTCCACCTTGTAGCCAGCCTGCTTGAGGATGTCGGCCTTCTGCCTCTCCCAATCGCTGTAGGCGCGAACGAAATGCGTAGCTGCCCTTGGAACATACTCATGCCAGTGACTCGCTCTCGTTAGATCGAACGGCACGATCATGGACGGGTGTTGCATGCCCGCCGTTTCAAGCGCAGCCGTAATCAATCGCGCACGCTCATGAAAGGTGAATGGGTTTGCAGATTGAGTGTGTCGATGCGCTGACGTCTGTTCGGCATGCCGAGCACCGACGTCGGGATTTGTGATTGCAACGATCAAATAGTCCGATTTCTGCAACGCGATCGAGAACAGGTCCATGTGCTGATGATGCAATGGCTGGAAGCGACCGGTCACACAAGCAAAGCGGTTCACTGACCACCTCCAGAAACGACGACGGATCCTGCAGGTCCACTATGAAGGAATTCTCCAATGATCTCGGCGTCACCGTCACCCGCTGCGTGCAAATCCGAAAGGACTTGGTCGGCGGCATTCGCGGGGACCGCGAGCAACAGGCCACCGGATGTCTGGGCGTCGGCAAAGAGCAATTGATCGACTTTGTCGAGGTCGCCGGGATCGAACCAGCCCGAATCAAGAGCGGCTTCCAAGGTACGGCGACTGCCACTCGGTCCGTACCCTGCTTCCACAAGCTCTCGAACGCCGCGCAAAAACGGCCTGGCCGAACGGGACAGTCGTGCCGACAGACCTGCGGCCTTGGCCATTTCATGAAGATGGCCAATTATGCCGTAGCCCGTAACATCGGTACCGCCTTGCAAGCCGTGGCGCCCTGCGACAGTCGCGGCGCTTGCGTTCGGTCGGGTCATGATGGCGATAGCGTCGTTGACCAAAGGATTGGGCGCCGCTCCCTTCTTGATGGCCGTAGCCACCACCCCAACACCTGCCCGCTTGGTCAGGATTAGCTTATCGCCGGGACATCCCCCTCCTTTGACCAACATACGCTTCGGATCCACCTCACCGATTGCGACCAAGCCGTACTTTGGCACCGGGTCCACGATGCTGTGACCGCCGACGATGACCGCTCCACAATCCTGAGCAGCCTTTGCACCGCCTGACAGAACCTGCCGCAGCACCTCTTCCGGAAGTTCTGTCGGCCAACACAAGATGTTCAATGCAAACAGCGGGCGTCCGCCCATGGCGTAGACGTCCGAAATCGCGTTGGTCGCCGCTATCCGCCCCCAATCGAAAGCGTCGTTCACGACCGGCGTCAGAAAGTCGGTCGTAACGATAAGGGCTCGCTCCTCATCGATCTGATAGACCGCCGCATCGTCGGGTGGCGAAAGACCGACGATGAGGTTTTCGCCAACGCGAGAAGTCCCGCCGATGTTCTGCAGCATTGACAGAACCTGACCGAGCGCCGCCTGCGGAAGTTTGCACGCGCAACCACCCGCAGGCGAGAAATCGGTCAGAGGCCTCAATGCGGAGCTCACGGATTATGCCGCCTTGCTAGGCCGAAGACGGCCACGGGCAATGGCATTCAACTGAATTTCAGACGCGCCTGCGGGAATTCGCAGGTTGCGCGCGATCCGGAACAGTTTCTCCTCCGGCAATCCCTTGGTGAGGCCTTTTGCTCCGTGAACCTGGATGGCGTGATCAGTCAACCGGAAGAACGCCTCGTCATTGATCAGCTTGATCAAGCTAATGATGCGAGGAACGTCGCGATGCAACGGAATGTTGAAGGCTCCGAGTTGATCGACCTCTTCCTGCGCAATAAGCGACGTCGAACGGGCCTGATAGAATTCAGCATCCATTCGAGCAATGAGGTGTTGAACCGCTTGCAACTGCGCCAAGGTGTTGCCGCCCGACTTGCGTTCGTTGGCATACGCGGTCGCCCGGTCGATGAGCCAGGACCCCCATCCCGAACACATGCCTCCGCGGCAAAGACGGCGCCAGTTGATCCACGACATCGCAAGGGCGAAACCGTCGCCGATCTGACCGACGATATTTTCCTTTGGAACGCGTACGTTTTCGAAAATAAGCTGACCGGTCAGGCCATCGTCGAGCATAGTCGGCTGGTCCGCACCTCGCTGAAAGCCGGGCGTCTTGGCATCGACAATGAACATCGACATAGACTTCGTACCCGCCCCCGGGTCAGTGATAGCCGTGACTTGGTAGAAGTCCGCAAAATGGGAGTTGGTTATCCACGCCTTGCGGCCGTTGATAATCCAATCCGAGCCATCGCGTTTCGCGTGGGTCTCCATTCCGAGCACGTCGCTGCCGACGTTCGGTTCCGTGTTGGCAAACGCCGTGCTGAGTTCGCCGCGCATCAAGGGTGCGAGGTATTGATCCCGCAGTTCCTTGGATATGTGTTCGATTGCCGGGTTCGGCCCCTCGGTCCAACCGAGCGCCGCCAGACCAAGTCCCAAGCCGCTGTATCGATAAACGTGCTCCTCGACATAGTGCATCTCGACACGGCTGAAACCGCCGCCGCCTAGCGCTGTGGACACGTGCGGCGCATAGAACCCCTGCGGTCCAGCGCGACGCTGGACTTCCCGTCGGGCCTCCCACACCGCCGGATGCATACGGCCTCTGTCATCGAGATGAGGCTGCCAAGCCGTACCTACATTCTGGCGAGCCAACTCTTCCTCCAGCGGGAAAACATGCTCCTCCAAAAACTTGTCGAAGCGGGAGGTGTAGTCGCGAACTCGCGACGTCGGCGCGATAGAACCGCTCTGAGGACCTTCACCCATGGCCATAGTTTCAAGACTCCCTGTGGAAATTTGACTCACCGTTTGAAAATTCTTACACCATTCAAATCTCGCATTCAAGGGACCTTCCCTGTTGACCAAGGGTAAAAAGCCGGACCACTGATACGCTAGAGTTTGACGGTAGGCGGATCCAGAAACCGGAGCAGAAAGCATATTGGGAGACGCTATGACGACCTCTGTCGCAGGAACTTCTACGGACCGTTACGCAACTCACGTCGTATTGAACCAAGCCAAACCGGCAGCCAACTTCAATGCCTTCTCTGGCGACGTCGTGCTCCGAACCGCAATTCAGCGAGAGGCACCTTGGGCCGCAGATCGTTGCGAGGCCCTCGGAGCCTTAGCGGGCGATGAGGACGTCCAAGAACTCGCCCGGTTGGCGAACCGACATCTTCCCGAACTCAAAACGCACGATCGGTTCGGCAATCGCATCGACTGGGTCGAGTTTCATCCAAGTTGGCACCAGTTGATGTCGCTTGCATGGAAGCACGAGGTTCCAAATCTCGCTTGGCGGACAAATCAGAAGAACGGCCACTACGCGCGTGCGGTGCTCTCCTACGTCTGGAACCAGGTTGAGTCCGGAACGGCCTGCCCGACGGGCATGGCTTACGCCTCCTATGCGGGTTTCGAGGCCGAACCTGCCCTTGGAATTTGGGCAGAGAAATCGAAGGGCACCGAATACGAGTTCAGCCGCCGTGAGGTGGCAGATAAGCCGTCAGTGGTCATCGGCTATGCCATGACCGAGAAGCAAGGTGGTTCTGATCTCCGAGAAACGCAGACCGTTGCACGGTTCTCGCACTTAGAAGATTACCATGGGAAAACGGCACACTGGTACGAACTCACCGGTCACAAGTGGTTTTGCTCGGTCCCGCAGTCCGACGGCTTCTTCACTCTCGGTAAGGTCAATGGCGAAGTCACCTGTTTCTTCCTTCCGCGAACACTCCCGGATGGAAGCTTCAACCGGTTCTTCGTTCAACGACTGAAAGATAAGGCTGGCAATAAGTCCAACGCATCGAGCGAAGTGGAGTATGCAGGCACGCTGGCTATCCGGGTGGGTGAAGAGGGCCGCGGGCTTCGCGAGATCTTGTCCCACGCGCGCCTGGCGCGTCTGGACTTCGCAATTGGTTCGGACGAGCTTCATAACCGGGATCTAGTGCTCACTAAGTCCGCCGGTTACGCAAATCTGCGCAGCAGATCGGTCCGGATTTTGCAAAATTCTGCTTACTGCCGACCTTAGACATCATTTCTCACGGGCTGCCGCCCTACCACACAGCAGAACAAATCGTGACCGCCCAGGCTTGGATTGCCTCGCCTTTCGGGGTGAGCAGCAGCGATAGTTTATGAAATCGCCCACCAAATGTCGGCTTCTATATACATACGTTTTCGTATGTATATATGTCTTGTGTCGCCGAACGTCTCAACTGGCAAGGTCCGAGCACCCATGGCCGCACAAGCGCAACGAAGGTCTTTCAAGGACATTGTCGTTTTCGTGAATTTCTCCATGAACGGAGAAAGCGAGATCCGCTTTGCCGCGGGCATGGCGACCAACCATCGAGCTCGGCTGCTCGGTATCCACGTCGTCGGCGACCCTCCCCGATGCAACGCGAATGTGCGAGGAAGCGGCGCGATCCAATCGACGATCGAAAATTTTGTGGTGCGGAAACAACGTCTCGCCACCGAGACCGGCAACCGCTTCTTGGATATAGCGTCGCAGTACAACGCCAAAGCTGCGTATCGTGTGGTGTGGAGCGATTCTGACATGAGTCGCCGCATCGTTCTCAATGCATTGCTGGCTGATGTGATCGTCATCGGCAAGGACGCTCCGCACGGGCTCCCGGAAAACTGGCACCCGGAAAAACTCCTGTCTCTCTGTGGCGCGCCGCTTCTGATGGTCCCATCGGAAGCAAAAGCCGAAGCTGTGCCGCAACGAATTACAGTTGCCTGGAATTCTAGCAAGCAAGCCCGACGCGCGATTGCAGATGCGATGCCATTTCTACTGCGAGCGAAATCGGTGGACATTCTGGCGGTTGATCATGACGACGACCAATCAAGCATTGATCTCGCTCTGCATCTGGGAAGACACGGCGTGCGCGCTAAGGTCAAGCAGATCGAAGCACGCGATTTGTCCATCGGTGCGGCGATCGTTTCTGAGACGGACAAATCCAAAACCGATCTCATCGTCATGGGCGCATTCGGCCATACGAAAGCAGTGCGGATGATGTTCGGTGGAATAACGCAAACCATCGTCAATCTCGCAAAGGTACCCGTTCTGATGTCGCGATAGAGGGAAGCGGAGCCCCCAACACAGAAGATATCTTGTGCATCACTCACTGCGGTCACGCAGAAGGATACGTCATGTCTTTTCGCATGCTGACGACGTTGTTAATTCTTCAAATGTTGCTGCCGATCTTAACTCACGCAACGTCTATGTCCACGGCAGAAGCGACTCCTTCGTTGTCCCCGGCACACGAACAAGACACTGCGTTGGCCAGAGAAATCGCCGCCTTCGGCCGCGCCAAAGTATCAGTTGGCGAAAGCATCTTAGCCGTCGAGAAGCATTTATCAGGCGCGCGCGTGGTCGATGTCAGCTTCGATGGGACGCCGGACCAGCCCATCTATCACGTCAAGGCAGTCCACCGCGGAAAGGTCTGGACCGGTGATGTCACTGCATCGAGCGGCGAGCTCGTCGGACTGCGCCCATCGATGTCGGTGGCGACATTGGAGCCGGGTGAAAGGTTGAACATCGCCGATCTTGGGCGCACAGGATTCGGTCTTTCGGACATCGTTGCCATTGCTGAAAAGTCGGCATCCGCGAAAGCTCTCAGCGCGGGCCTCGACAGGACGAGCGGTCAGTTGAAGATCCTCGTGGTCGTCGTTTCCGATGGCTCACTTCTTCAGGTCGCCATCGATCCAGGAGTCAAAAAATCACGATGAAATCAAAGCAGCCCCGTCTCCTATTCGGGGGGGCGTGCGGCTGCTCATTGAGCTTAAGGCGTGAGCCAAAGTTCGCTGTATCCCCGTTCGCCGCGGCGTTTTCGTCCCAACGCCGCGTTGCGCGCCGACCGATCCGGTGTCCCTTCCGGATCGGTCGGCATTTCAACGTCAAGGTTCTCGCAGAATAGCAGAGGGCTCAGATTCCGATGACGACTTCCCTGGCTCAGCTTCATGTGGACGTCATTGCCTCACCGACCGGACGATTTCATCCCTCATTTTGCTTGCCGCTAATGCGGAACGACGAGCACAATTCCGATACGCAGCGTGGCCAGACTCTGGCGAGATCAAAATCTTGTCCATAGCGTAGCCAGTCCGACCAGAGACCACGGATCATAGAGGCGAACACTTGCGCTGCGATTTCTGGCGTCCACGACAAGTTCAGTGAACCGCCGGTGCGCGCCATTTTGAATATCCGGACGAAGTTTTCGCGCAGTGCCTCGTCCGCAACGCGCTGTCGCTCCAGAGCTTCTTCCATCTCACCGACATACTCGCAACGCACGAGAAGAATCGCATAGACACGGATGAGGCGAGGATCCGTCGTCAGCGATTTGATGCATTCGAGAGCGGTCTGCTCGAGAAAACCGATCGGATCCGGATGCCCGCTGATAGCCACTTGGCTCACCAATTCTTCCTGAGGCAGCCGAACCCGCTCATGCAGCGCTTTGAATAGCGCCACCTTGTCCGCGAAGTGCCAATAAATTGCTCCCCGCGTAACGCCGGCCTCTTCAGCAACCTGATCCAGTGAGGTCTGCATCACGCCATTGGCAAAAAAAACGTGTTCGGCCGCTTCGAGGATTCGCTCCCGAGTTTGTTCCGCTTCCGCCTTGGTCTTCCGGGCCATCACACTAATTCCTGTTTACATACGATCATGAATGTAAGTATATCGCGCTATCATTGGACATTCCAAACAAACCCAGATGGCTGATACCGTTGATGAAACACGATACTTTCCCTCGGTTCGACAATTGCACACGAGCCCTCGCCTCCTTTCCGAACCTAAAGATTTATGCGGGGACGGCACGACATGGGGTGTTTAAATACCTAAAAAGCGTGTCGCTCGTCTATTTGAGCCTTGGCATGGGTCTGGCCGCGATTTCCCCTGCCAGCGGCCAGCCTGCGGCGGCGCCTCCGCCGGCCGTCGGCGTCGTTACGGTCAGCGGCGTCGCGGTCAACGAGACCAGCGAGATCAATGGCAGAGTTCAGGCTCTTGGCCGGGTCGACTTGATGGCACGGGTTACCGGTTTTCTCAACGAGCGCAACTTCGTCGAGGGCGCCGAGGTCAAAAAGGGCGAATTGCTCTTCCGTCTCGAACGGCCACCTTTCGAGGCAGATGCGGAGGCGAAGCGAGCGGCGGTTGCCCAGGCCCAGGCCCAGTTCGACAATGCCAATCTCGCTTTGAATCGTACAAATGCCCTGCTCCCAACGTCCGCGGTAAGCCAAAGCGCCGCTGACAACGCCAATGCCGCGCAGAAGACGGCTGCTGCTCAGCTTCGGCTCGCCAAGGCGCAACTGCAACAGTCAGAAATCAACCTCGACTATACCGACATCCAGTCACCGATTGATGGCCGCATTGGCCGCGCCTCGGTGACGATCGGCAACGTCGTCGGCCCCGCAGCGGGCGCACTGGCGACCGTCGTCAGCCAGGACCCCATGTATGTTACCTTCCCCATCTCGGTGCAGCGGCTTCAGCAACTCTATCAGCGGATCGACCGCGAAGGCGGCTTCGATGCGGTGCGGCTTCGCCTGAAGTTGCCGAACGGCGAATTTTACGAGCAGAACGGAAAACTTGAATTCGTCGATATCAACGTCGCGCGCGACACCGACTCGATCACCATGCGCGGCACGATCCCGAACCCGGCCTTGCCTAGCGGCAGGCGCGAACTTACGAACGACCAGTTAGTTCGTGTCGTTCTGGAATCGGTTCGGGCAAGCCAAGTGCTTGCCATCCCACGCGCCGCCGTACTGACCGACCAACAGGGCGATTACGTCTATGTCGTCGGCTCGGGAGATATAGCCCAGCAGCGCCGTATCAAACGCGGTCAATCCACCGCACTGACCGCCACCATTCTGGAAGGCCTGGTTGCGGGCGAGCGCGTCATTGCGGAAGGGATCCAACGCGCGCGTCCCAATCTGCGCGTCACGCCAGAGCAAATTGCCACTCCGGCCTCTGCGTCGCAGACAGATGGAAAGGCCGCAAAGTGATCTCCAAGACTTTCATTGATCGACCGCGTCTGGCAATCGTTATCGCCATTGTGATGACCCTTGCTGGCGGCCTCGCATTGCTGCGGATTCCCGTGGCGCAGTTGCCCGATATCGTTCCGCCACAGGTCGAAGTCACCGCCATGTATCCCGGCGCCTCAGCCGAAGTGCTGGAAGCGACCGTTGCCCAACCTATCGAGTCCAAGGTGGTCGGCGTCGACAAGATGCTCTACATGAAGAGCAGCAGTGGCAATGACGGCACCTACACACTAACCGTCAGCTTCAGTCTCGGCACCGACGCCGACATCAACACGGTCAACGTCAACAACCGGGTCCAGACAGCGCTGTCGCAACTCCCTGCCGAAGTTCGAGCGCTCGGCCTGACCGTTCGCAAGAAATCTTCCTCGATCCTGCAGTTCGTCAGCATCTACAGCCCCGAACAGAAGTTCGACTCGCTGTTCATGACCAACTACGCGATCATCAACGTTATGGACGAATTGTCCCGCACGCCCGGCGTCGGACAAGCCATGCTGTTCGGCCGCATGAATTATTCGATGCGGATCTGGTTCGACATCGACCGGCTTTCGAGCCTCGGTCTGGCGCCGTCCGACGTGGTGCGTGCGGTCAGTGCGCAGAATACGCAAGCTGCGGTTGGGCGTATCGGAGCCCGGCCCGTTCCGGACGATCAGAAGTTCCAGATGAACCTGCAGACCCAGGGGCGGCTGACCACACCTGAGGAATTTGGCGCGGTCATCTTGCGCGCCAATCCGGACGGGTCGACCCTGCGTGTGAGCGACGTCGCACGCCTCGAACTCGGGGCACAGAACGAAGATGCCGAGGCGCGGCTCGATGGCAGTCCGGCCATTGGCATAGGCATGTTCCTCGCACCAGGCGCAAACGCGCTGACGACCGCTGCGGCGGTGAACGCAAAGGTCAAAGCTCTGCAGAGCCGATTTCCCGACGGGATGAAAGCCGGCGTGATGTATGACTCGACCGATTTCGTTCACAACACGATCGAAGCAGTCATCCATACGCTGGTAGAAGCTTTTATCCTGGTCGCCATCGTCGTTTTCATCTTTCTCGGAAATCTACGCGCCACCGTCATCCCGATCGTCGCCGTTCCAGTCAGTCTGATCGGAACTTTCGCGCTGCTGCTGGCGCTGGGCTATTCGGCGAACACTGTGTCGCTGCTCGCTCTGGTTCTGGCGATCGGCATCGTGGTGGACGACGCGATCGTGGTGGTGGAAAACGTCGAACGCGTTATGGAAGAAGAACCGGATCTTTCGCCAAGCGACGCTACCAAGAAAGCGATGTCGCAGGTGACCGCACCGATCATCGCAATCACGCTGGTCTTGTTATCCGTCTTCGTTCCGATCGGGTTCATCCCCGGTATCTCCGGTGAACTCTTTCGGCAGTTTGCGGTCACCATCAGCGTCTCCATGCTGATTTCAGCCATCAATGCATTGACGCTGTCGCCCGCTTTGTGTGCGGTCGTTCTCCGCCACGGTGGCCCGAAGCGCGGCGTGATGGGATGGATAAGCAACCGTATCGACGGCTTGCGCGATGGCTACGCACGGATCGTCGGAAAGACGCTTCGTTTGTCCGTGATGTCGATCGTCATCGTGATCGGCAGCGGGCTAGGTATCGTCGGCCTCAGAGCCATCACGCCGACCGGCTTCCTTCCCGAAGAAGATCAGGGGGCTTTCTTCGTCAATGTGCAACTTCCCGATGCCGCCTCGGTGTCGCGAACGAGCGAAGTGGTGAAAGAAGTCGAGCAAACCGTCCAGAAGATGCCGCAGGTCGCCAATGTGATCTCGATCATCGGCTTCTCGTTGCTCGACAATTATTCGGCCAGCAACAATGCATTCCTGATCGTCAAACTGAAGCCCTTTGCCGACCGGAAAGCGGTCGCGGACAAGGTGCAAACACTGGTCGGCCAGACCTTTGTGGCTGTGCAAAAGATCCGCTCGGCAATGATCCTTCCGTTCAACCTACCAGCGGTCGTCGGTCTCTCGACCAGTGGCGGCTTCGAATACATGCTTGAGTCGCTGGAGGGCGCCGATCCCACGACCCTGGGTGCGGTCACCAATGCGCTGCTCGACAAGGCCAACCAAGACCAGCGGCTGACCCGAGTCTTCAGCACCTACGGAGCAAGTTCGCCCTCCCTGTTCCTTGATATTGACCGCGAAAAGGCCCAGCAACTGGGCATCGGGATCAACGAAATCTTCTCGACCCTTCAGAGCACTTTAGGGGGTCTCTATATCAACGATTTCAACCTCTTCGGACGAACCTGGCAGGTCAATCTCCAGGGTGACGCCTCTGGACGACGAGATATCCCGGCGCTGTGGGACATCTACGTCCGGAACGCCAACGGCGGCATGGTCGCTCTGCAATCGATCGCCAGCTTGCGAACGATCACGGGCCCCGCGGTCATCACGCGATACAACAACTACCGGGCCGTGACGATCAATGGCTCCCCTGCTCCCGGCGTTTCGACCGGCGAAGCCGTCAACGCCATGGCGGAGATATCCGCCGGCGCGTTGCCGCAGGGCTTCAGTTACGAATGGACGGGAACGGCCTATCAGGAGCAGCAAGCGCAAGGACAGACGACAGTCATTCTCGGATTGGCATTGCTGTTCGCATACCTGTTCCTCGTCGCGCTCTACGAAAGTTGGGTGATCCCAGTTCCCGTTTTGCTGTCGGTCTCCATCGGCGTGCTCGGCGCATTCGCAGGTCTCGTCGTTGCGCGCGTGAGTCTCGACCTCTACGCCCAGATAGGCCTGGTCGTGTTGATCGCCTTGGCCGCCAAGAATGGCATCTTAATCATCGAATTCGCGAAGGAACAACGCGAAGCCGGCTTGAGCATCCGAGACGCAGCAACACAGGGAGCAAAGCTGCGCTTCCGGGCTGTTATGATGACCTCGATCGCTTTCATCCTTGGATTGGTCCCACTGGTTTGGGCGGACGGTGCCTCGATGCTCGCACGGCGCAACGTCAGCACGCCGGTGTTTGTAGGCATGATCGCCGCGAGTTCTCTCGGCATCTTCCTGATTCCGATGCTCTACGTCACTTTCCAATCGATGCGCGAAAGGCTGAAGGCGAAGTTCAGCCGGAATCCGCATAACGGGGCCACAAACCATCATCATGGATGAAGACCGTAAGGAGAATAGCCGTTGAGTACATCCTCAGATCGCCGCGGGTGGAAGCGCACCGCGGGCATCGGCAGAATACAAGTGTGCTGATCGTTGCGCATCGACGGGACCACGCGTCTCGTTTTCAAGGAAAGAGCGACTGGATCCGGTTTGCTACCCTCGGCGGCATTCTGCTCTCTTTCAGCACCTTGGCTTTTGCCGTGGCGATCTCCGGCGATCCAATCGCCAGAGAGTTTCCTGGCGGGTCGGCAATCCTCGCAGGCATGACGATCATAATCTTCACAATCAAGATCGCGAGGCGACGACTATACCTAGATTGGATCCTCAGCGGAATGACCGTGGTCTCTGTTGGATACGCTCAGGCAATTCTTTATGCACACGGCGGCCAATGGCTTTTGCTTTTTTGCCTATCCCTGCTTGTCTCCGGCGTGTCACGTGTTTGGATAGGCCTTACGATTCCTGAGACATCGGGCCGCTGGCTGCGATGCTCCGGCTATGTTGCGATGATTGGCGCCGGCTTCCTGTTCATCGGAAGTCTTCTTGAGCTCCCTGTCCAGCCGCCCTCGATCGTCGCAGTCGACCTTCTCTTTCACGGCGTGGCTATCGCTGGCTACGGCCGTTCACTATTGGACGGCAGACCAGACAGTTGAAATCGCACGCTGAAACGGTCAGCTACCAAGATGAATTTTGTTCAGCACAACGAGAAGATTGGCCGCTCTATGGCTTGGAAATCCATCGCAGTCTTTGTCGGATCTAAACCTGTTCCCGACGCTTCGCTACTTTACGCCGTAAATCTTGCATTCCGCCACTCGGCTCACCTGACGGGATTGTACGTTGTGCCGTCCGTGGACGATGGCCATCCGGCGGACTCATTTGTCCGAGGGCGGAGCGCCATTCAAGGCGTGATTGAGCCAGGGCGGACGAGCAAATCGCGATCAAAGCTGGGCTCCATGCATTCGGCGTTGCGACAGCGACCCAAGACCTCAGAAGCGATTTTCGCATCATAAAACAACAGAACTCTCGTCAGGAGGTGCTCTTAAGCTCACTACACTTTGATCTGGTCATCGTTATGGCCGCTTCTGCTGGCGGGCTATCGGTTGAAGTATCTACGGAAGCGCTGCTGGCCACGGGCATTCCCATTCTGATCATTCCTGAAAACTGGAGCGCTGATCGGATTGCTCGCAACGTTATGGTCGGCTGGAACGCGAGTCCGCCATCGCGGCGTGCCGTATCTGACGCGATACCTCTGCTAAAAGCTGCAACCTCTGTCGCTCTCGTTGTTGTTGATGGGCAGAAGAATGACCGACACGGTGAGGAACCAGGTGCAGATCTCGCTCGACACCTTGTACGCCATGGCATTGAGATTACGGTCGATCAGATCGCATCTCAGGGCTCGATTGAAGACACACTTATCGCGCACGCGCTCAGCCGAAATATCGATCTTATCGTGATAGGCGCATACAGTCACAGCAGGACCGGTGAAATGATCTTTGGCGGGGTGACCCGCTCTCTTACCAGAATGGTATCATTTCCGACGTTTATCGCGCATTGAGACCTTCCTGAATTGTTCAATCGTAAATTTCGCGCTCGCGGAGGTTCATCGGCGCGATACTCGATCATTCATCTTCTTATGGTGTCCTAACGTCTGAAATACGTGTGAAGAGCAACACAGGTTTTCTAGCGCGGCTTCCTTTTGCCGCGCGGACGATGAATAGTTCCACCAATGCAACGTCGCGATCCGCTCAAACGCTCACTATTATTGGTCTCAAGTAAGCTGCATGTTTTGTAGTGAGCACACCGACCAAAATTGCAGAGGGTGAATGGAAGGATCGATGGGTAATGAGTTAGACTTCGATCGCCACGATCAGTTGCTGTGGCGTGTTACCGCCATAAATTCGTACATGTCGCAGATCTTGGGAACCCTCGCCGAGCAGGCAAATGTCAGCACGCCCTAGTGCATGATCCTTCTAATACTTGAAAGATCAATGTCCGGGCGAGGTCTCTCTATAAAGGAGATCGCCGCACTTCTGAGAGTTGACTCGTCGTTTGTGTCAGCACAGGCGCGACTTCTGGAACATGACGGATTGATAATCAGAGAAACTCTAGCTACCGATCGCCGTGTGGTCGTTATCTCATCGACCCAGGAGGGCAAGAAACGCTTGGTGTCTGCGTTACAAAATTTAGGTCGCCTACACCATTTTTTGCAAGATGGCCTCGGGGCCAGTGCCACCGATGATTTGCTTGATGGGCTCAAAGCTCTCCAGGAACGATTAAGTAAGGCCTCAATCCTCGCATCGATCAATCGCTAGATCATTCTTTGACGTCAGCTCAATCTGATCGATCGTACTGCCATTGCGCCCGGCAGGTCGGCCCCATGATATGGAGCCGACACACATTCCTTATTAATGAACCAATCGAAAGCCAATGTCAGGACCGTGTCCCTGAACGAGACCGAGCTTGATCGTCAGAAGCGCAAAAGGCTCCAGCAGTCGCGCAACTTCGAGTGGGCCGACATCGACCGGATCGAAGCCGATCGCAGCCACAAGATCGAGCACTGTCCGTTTTGCCGCGGCGTCATCGCCGGCCACCAGTCCGGACAATTGCTGACCGTTTGCTTCGCCGTTTGCCATGGTGTTCGCGAAGGTCGTGTTAAACGCCTTGATCACGTTTGCCGCCGGGATCTTTGCCTGCAGCAATTCTGCACCACTGGTGTTGAAGCCGACAGCAAGGCTGTATTCAGGTGTCAGTGCGTTGGTCGCGTCGATAACGATCTTGCCATCCAGGCCGCTGCCGAGATGGGACAGCGCTGTGTCGATCTCGGCGAAGGGTACCGCCAGAATCACCAAGTCAGCAAATTCCGCAGCATTCCGGACTTCCCTTTTCGCGGCCATAACCGACATTGACGCAATAGAGTCCGGCAAAGGCGTCGAGACTGCGGCGTCCCTTGTCGTCGATCACGAAGACACCTTCTCCGGTGGTGATCGTGCGTGCGGGCGACTCGCCGCGAGCGTGCATCCCCATATGGGTGGACGGATGAAAGAAATGGTCGCGGTCCCAAGCCGGGAGATTATTGTCTTGTGGCGACATGCCCTCGAACGCAGACTGGATATGGGAGCCCGCGCATGAGCCAGCTGTCCCCCACCGCCGTGGAAGTGTCCGCCCTCTCAAAGCAGTTTGACGCGACCCAGGTGCTCAAATCGGTGTCGCTGAAGATTCCGCGCGGCGAGGTGCTGGCGGTGCTCGGCCCCAGCGGATCGGGCAAGAGCACCATGTTGCGTTGTCTCAATCTGCTTGAGACGCCGAACAGCGGCCGCATCACCGTGTTTGGATCTACCGCGGAGTATACGGTGACTTCGAAGCCGAGCGCGATCTCATGGCGCTTAGCCGCAGGCGTCAAATCTGACCAAGACAGCAACGCCTCGCGGCCCAAAGGATACATAATTGGCGATGAATACCGATCTCGCGAAACGGCTGGATCAGACTGCTGACGACGTCGAGCGGGTGATCGCCATCATACTTGGACCGCTGGAAGCGCTGGGGTGAGGCAGGCGTGTTCACGCGCATCATGGAAGGTCTGGCTGCGGTGGACGCCGAACCCAAAACGGTGATGATCGACGCGACCTACCTGAAGGCGCACCGCACGGCATCGAGCCTCCGGGTAAAAAGGGGGATCTCGGCCGCCTGATCGGACGCACGAAAGGCGGCATGAACACCAAGCTCCATGCCGTCGTCGACGCGAACGGTCGCCCCTTGAGCTTCTTCATGACCGCCGGTCAGGTCAGCGACTACACCGGTGCGGCCGCGCTGCTGGACGACCTGCCAAAAGCGCAGTGGCTGCTCGGCGACCGCGGCTACGACGCCGGCTGGTTCAGGGACGCTCTTCAGGCCAAGGGCGTCCAGCCTTGCATCCCAGGCCGCAGGTCGCGCAACGAGCCCGTCCGGTACGATAAGCGCCGCTATCGGCGCCGCAGCCGCATCGAGATCATGTTCGGCCGCCTCAAAGACTGGCGCCGCGTCGCCACCCGCTACGATCGCTGCCCTACGGCCTTCTTCTCCGCCATCGCCCTCGCTGCCACCGTCATCTTCTGGCTGTGATCAACGAGTCCTGACCCTAACCTGTTTTATTTTATTTGGTTTTCCTGGCTAAGCATGGGCCACGGTCGTTGACGAGTGAACCGTCGCGCGTTGCGTCCGGTGAACGGGAGCGGACTGATGCGGAAAAGCGGTGTTCTGGTCGGGCTAGTAGCCTTCACGATAGCGCTGGCGGGAGCAGCTTATGCCCAGACGGGACGCAGCGCCGCGCTAACGCAGGTGGCGAGCTTCGACCACCAGGTTACCGGCGTCGCCGTCTCGGCTGACGGGCGCCGCTTCGTCAACTTCCCGCGCTGGACCGACGACGCGCCGATCTCGGTTGCGGAGGTGATGCCGAATGGGTCGCTCCGGCCCTATCCCGATGCCAAGTGGAACAACTGGCGCAACGCCAAGGCTAACGAAATGCCGGTTGGCGACTACTTTGTCTGCGTCCAGTCGATCGTGCCGGACGGCCACGGCAATTTGTGGGTGGTCGACCCCGGCGCACCGGGCAACGAGAAGATCCTGGAGGGCGCACCGAAGCTCGTCCGTATCGACCTCAAAACCAACAAGGTGACGAAGGTTATCGCGGTACCTGGCGACGTTGCGCTGCAGGGCACCTACCTCAACGACATCCGCTTCTCGCCCGACGGCCAGACCGGCTACATTACCGACAGCGGCACGCGCGGAGCGATCATCGTCGTCGATCTGGCCAGTGGGAAGAGCTTCCGGGCCCTCGACGGTCATCCCTCGACCCAGATCGACAAGAGCGTCACCGTCGCGATCGAGGGCAAGCCACTGGTCCGGCCCGATGGGAGGCAGCCCGCGTTCGCCTCCGACGGCATTGCGATCTCGAACGATGGGAAGACGCTCTATTGGCAGGCGCTGACTGGCAAGACGCTCTATTCGATCGGCACTGACAAGCTGCGCCCCGATGTCAGCGAGCGCGACCGCGCCAATGCAGTGAAGACCGTCGCCACCACCGCTGTGGCCGATGGCCTGTGGATGAGCAAGGCCGGGACCCTCTACATTACCTCGCCGACCGATTATTCGATCAGGCGGCTTGCCGGGTCCAGCACAGAGGTCGTCCTGACCGACAAGCGGCTGCGCTGGCCTGATACGTTCAGCGAGGGGCCCGACGGGACGATCTACGTCACCGCCAGCCATATCCAGGACACACGGTGGTTCACGCCGGGCGCCCCGCCGTCGATCCGCACCCAGCTGTTCTCATTCGCTCCGACCCATTGAGAAGCGCCATGACTTACCTGCGCTACCGCGACGACATCGAGACGCCCGAGCCCGACGAGCAGGAAACGATCGACGGCATCATCCAGGGGATGATCCAGCAAACCGAGGCAGTCGAGGAGCGCGAAGGTCACGCCGTCCGTGCCAGCCACGCCAAGAGCTCGGCTTGCGTCGTCGGCACGCTGACGATCGCCGACGACCTTCCGCCGGAACTGGCACAGGGGTTGTTCGCCGCGGCGGGCACCTACGATGTCGCGATCCGCTTCGCGCAAGGGCCAGGTGAGACACTCGGCGACCGCGTTTCCACCCACAGGGGCATGGCGATCAAGGTGTTCGGGGTCGACGGCGAAGCTGCCCGGTCATGACGCACCGACCCAAGACTTCGTGTTTGCCACCGGCCGGACGTTTCCGTCGGGTACCGCGTCCGGCTTTCTCAGCGACGCCAGAAGATCGGGGCGGCGACGCCGATGCCCGAGGGCGTAAAGAGCGCGGTGTCGTCGATGGCGCGCAACTTCAACAACGTGCTGGGCCTGTTCAACACCGCTTATGCCAAGGCGGACTTCTTCGGCCACCCGTTTAGCCACCCGATCGGCGACGACTACTTCAGTCAGGCACCGGTGCGTTATGGCGACTATGTCGCGAAGCTCGGTGCCGTGCCAGCGTCGCAGGCGCAGGACGCGCTCCGCGAGTGGCAGCTCGATCCGCATGAAGACGAGGACGGCTTCCGCCATGCCGCGACCGATTACTTCCGCGACCATGAGGCGGTGTTTGAGCTGAAGGTGCAGCTCTGGGCGAACGCGGAGACGCAACCGATCGAGGACGCCTCGGTCGAGTGGCCGTCACAGGACAGCCAGTACCGCACCGTCGCCACGGTCCGCATCCCTGCGCAGGAGGCGTACAGCCCGGCGCGCGTGCGCTACTTCGACGAGGTGATGACCTTTCGTCCCGCGCATAGCCTGGCCGCGCATCGGCCGCTCGGATCGGTGATGAGGGCGCGGCTGCAGGTGTATCGTGCGCTGTCCGCCTTTCGCCACCGCGAGAACGGGGTCGCCGAGGAAAACACCGCCGACATCGCCGCCATCCGGGCCTAACGCAAAACATGAAGGCGCCGATCATGCCGACAGCCGTCAACTCCGCCACATACGCCGCCGTGCCGATCGGCACGGTGCCAACCACGCTGACGATTAACGGTGAGACGCGCACCCGCGCGATCGAGCCCTGGACGACGTTGCTCGACCTGCTGCGAGAAGGCGAAGATCTGATCGGCACCAAGAAGGGCTGCGACCACGGTCAGTGCGGCGCATGCACCGTGCTGGTCGATGGGCGACGCATTAATTCGTGCCTCAAGCTGGCGGTGACGCTGGACGGGGCGGACATCACGACGATCGAGGGGCTAGGCCAGCCGGGCGACCTCCATCCGCTGCAATCCGCCTTCTGCGACCACGACGCGTTCCAGTGCGGTTATTGCACGCCTGGCCAGATTTGCTCGGCGCAGGGCCTCATCAATGAAGGCAAGGCTAAAACCCGCGAGGAGGTCCGCGAGCTGATGAGCGGCAATCTGTGCCGGTGCGGCGCCTATTCGAACATCGTCGATGCGGTGCTCGACGTGATCGGAGAAAAGGCATGAACCGCTTCGACTATGCCCGCCCGACCAGCGTCGCCGAAGCGGTGCAGGCGGGTGCCGGCGAGCAGGTCCGCTACCTCGCAGGTGGAACGAACCTGATCGATCTCATGAAGGAGAACGTCGATCAACCGACGACGGTAATCGACATCAACCGCCTGCCGCTGGACGCGATTGAGGAGCTGGACGGCGGCGGGCTGCGGCTGGGCGCGCTTGTGCCGAACGCCGATACGGCGTGGGACGCGCGCGTCGAGCAGCGGTATCCGTTGCTGTCCTCAGCGATCCTGGCGGGGGCGAGTCCACAGTTGCGCAACGCCGCGACCAATGGCGGCAACCTCAACCAGCGCACACGCTGCTACTATTTCTACGACGTCGCCACGCCCTGCAACAAGCGCGAGCCGGGCTCCGGCTGCGGCGCGATCGGCGGTGTCAATCGCATCCACGCGATCCTGGGCGCGAGCGACCAGTGCATCGCCACGCACCCTTCGGACATGTGCGTCGCGCTGGTGGTGCTCGACGCGACCGTCCAGGTGACCGGTCCGGAAGGAGACCGCGCAATCCCGATTGCCGATTATCATCGGCTACCCGGCGACGAGCCGTGGCGCGACAACACGCTGAAGCCAGGCGAATTGGTGACGGGCATCGACCTGCCGGCCGAGGATTTCACCAAGAACTACACCTACCTGAAGCTGCGCGATCGTCTGTCCTATGCCTTCGCGCTGGTGTCGATAGCCGTCGTGATGCGGGTCGAAGACGGCACGATCGCTGAAGCGCGGGTGGCGCTCGGCGGCGTTGCGCACAAGCCATGGCGCAGCACGGAAGCTGAGAAACTGCTGAAGGGCCAGCAGCCGTCGCCGCAGGCGTTCGGCGCCTTCGCGGACGCCCTGCTCGCCGGGGCGGTCGGTCAGGGCGAGAACGACTTCAAGATCCTGCTCGCGCGCAAGGGGATCATCCGTGCGCTGAAGCAGGCCGCCGAGGCCACCCCGCAATCGCAGACCGACAAGCGAGTCGCGTAAGGAACAGACATCATGGCTACCGCAGCGAAAATCGGAATCGGCAGCGCGATCAACCGCGTCAACGGGGTCGAGAAGGTCACCGGCACGGCGCGCTACGCCGCCGAGCATCCGGTGGAGAACCTGCTGTATGGCTACATCGTCGAGGCCGCGATCGCCAAAGGGCGGATCGTCAGTATCGATGAGGAAGCCGCGCGCGCCGTGCCCGGCGTCGTCGAGGTTATCACCCACCTCAATCGGCCGCACGTCGCCTGGACCGACCACAGCTACCAGGACGAGCTGAAAATCCCTGGTTCGCCGTTTCGTCCGCTTTACGATGATCGCATCCAGTTCAGCCAGCAGCCCATCGCGCTGGTGATGGCCGAGACGTTCGAGGCAGCGCGCTACGCCGCCAGCGTGGTCGAGGTCGCCTACGAGGCAGAGGCGCACAATACCGACTTCGAGGTTGCGGTCGGCGATAAGTACGTGCCGAAGAAAAAGCGCAGCGGCTACATGGCGCCGAAAAACCGCGGAGACGCGGCGCAGGCGTTCGCGGACGCTCCGCTGAAGGTGTCCGGCGACTACCGGCTCGCGCCGGAGCACCACAATCCGATGGAGATGTTCGCATCCACCGTCGAGTGGCACGGTGACGGCAGCATCACCGTCCACGACAAGACGCAGGGGTCTCAGGTCGTGCAGGCCTATCTCTCCAGCGTTTTCGGCTTCTCCAAGAAGAAGGTGCGCGTCCTCAACCCGTATGTCGGCGGCGGATTCGGGTCGGGCCTGCGGCCCCAGCATCAGGTGTTTCTGGCGGTACTCGCCGCCAAGATGCTGGAACGCTCGGTCCGGGTGACGATGACCCGCAATCAGATGTTCAGCCACGCCTATCGCCCCCAAGCGATTCAGAGCATCGCGCTGGGCGCGGAGACGACCGGTAAGCTCACCGCGATCCGCAACGAGGCGACCACCTCCACCTCGCGCTACGAAGACAATATGGAGAACGTCGTCACCTGGAGGCTGATGAACTACGACTGCCCGAATGCCGACGCAGAATATACCGTCGCGCAGGTCGATACCGCGACCTCGGCGGACATGCGCGCACCGGGGGCGGCGACCGGCATGACGCTGTTCGAGATGGCGATCGACGAGATGGCCTATGAGGCCAAGGTCGATCCGCTCGAGTTCCGGCTCGTCAACTACTCGCCCATCGATGCGATGAATGGCACGCCCTACACCAGCAAGGCGTTGCGAGAGGCGTTTCGCGAAGGGGCCGAGGCGTTCGGATGGAGCGAGCGCTCGGCCGAGCCGCGTTCGATGCGCGATGGCAAGGAGCTGGTCGGCTGGGGCTGCGCGACCGGCATGTGGGACGCGCAATTCTCCAAGACGTCTGCGAGCGCGAAGCTCACGGCCAACGGACATTTGGAAGTAGCGTGCGCGACGTCGGACATCGGCACCGGCAGCTACACGGTGATGACCTTGGTCGCCGCAGAGACGCTCGGCCTGCCGCCCGAGCAGATCACCGCCAAGCTGGGCGACTCAGACCTGCCGACCGCCCCGGTCGAAGGTGGATCGTGGGGGGCGGCATCGACCGGTGCGGCGGTACAGCTCGCTTGCCAGGCGCTCGGCAAGAAGCTTTTGAAGGCGGCCGGCAAGATTGCCGGTGAACCGCTGAGCGGAGCGAAGATAGACGACGTGCTGTTCGAGGACGGCTGCATGGTGCTGAAGGACACGCCGGCGGTCCGGGTGCCGTTCGGCGATGCGATGCGTGCCGCTGACTTGACGGCCATCGAAGAGGAAGCAACCGCTGCGCCCGGGTTCGGCGACATGTGGAAGGGTCTGCACAAGTCCAAGAACACCCACAGCGCCATCTTCGCAGAAGTAAAGGTCGACGAGGAATTGGGCGTGATACGCGTCACTCGCATCGATGCGGTGGCCGCTGGCCGCATCATCAACCCGAAAACCGCGCGCAGCCAAATCATTGGCGGCGTGGTGATGGGCATGGGTATGGCGCTCCACGAGGAAACCTTTTCCGACCACCGGCTAGGTCGCTGGATGAACCACAACTTCGGCGAATACCATGTGCCCGTGCACGCCGACATTCACGATACCCAGGTGATCTTCGTCGATGAACCCGATTCCGAAGTGACCCCGCTCGGGGTCAAAGGCCTTGGCGAAATAGGCATCGTCGGCACCGCTGCCGCGATTGCTAACGCGATCTATCACGCGACCGGTAAGCGGGTGCGGTCCCTGCCGATCACGATCGATAAGATCCTGGATTGATTAGCCGATGTGAGCATCCGCCGTGCCGGGTCTATAGCCGGTCTCAGCCATTCTCCGGTTCTTGGCCTGGCTTGTAGCTGGGCTTTGCTGGCGGAACGATATAGCTCAACGTAACGATCCCCGCGACGATCAGTCCAGCACGCCAATTCCAGAATGCCAAGACGAACGCTGCCCAATAGGCTCCGGCAGTGACGGCGAATTTGAGAGTTGTCCGCCTGAGGTAGGCGTCCGTCAGGCGCGGGTCTGGAAGCCCCCTCGCGGTTGCATAGACCCAACGCACGAACCACCACGTCGCCGGCGCCGCTGCCACGCCCAGATAGGCCAAAACGGCGGTCTTGCTTTCCGCGTCACCGCCGAGATGCTCGATGAGCGGCCGCGCAGGAAATGGCGTGATGCTGACAGCGGCAAGAAAGCCGATGCTCAGCAGATTGTAGCCATGATCGGTTTTTTGCAGAAGCTTGCCGGTTAAGTGGCTGGAAGCCCAGTAAAGGCCGATCAGGATCACGCTAAGGGCGTAGGCCGCATATTCCGGTGCCAGCTTCAGGTATGCCGCTGCTAGGTCGCCGTCAGTCGGCTCTGGTGCGTGTAGTTCGGTCACCGGGAGGGTGATGGCAATTGCCAGCACCGCGTCCATGAACGCCTCGAGGCGATCCGATTTGCGTTCGGTTGCTTTAAGAGAGGATATCGCCATTTGACGCTACAGCATTTCGAGTGGGCGACGGCCCGCTGGCCGGGGAAATGCCGCGTCGAGTGTCGCAAGCTGAGCGTCGGAAAGAACGATATCGGCGGCCGCGCGGTTCTCCCGCACATGAGCGACTGAGCTCGCTTTCGGGATGGCGATGAGACCATCTTGCCGCAACGTCCACGAAAGTGCGACCTGCACAGGGGTTGCGCCAACCTCGGCTGCAATTTTGTCGAGAGCGGGGTGGGTAGAAAGTCGTCCCTGCTCGACTGGACTATACGCCATAACCGGTATGTTATGCTCGGCGAGCCACGGCAGCAGGTCCAATTCGGGGCCTCGCCGGACCAGATTGTAGAGGATCTGATCGGTCACGCAGCCATCCCCGCCCGCAGCGACAAGCTCTTCCATATCGTCGGTATCGAGATTGCTGACACCCCAGTGTCGGATCTTTCCTGCCGATTTGAGCGCCTCCAATGCCTCCACTGTCTCAGCGAGCGGCACCGATCCCCGCCAATGGAGAAGGTAGAGGTCCAGCCGGTCGGTGCCGAGCCGCTTCAGGCTCGCCTCGCACGCACCGGCAAGGCGGGAGCGCGCTGCGTTCTGCGGATATGCCTTGCTGACGAGGTACAACTGGTCGCGAACGCTGCCCAGCGCCTTGCATATCAGCGTTTCCGCCGCACCATCGCCATACATTTCGGCGGTATCGATGAGCGTCATGCCCAGTTCGACACCGGCGCGTAGCGCGGCGATCTCATCGGATCGGCGCTCGGCACGTTCGCCCATCTTCCAGGTGCCTTGACCCATTGAAGGAACCACTTCCCCGCCGGGCAATGTCACCTGTTTCATGTGCTTTCGTCCTATGAGATGAGTTCGACTGTTCGGTCGCGGGAGGCGGATTGGCAGATGACCACCATGTAACGATCATATCGCGGCTGGCCATCGATCGAGTGCCATTTTGGCGATGGAGAGCAGTTCGTTGATCGTAGCGCCGTCGCGCGCCTGAACGGACATGCCTTCCATGACCGTATTGATGAATTTGCCTAGCACGGCGGGATCGGTGTTGGCCGCAAGCTCGCCCTGCGCGGCGCCGCGTTGCAGACGCTCGATCAGGAAGGCCTCCGCCGCGATACGCTTGTCGCGCAGCAGGCATTCGATGGCGGCGGACGCCGGCGAAACGGCTGCCGCTGCCGAATACATGAAGCAGCCGGCCGGCGTTCCAGGTTCCGAGAATGATGACGCCGCTCGTTCCAGCAGGCCTTTGACGGCCTCGTAGGTGGACAACGCCGGATCGTTGATGGGTGCATAGAGGTGGACGCTGAACGTCGCGGCGTAGCGCTCGATCACCGCCGCAAACAGCCCCGCCTTGTTGTCAAACGCTGCATAGAGACTGGCGGCGGCGACGCCAGTCTCCGTCACCAGATCGGCCATCGATGTCGCCTCGTAGCCGCGCTGCCAGAACAGCCGCACCGCCTTGTCGAGCGCAGCGTCAGTGTCGAACACACGAGGGCGACCTGCGCGGCGACGGGCTTTCGTCTCTGTCATCTCTGGTGCACGATATGGAACAATCGATAAATAATATCTTGAAACTGGTGGTCCGCTCCCTTACAGAACGATCATTCAATAATCAAGGAGTCTCCAATGAGCCGCATCGTCCGTATCCACGAATATGGCGACGCCAGCGTCCTCAGGATTGAAGATGTGGCAGTCCCCGCGCCCGCGGCCGACGAAGTGCAGATCGCGGTGAAGGCGATAGGCATAAACCGCGCCGAGGTGATGTTCCGCAACCATGCCTACCTTCAGGAAGCCGAGTTCCCGAGCCGCCTTGGCTATGAGGCTGCCGGCACTGTCGTTACGGTCGGCGCGGACGTGACCGGGTTTGCGGAAGGCGAAGCCGTCAGCGTTATCCCCCCGCTCGATATCGCGCGCTGGGGCACTTATGGCGAGGTCGCCAACGTGCCCGCCCGCCTCGTCGTCAAGCATCCGGCGGGGCTGTCGTTCGAGGAAGCGGCGGCCGTGTGGATGCAGTATGTCACCGCCTGGGGTGCGCTGGTGGAGCAGGCGAAACTCGGCGAGGGCGATTTCGTCATCGTCACTGCTGCCTCCAGCAGCGTCGGCCTTGCTGCCTTCCAGATTGCGCGGATGGTCGGCGCGACGGTAATCGCGACGACGCGTACCGGCGCCAAGCGCCAGGCCCTGATCGATGCCGGTGCACATCATGTCGTCGCGACCGGGGAAGAGGATCTGGTAGCGAGAGTGATGGAGATAACCGATGGTCAGGGTGCGCGCGTGGTGCTCGATCCGGTCGGAGGCCCGTCGTTCGAGCCGCTGACCGAGAGCATGGCACGCGGCGGCATCCTGCTCGAATATGGCGCGCTCAGCGGCGAACCGACGCCGTTCCCGTTGTTCTCCGTGCTGGGCAAGAGCCTCACGCTCAAGGGGTATCTCTACAGCGAGATCGTCTCGGACGATGCCGCCCTCGATCGCGCCAAGGCGTTCATCGTGGCGGGTCTGGAATCGGGCGCGCTGAAGCCGCGGATCGCGCGCACTTTCCCGCTCGACGCCATCCAGGACGCTCACCGCTTCCTCGAATCGAACGACCAGATCGGCAAGGTCGTCGTTACGGTCTGACCGGCATACCGGGGGGAGTGAGCGATCGCTCCCCCTTCCCCGACAGAGGATCGGACCCTCGGCGCCCATGCCAAGGCTGCTCGTGGCGCAGACTTGAGAGCATGACCGGAACCTCGCCCGATTAGAAAACGCCCGGCTCTGTGCAGGATTGAAACTCCCCCCCTGTATAGTATGCTGGAGCGATTTCTCGGGAAAACGCGATGCCACATTCATCAGAGGACAAGAAGCGAGCCATCACACGCTTGCGGCGTATCAAGGGTCAGGCGGACGCTCTGGAACGCGCGATCGAAGCGGGGGCCGATTGCGCTCCCCTGCTGCAGCAAATTGTCGCCATGCGTGGTGCGACAAATGGACTGATGGCAGAAGTGATGCAGAGTCATCTCAGGGAAACATTCGGTGCGGGCGCAGATCGGGCCGTCGGAGGCGCAGGTGGCGATCACGATGACGGCGTGGAGGGCGTAATGAAGATTCTGCGCACTTATCTTAAATGACAATTTCAGGCTCATTTTCTTGCCCGTGTTCTCCCGCACTTAGAAGCCAGCCCCTGCTGCCTTCTCTGGTTTGAGATCCTCGTTAGGACACCTCTTGTATACTGCTAGGGAGTATTTAAAGATACTCCCTGCCAGTATGAGAATGTCGACGAATTTGCGCTGACGCAACGGCCTCGCACCAGCAATCGGTTTAACTCAACGAGGGTATCCCAACATGAAATCTCGCGCCGCTGTAGCCTTCGAGGCGGGCAAGCCACTCGAAATCGTCGAGATCGATGTCGCCCCACCCCGGAAAGGCGAAGTCCTCATACGGGTGACGCACACCGGTGTGTGCCACACCGACGCGTACACGCTGGCGGGGAGTGATCCGGAGGGTGTTTTCCCGGTGGTTCTGGGCCACGAGGGCGCGGGCATCGTTGTCGAGGTCGGTGAAGGCGTCACCAGCGTCGGGCCGGGCGATCACGTGATTCCGCTCTACACCGCCGAGTGCGGCAAGTGCGACTTCTGCCTGTCGGGCAAGACCAACCTGTGCGTCGCTGTCCGCGAAACGCAGGGCAAGGGCTTGATGCCCGATGGGACCACCCGCTTTTCGTACAATGGTCAGCCCCTCTATCATTACATGGGCTGTTCAACCTTCAGTGAATATACTGTCGTCGCCGAAGTCTCGCTCGCCAAGATCAATCCCGAGGCAAACCCCGAACATGTCTGCCTGCTCGGCTGCGGCGTCACGACCGGCATCGGCGCAGTCCACAATACCGCCAAGGTCCAGCCCGGAGACTCGGTCGCCGTGTTCGGCCTCGGCGGCATCGGCCTCGCGGCGATTCAGGGTGCGCGCCAGGCGAAGGCGGGTCGCATCATCGCCATCGACACCAATCCGTCCAAGTTCGAGCTGGCACGCCAGTTCGGTGCGACCGAGTGCATCAACCCCAAGGACCATGACAAGCCCATCCAGCAAGTGCTGATCGAGATGACGGGCTGGGGCATCGATCATACCTTCGAGTGCATCGGCAACGTCCACGTCATGCGCGCCGCGCTCGAATCAGCGCACCGTGGCTGGGGTCAGTCGATCGTGATTGGCGTTGCCGGCGCGGGCGAGGAAATCTCCGCCCGCCCATTCCAGCTCGTCACGGGCCGCGTATGGAAGGGGTCCGCTTTCGGTGGCGTCAAGGGACGGACACAGCTCCCCGGCATGGTCGAGGACGCGATGAGAGGCGATATCGATCTGGCCCCATTCGTAACCCACACGATGGGCTTGGAGGAGATCAACGAGGCCTTCGCACTGATGCACGAAGGCAAGTCGATCCGCACGGTCATTCACTACTGACCCGCCGATCCGAAGCGGCGCGAGGCGCTCGGATCGACAACTCGGCCGTCATCATGGCCCGACCCTGGCCATGATGAAGCGCGCTCTGGCAAATGGGCAACGCGTCGCGATGCGGTAACAAGCGCCGAAGTGCGGTCGTTACATGCCGATAGCGGCACGGACCAGGGCCGCCTGGCCCAGGCGCTTACCAGCGGAGTGTGTGTGGCCTCGTCGCGACCCAACGGGAAAATGGTTTTGTCGTAACCTTTGTCTAATGCTGGAAAAGTATTTCAAAGGTGCCGAACATCGGGCCAGCCTGGCCGTTGGATGTATTGAGTCGGAAATGCATTCATCTGTTACCCGACTGTGATGAACCACGGGCCGCACGGGCGTATAGGGCGGGAAGACTGAATTGAAGAGCAAGGATATTCACGCGACGACGCCGGCCACCGATCATGGGCATACGGGGCCGCCCGCTTGCGTGCAGGTTCGCGGCGCGCGCCAGAATAACCTCAAAAATATTGACGTCGATGTACCGCGCGACGCCTTCGTGGTGTTCACCGGCATATCGGGCTCGGGCAAGTCATCGCTCGCGTTCGGCACCCTTTATGCCGAAGCCCAGCGGCGTTATCTGGAATCGGTTGCGCCCTATGCCCGTCGCCTGATCGACCAGGCCGGCGTGCCGGAGGTCGACGCGATCGACGGTTTGCCGCCTGCGGTCGCGTTGCAGCAGCAGCGCGGCTCGGCCAACGCGCGATCCTCGGTCGGCAGCGTGACGACGCTCTCCAGCCTGGTGCGGATGCTCTATTCGCGCGTCGGCGAATATCCGCGCCATCAACCCATGCTCTATGCGGAGGATTTCTCCCCCAACACGGTAGCGGGGGCCTGCGCGACCTGCCACGGCATCGGCCGCGTATATGACGCGACCGAAGAGACGATGGTTCCTGACGACAGCCTCACCATTCGCGATCGAGCGATCGCCGCCTGGCCGGCCGCCTGGCATGGCCAGAACCTGCGCGATATCCTCGTTTCGCTCGGCTATGACGTCGATACGCCGTGGCGCGACCTGCGGAAAAAGGATCGCGACTGGATCCTCTTCACTGAAGAGGCGCCGACGGTGCCGGTCTATGCGGGCCTGACGCCCGAACAGACCCGGACGGCGCTCAAGCACCGCATGGAGCCGAGCTACCAGGGCACCTTCACCGGCGCGCGCCGCTATGTGCTGGAAACCTTCGCCAACACTAAAAGCGCGCTGATGAAGAAGCGCGTCTCGCAATATATCATCGGCCGCGATTGCCCGACCTGCGACGGCAAGCGCCTGAAGCGCGAAGCCCTGTCGGTTAAATTCGCCGGCCTCGACATTGCCGAGTTCGGCGACCTGACGGTGCTCAAGCTGAAGGACTTGCTGATGCCCGTCGCGCATGGCGCGTATGGGGCGGTCTCTGCCCCCTCAAAGGGCCATGTTCTGGAAAAAGCGGCCCGCGATGCAGCGGTCGAGCAACGGGTTGCGGCGGGCGGCTCTGCGCACAAGAGCGCGCCCGACGTACGCCGCACGCCCAATCTCTCCGACGAGAAGCGGATCGCCGCCCAACGCCTTGCCTGCGAATTGATCGAGCGGCTAGAGCCGCTGATCGATCTTGGCCTTGGCTACATTTCGCTCGACCGCAGCACGCCGACGCTCTCCTCCGGAGAGCTGCAGCGCTTGCGGCTTGCCGCGCAATTGTCGTCACAGCTTTTCGGCGTGGTCTATGTGCTTGACGAGCCTTCGGCAGGGTTGCACCCGGCAGATGGCGAAGCCTTGCTCACCATCCTCGAGCGTCTCAAGGCGGCGGGCAACTCCCTGTTCGTCGTCGAACATGATCTCGACGTGATCCGCCGCGCGGAATGGCTCGTCGATGTCGGCCCAGGAGCCGGGGAAAAGAGCGGTGAAGTCCTCTACAGCGGGCCGATAGAGGGGCTTGCCGACGTCGAGACTTCGATCACCCGCCGCTACCTGTTCGCAGAGCCGCTCCGCAGTGAGCGCACACCGCGCGATCCCAAGGCGTGGCTACGCCTGGAAGGGATCAGGCGGAACAATCTCCATGGTCTCGACGTCGAGTTTCCCATCGGCTGCTTCACCGCTGTCACCGGCGTTTCGGGATCGGGCAAATCCAGTCTTGTCAGTCAGGCGCTGCCCGAGCTCGTCACGGAACACCTCGGCGGCGCCCCCGTGGCCGAGGAGGAGGATATCGATCCGCTGCTCGATGTTGCGCAGAACGACACTGAAGGACGCATTGTCGCAGGCATGGAGCATGTTCGCAGGCTGGTGCGGGTCGATCAGAAACCGATCGGCCGCACGCCGCGCTCGAACCTATCTACCTACAGCGGCATGTTCGACCATGTGCGACGGATCTTCGCTGATACGCCGCTCGCCCGCCGGCGACACTACAGCCCGGGAAGGTTCTCGTTCAACGTCGCGCAAGGCCGCTGCCCTGTGTGCGAGGGCGAGGGATACGTCATGGTGGAGCTGCTGTTCCTGCCGAGCGTTTTTGCCCCGTGCTCGACCTGTCATGGCTCTCGCTACAACCCGCAAACGCTCGAAGTCGAATGGAAAGGGCGCAATATCGCCCAGGTGCTCGAACTGACGGTCGACGATGCGTGCGATTTCTTCGCTGGCGAGGCATCTGTGATGCGCTCCCTCGCCGTGTTGCGGGAGATCGGTCTTGGCTATCTGAGGCTCGGTCAGCCGGCGACCGAGCTGTCTGGCGGGGAGGCGCAGCGCATCAAGCTGGCGACTGAACTGCAACGCGCTCAACGCGGCAACACGATCTACATCCTCGACGAGCCAACTTCGGGGCTTCACCCCTCCGATGGCGACCGGCTGATGCAACACCTGCAGGGACTCGTAGACGCCGGCAATACCGTCGTAGTCGTCGAACATGACATGCGCGCCATCACACAGGCGGACTGGATTATCGACCTGGGACCGGGGGCCGGGGAAGACGGGGGCCGTATCGTTGCCAGCGGCGTCCCTGGCGTCGTTGCGGAAGCGGAAGGCAGTCTCACCGCCCGCTATCTCAAGGCGGCGCTGTAGGTCGTAAATCTGGCCGAACGCACGTTCCATCAGGTGCATCTCAACCACACGTTGGAATGGGTCGAATCTGGAAGCGGGAGCCGGCGGTGTGTCACCGCGGTTGACGCGGCTTAGGGTTTGAGTGCCCGTCAGGTGCGCCGTGTTCGTGTGATACGCGGCGTGGCGTACGGCCAATCGCTGGCCATCCGCCACGCTTGCTTTGTGCGGACCTTCTCCAGGGAGAGGGCCCTCACATTCGTCGAAACGCCCCGTCTTAATTCCCTGCTGCGAGCGCTGCGCCCACACCTTCTGCGATTTCCTCAACGAGTTTGGCACAGAAGGCGGGCAAATCATTGGGATCGCGGCTGGTAACAAGGCCGTTGTCGACCACGACTTCCTCATTGGTCCATGCACCGCCGGCGTTCTCGATATCGACCTTCAGCGTCGGGTAGGACGTCAAGGTGCGACCCTCAAGCACGCCCGCCTCGATCAATGTCCAGGGTGCATGGCATATAGCCGCAACAGGTTTTTTCTGATCGAAGAAAGCCCGGATGAAAGCAATTGCCTCGACGCTGCCGCGCAGCTTGTCGGCACCGACAGTCCCCCCGGGCACAACAAGTCCGTCGAAATCGTCGGCTTTGACCTCGGAAAACGTCTTGTCGATAGTGTAGCTGCCGCCCTCGTCAAGATCGCTATTGACTGTGCGAGCCTTGCCCGGTTCAAAACTGACCACGGTCACTTTGCCACCAGCGTCCTCGACAGCTTGCTTGGGCTTCGAGAATTCTGGTTCTTCCGTCCCGCGAGGTGCGATCAGAATGGCAACTGATTTGCCTTCCAAAGTCATAATTTATTTCCTATTCCGTCGAAGGCTAAAGTCAGGTGCCCGGCTTGAGCACGACCTTCGTCCAACCAGCATCGCGCTCGTCGAAATGCTTGTAGGCGTCTGGTGCCTGATCAAGCGGCAGTCGGTGCGAGATGATTTGGGCAGGATTGGCCCGGCCTTGCTCGATAAGCTTCATCAGTCGCCGGTTATAGTGCTTTACATTGCACTGGCCGGTGCCGATCTTCTGGCCCTTGAACCAGAAGTTGCCGAAGTCGAAAGCCATCTTGCCTTCCTTCTGGAGATCGTCGGGCGCGTTCGGGTCTTCCGGAATGAACACGCCGACGACGCCGATTCCGCCGGTGGCCTTCGTGCTTTTGACGAGGCAGTTCATCGTGTAATTGCTGCGCTCCTTGCCGTGGCGATCGCAACACTGATACCCGACCGCCTCGACCCCCCGGTCGGTCCCGAGGCCGCCGGTCGCGTCAAGGATCTGCTGGGCGGGATCGCCCTTGCGCATGTCGATCGGAATAGCGCCCATCGCCTCGGCCAGTTTCAGGCGGTCATCGTGAGAATCGACCACGAAGATCTGAGAGGCACCGCGGATTTCGGCTGAGTGCGCGGCCATTAAACCGACCGGACCGGCGCCGTAGATCGCGATGCTTTCGCCAGGCAGGAAACCTGACAGTTCGACGCCATGCCAACCCGTCGGGAAGATGTCGGAGAGCATGACATAGTCATCCTCCTTTTCCTCAGCGTCCTCAGGCAGCTTCAGACAATTGAAGTCCGCATAAGGAACGCGCATCAACTCGGCCTGACCGCCTTGCCACGGACCCATCTCGGCAAAGCCATACGCTGCGCCAGCGGTTCCTGGGTTGGTCGTGAGGCAAAAACCCGTCAAACCGCGTTCGCAATTTTCGCAGAAACCGCAACCGACGTTGAACGGCATGCACACGCGATCGCCCTTCTTGATACGATCTACGGCAGCGCCGACTTCGATGACCTCGCCAAGGTTTTCGTGACCGAAGACCCTGCCCTTCTCGAAGCTGGTACGGCCCTCATACATATGAAGGTCCGACCCGCAGATATTGGACGTGGTCAGCCGGATGATAACATCAGTCTGCTTTTCGATTTTGGGATCATCGATGGTATTGACGGAAACATCTTTGGGCCCGTTGTACACGACAGCTTTCACGGATCTTTTCCTTTCAAAGCTCTTCTCAACGCGTCATTAAAACGAGAGCTTGGTGATGGTCCGGTCCATCGCAACGGCGGACGACATCGCACCCTTCCAAGTGATCTCAGTTTCCTGAACCTTCTGCTACCTGAGAGGTTCCTTCCCGTAGAGCCATCCTGGGATCGAATCACGGCGGTTTTCTGAATGACTGGGCCAGAACGGCCGAATATCGCGCCAAATTGATGTGCCCAAGAATCTCCCGCGGACCAATGGCGCCGTTACGTCGCGACACATCAACGGCGCCTTATCAGTGAATTTAGAGGTGTGATAAGCGCAAAAGACAAGGCCATCCACTACCGCGGATGGCCTGTCGTATTCATTTATTCATTTCCCGATTCGGCCGGGCCATCCATTCCGGATGGAAACACGAGCCTTACCCTGCAGTCAAACGGCAGCTTATGGTGCCGACCGCTCCGCTATTTCGCGGCGAGCAGGGTGAACTTGTGAATCTGCGGCGGTTCAGAAAACAGTTCTTCTGCCTTGTCCATCAGTGCGGCGGCAACCTTGCCGTCTAGATGGGCCTGCCGATCCTCCTCTGTGTCGAACGTATCGAAGATCGCGTACGCACCGGGACCTTCCTCGATCGCATACCAGGTCAGAGTGCCCGCCTCAGCTTGAACGAGCGGCAATGCCGAGGTCAGGAAATTGGCGACATCGCGCTCTTTTCCGGGCTTGGCCTTCAGTGGTACATACAGGGCAAGTTTGGGCATAAACGACTCCTCAAGTGAAACGGACATATATTATTCGGCAAAGTAACGGACAAGGGGGCCGGTACGTTCCCCATGAGGCGGAGCAGACGCGGCCCCGCCTCCTCGTCGAAATCAGAACTGCTGTGCGGTCGGCCGGATGACGATCGCGTTGACGTCGACGTCATCAGGTTGTTCGACAGCGAACGCGATAGCACGCGCCACCGATGCCGCCGGGATGGCCTGCTTGTAGAAGTCCAGCACCGTCTCGGCAGCCGCGCCAGAGGTCGTGAACTTCAAATCGCTTTCGACAGCTCCAGGCTCGATTGACGTGACCCGGACCTTTTCCCCCACCTCGTGGCGCAAGCCCTCGCTGATCGCGCTGACGGCGAACTTGGTGCCGGAGTAGACCGTGCCGCCCGGTGCGAAGACCTTGATGCCCGCAACCGAGCTCAAGTTGATGATGTGACCGCTGCCCTGCTCGAGAAAACCGGGAAGGGCAGCCGCGATGCCGTAGAGCGTACCCTTCAGATTGACGTCGATCATCTGGTCCCACTCGTCGGTGTTGACCTCGGCCATCGGACGGATCGGCATCAGCCCGGCGTTGTTGATCAGCACGTCGAGGCGGCCGAAGTCGGCAATGATTGCGGCGACGACGGACTGGACCGCCGATTTGTCGGTCACGTCCAGCGCGTAGCTACGTGCCGTGCCGCCAATTGCGGCGATGTCCGCGACGACCTCGTCGAGCCTGTCCTTGCGCCGCGCGGCGATGGCCACCTTGGCGCCGCGTTCCGCGAGAAGACGCGCGGTTTCCGCGCCGATGCCGGTGCTGCCGCCGGTAATGAGAACGACCTTGCCTTCGATACCCTTGGTCATGACTGTATTCCTTCAAGTCAGTTGTTGGAGGGCCAGACGTCTTATCTGGACCTCACACACCCTGATGATTGACAGCGCAATGAAGAGTTACAAACTGCGCTTCTCTGCGGAAAGAGCGATCGGCACGCGCTTGAGAAGCGCCATTTGGGAACAGACGGAAGCATCGTTTGGGCGAGAGTTACTGTCGATGCGATTCGACGTGCCGAACAGACTGCTTGGACTGTAGCGTTAGTTGAAGACATCGGTGCCCGACGCATACTCAAGCAACAGCTCAGTGCAGTCGAAAACGGGGCGGAGATTGCGACGTAGAACTGGTCTATCAGAAAGAATGTCTCGACAATCTCGCCTAATTACAACGCGCTATATGGCCTTCCAAGTGTGGCTCCGCCTCCAACGTTTGAAGATGCCCTCAGTCAAGTAGCCCGGATGATAACCCTGATATGGGACGCGCCATATTCGGCGGGATTCGATATGGATCGTAGTTGGTCTTCGGGGGGGGGAGCCGCGATGAAGAGATTGGCACACCACTGCATGACTGAGGTGGTGAAACTAAGCGGCCCGAGGACTAGTAAGCTCAGCTACGTCGCGGTCATGCACAGAAAAAATGTCGGGTACGCTTCGGCGTCATCGACGTGACGCTTCCTAAGCTCCGATCCGAGATATGCTGCTCGACTTCCGGCAGCTATGACTGAGGTGCCAATAAATGACTTTGTCCTAGTGCTTCGGTTCGAGAGACCGGCAGTGCCGTCTAAGAATTACGATCTCACCCGTTGCCGTGATTGCTTCACCCGATCTTCCGCAGTCCAGTTCTGGAATCGGAGGCGCGTTGAATGCAAATTGAAGATGCCCTAACCAGTCCACACGGGGTCATCCGGCAAGTTTCCTTGCCAGTATCCGCAAAGATTGCTTGACGTCGGGTGCACGCATGCTTGAATTCGGCAATGCGTTACGCGGGGCCGAAGCGGAGCTCGCGCAGGCAGGAAACGCGTCGGCGCTTCTAAAGTCGGCCCGTCTCGGGACGAGTGGCGACGTCCTGAGATAGTGTTTGCGGCCATGCCAGTTCCAGACTCGATCGTGTCGGATTAGAGCGGAGGCCATTTCAAGCCCGTGACTTGACTCTTCGGCCGGGCCGCTACTGATCGCTCAAGATCATCCGACCAGAGGCCCAATTCTACGAGAACATCTTTGGTTTTGTCCGTCGTTTCCGTAATTGACGGATGTCGATCCACGCCGGACAGCACAGGCACGACCGGAACGCGATCCGGGCGAAGATCAGGATGGCGGATGGTATTCTGTTCGTGGGCGAGAGCCTCAAGTGGATCGAGTATCGGCGTCACGCACGCATCCTTATTCTGGAAAAGTTCGCTCCATTCGTCCCGTGACCGAGTTGCGAAGATACGGGTAAAAGTTTCGGTCGTGGATGACCAGGTCGATCGGTCGAGATGATTTGGCAGCGGCTCCGCAAGATCCAGACCTTGCCAGAGGTTATCGAAGAACCGTTGCTCCAAGGCGGCAACGGCGATGAATTTTCCGTCCGCACATCGGTAACATCGATAAAACGGGGCGTTGCCTGCGACTAGTCCGTCTCCGGGCCCCTGCAAAACGGGCTGTCCCCAATCAGGATAATGCATCGCCATCAGGGAGATGCAGCCATCGACCATGGCTGCATCGATATACTGCCCACGATTGGTGCGATCGCGCATGATTAGCGCCTGGAGGATGCCGATGGTTGCAAACAGACTCCCGCCTGCGAAGTCGGCCAGCAGATTTAAGGGGAATGAGGGAACGTCGTCTTTTGGTCCGAATGCGCCGATTGCGCCGGCGATCGCCGCGTAGTTGAGGTCATGACCGGCTTCCTGCGCCATCGGCCCGGATTGTCCATAGCCCGTGAGAGCGCAATAGATCAGGCGAGGATTGATCTCTTGCAAAGCGTCATATCCGAAGCCGAGCCGATCCATCACGCCCGGGCGATAGCCTTCGATCAGAATGTCTGATTGGAGGACAAGACCTTCAAAAGCGAGCTTGCCTTCCGCCGACTTCAGGTCGATCTCGATGAAACGCTTGCCGCGTGCCAGGGCAGCAATGGGAAGGCTACCGGCTCCTCCGCCAACCACAATAACATCAGCCCCCATATCGGCGAGCAACATCGTGCAGTATGGGCCCGGTGCAAGACGGGTGAGGTCGAGGATCCGAAGGCCGTCAAGTGGACGTCCCGCTGATTTCTTTTTCAATTCTGTTGTCATGATGCATCTCTAACGAAAGTCGTGTGGTTTTCGTGCGCAGCGAGACCCGTAATCTTAGCCGCGCGGATATCCGGTCAACCAGTTTCGTTCAATCTGCGCACGGAGGAAAATTCTCTGCGCGGAGATCGATCAGATTTCGCGACCTTCGCGATCCCGGCGGATACTTGACTAAATTCGATCTGGGAAAGCCTCAGGACCTCTGGCCTTTGCGATCATACACGTCCTTCGCGATGATCAGTTTCTGAATCTCGTTGGCTCCTTCGTAAATCTGCGTAATCTTTGCATCGCGAAGCATACGCTCGATGGGGAAGTCATTCATGTAGCCTGCGCCGCCATGCATCTGCAGGGCATCGATCGTGGACTTCATCGCCGTGTCGCTGCAGAACAGTTTGGCCATTGATGCGAGCTTGCGCGCATTTGGATAGCCTTCATCGATGGCTTCGGCGGCGCTGTAGAGCAGGGTCCTTCCGGCCTCGACCGCCGTTGCCATATCTGCAATCATTCCGCGCAGCATCTGGAACTGGGACAGCATCTGGCCGAATTGCTGACGCTCGGATGTGTAGTTGACGGCCTGGTCGAGCGCGCCCTGGGCGATGCCGAGAGCCTGAGCTCCGATCAGGGCTCGGGTCCAGGTCAGGGACTCGCTGATGTAGTCATAACCTTTGGTTTCGTCGCCAATGGCCCGGAATGCAGGAATACGACAATTTTCGAAATGCAGATCGGCCGTCGGGCTGCCCTTAATCCCGAGCTTGCTTTCCTTCTTGCCGACGGAGAAGCCAGCATCGTCTTTATGAACGGAGAACAGGCCGAACGTCTTCTCTCCTGTGCGGGCGAGTACGGTGTACCAGTCGGAGCGTCCAGCATTGCTGATGTAGCGCTTCTGGCCGTTGATGACCCAGTCGTTGCCCTCGCGCTTCGCGGTCGTCTTCAATGCGAACAGATCGGATCCGCAATGCGGTTCGGTCAAACAGATCGACGCGACGGTTCCACCGGCCATCGCAGGCTTGATTACCGTCTCGATCAATTCCTTATTGCCATGCTTGGCGACCGGCACGAGACCGGCCCAGATCACCATCAGCGTCAACGACGATGATGCGCAGACCCGCGCAATTTCCTCGAGCGCAATGCATTGCGCTAGGACATCGCCGTCCTGACCGCCCGCTGTCTCGCTAAATGCCAAGCCGACCAGCCCGAGCTGCTTGAAGGCTTCAAGCGATTGTTCCGGAAACCTTACTTCCCGGTCGTAGGCCGCTGCGTGGGGCTCGATCTTGTCGAGAGTCAGACGCCGAAGGTTGGAGCGGAATTCCTGGTAATCGTGCGCATTGCTCATTTTCGTTTCCTCAAAGCCAATCAGTTACAAGGTTCTTTTTCGACTGGAATTTACATACTGTTCAGTCAGTAAGCAATGTTCCGATGATGGGTGGACGCAGCGGTATTTGCGTAGATATCAACGTCCGACGCGCACGTGCGCGCGAGGGGGGAGCACGTCATCGCAATTCCGGGGGCAAGAGGGCTGCAGGGAGATCCTGATAACAGACCGGACGCAGGAATCGCTCGATTGCAAGGCTGCCCACCGACGTGCTGCGGCCGTCCGATGTCGCCGGATAAGGACCGCCATGGACCATAGCCGCTCCGACCTCCACGCCGGTCCCGAAACCGTTCACCAGGATTCGGCCCGCTAGACACTCGAGCTGCGGCAGCATCTTTGCGGCGAGCTCTTGATCTTCGCCTTCGATATGCAAAGCCACGGTGAGTTGGCCTTCGAGCGATGCGATCACCGTTTCGACCTCGCTCCAATCCATTGCTGCGACGATCAAAGACGTTGGGCCGAACACTTCGGCATGCAGCGCCGGGTTGGCGAGGAACGACTTCGCCGTGGTCCGGAAGAGATGAGCGGAAGCTCGTCCCGCTTCCACGGAACAGCTTGCGTTCACGCGCGTAACGCCCTTTTGCGACGCTAGGGCTTCGCCTCCCTCGCGGTAGTTTTCGAGGATAGATGAGGTGAGCATCGGTGTTGGCGGGAATTGTGCGATGGACGCAGCAGCACTCGCGATAAAGCGTTCCAGCGCGGCGCCCTCGATCGCAATGACAAGACCGGGGTTCGTACAGAACTGTCCGCAGCCCAATGTGAGCGCATTGGCAAACGCGCCGCCGATGGCTTCGCCGTTGGTCTCAAGCGCACGCGGGAAAAGCAGCACGGGGTTGATGGAACTCATTTCCGCGAAGACCGGGCTCGGTTGGCGCTTGGCGGCGGCGATTTTCATCAACGCAGTCCCGCCGCGCCGGGAGCCTGTAAAGCCGACAGCCCTGACTTTCTCGTGCGCAACCAGCGCTTCGCCTACCACCTGACCAGAGCCGGACAGGAGGGCGAACAGGCCAAGGGGTAGGCCCAATTCGGTAATCGCCTTCTGAACCGCTTGTCCGACCAGTTCGGACGTTCCGAGATGCGCCGAATGAGCCTTGACGATGACCGGGCAACCGGCCGCGAGAGCCGAAGCGGTGTCGCCGCCGGCGACCGAGAACGCCAGCGGGAAATTGCTGGCTCCGAAAACTGCTACCGGGCCGAGCGGCACGTTGCGCAATCGCAAGTCGGGGCGCGGCGAAGGCTTGCGATCCGGCTGGGCGGTCTCGACTCGAACGTTCAGGAATGATTTTTGGCGCACCACATCGGCGAACATCCGCAATTGCGCGACCGTACGCCCGCGCTCGCCTTCGATTCGCCCCTGCGGAAGACCTGTCTCGGCCATGCAGCGAGTAACGAGTTCGTCGCCAAGTTCGAGGATGTTCTCTGCGATCGCGTCGAGAAGGTGTGCTCGGCGCTGCAGATCGATCTCGCGAAATGCGTAGAAGGCTTCATCGGCATGTTTGACCGCAAGCTCCAGTTCCGAGATTGAAGCTGCGCTGAACTCACCAGGCAGAATATCGCCGGTGGAAGCGTTCCGAGCCTGCAGGGTGCCTCCAGTACCTTGAACGCGCGTGCCGCCAATAAAAAGTTCGCCTGTGATGGTCACTGTCATACTCCCAATGAAATGGCGATTCCTTCGTTTGCCGAATACGGTGGGCGCCGTCGCATCATGCGCGAGCATCCGCGGCAACCTTCACTCGAACCTGCAATCGCTAACTCGCCACTTACTATCCGGATGGTATGTTGTCAACGCGAACCAAGGATGATAAAGTGGATGGCAGCCCTGAAGGTCGTTAAGCGCCGGATATCCCGCAAGTTTGCGGTCCATTCCCGGCGGATTTGTTGCTGCTTCCCGTCGGTCCGCGATGGAGCGAACGGGCGATGTCGCCCGTCCGCGGCGCTGTCGCTCGCAAGAGTGGCTGCCTGAGCGGCCGCAACACTTGCGGGCTTCAATCCGCACGGACTACTGTATCGTATGATTTTTTGATGGTGACGCTTCGCATCGTTAACCGAGACACTCACAGGACCAAAGTGCCAGCTCCACTCAAAGCAACAGCCAGCAAGCGATCGAAAACGGCGGCCACTCCGGTGGTTCGCGGGACGACGACCAAAAAGCGAGCACCGAAGTCGCCCAAACCCGCGACGAATCTGGAGCTGCGCGAAGACAGCATCCGTCGTCTTTCGGAGGCTTCCTTCGCACTGTTCGTCGCAAAAGGTTATCACGCGACATCGCTTGACGAGATCGCGAGGGCCGCGGGTCTCACAAAGGGGTCGATCTATTTTTATTTCAACAGCAAGCAGCGGCTTTTGCTCGGTTTGCTGGAAGACGCGCGCGAGGCCGTTGTCTCGCCACTTCTGGATCACGTCCATAAAATCGAGGGCTCGGCGACGGACAAGATTGCGGGCTTCTTTCGGTTCAGTTCGCTGAATGGAATTGAGCAGCCCCAAAAGTTGCTTTGCCTCATCAAGACGTCAATCGAATTCCGCGATCGTGACGACGCGATCAGCAAGCGGATCGTCGAGATATATGACGAGATTTACTCCGCGCTCGAAGCCATCCTGGAAGCGGGCAAGAAGCGGGGCGAAATTGCTTCTACGTCCACGAAGGAGCTCGCATCGATGATTGTCGCAACGAACGACGGAATGATGCTGGAATGGCATCGTCGAGGTGCGAATATCGACGGGCGAAAGTTAGTCCGGACAGTATGGACGACCTTCCTGCACGGTATCGAGCCCTCCAACTGATCGGGCCAGTGGATTTGCATCCGCGGCGTTGATGACGGCGCGGAAGCGTCGAGAATTTATATAATCCGATTGCATACTATACGGACAGTATGTTAGTTGCGAATTTCATTGTTTCGTGCGCTGGCGCGCGAGCTGCGTCTGTACGCCTCGGCGTCTGCACGAAATGCCTTCAAAGGAGAAGAAGATGGGCCTGATTAACTACCTGACGCGCATCCAGTTCGAGATCGGGGCGAGTGGACTCATTCCGGAAGAGCTAAAGCTGTTGGGCGTCTCGCGGCCATTGATCGTGACGGACAAGGGGATCGTCGCTGTCGGGTTGCTCGATATGTTCATGAAGGCCGCTCGGCTGGATGAAGCGACGGCGGTGTTCGACGGCACGCCCGAAAACCCTACGGAAGCCGCGGTCCTGGCCGCAAGAGACCAGTTCAAAGCAGGAAATTGCGACTCGATCATCGCGTTCGGCGGCGGCTCGTCGCTCGATCTTGCAAAGGCGGCGGCTCTGCTGGTCTCGCATCCGGAACCGCTCGCTCAATACGCGGCGATCCTCGGAGGAATTGCCAAGATCACCGCCGATCAGCCGCCCGTAATCGCCGTGCCCACAACCGCCGGCACCGGAAGCGAGGTCGGTCGCGCGGCGCTCATCACGCTTTCGGATGGACGCAAGCTGGGCTTCATCTCTCCGCATCTCATTCCGAACGTTGCTGTTTGTGATCCGGAACTGACGTTGGGCCTTCCTCCGTTCCTCACGGCGGCGACCGGTATGGATGCCGTCACGCATTGCATCGAGACCTATCTCAGCCCAAAGGACAATCCACCCGCCGAAGCGATCGCGTTGGACGGTTTGCGACGGGCGATGGGCTTCCTAAAGATCGCCGTCAAAGACGGTAAAAACATCGAAGCCCGGAGCGAGATGATGATGGCGGCGTTGGAAGGGGGAATGACCTTTCAGAAGGGACTCGGCGGCGTTCACTCGATGTCCCATGCGCTCGGCGGACATAAGACGAAGAAGCTGCACCACGGATGCCTGAACGCCGTCATTCTCCCGCATCTTCTTCGTTTCAATGCATCCTGCTGCGAGCGGAAGTACGAAGCGTTGCGTGCAGCAATGGGGATCTCTGCCGGAGCGGATCTGTCGCAAGCCATCGTGGACCTCAACGCCGATCTCGGCCTGCCTGCATCGCTCACTGAAATGGGGCTTACGCAGGATGACTGCGAACCATTGGTCAAATGGGCTATCGAGGACCATTCCACCGCGACCAACGGGCGTCCGCTTACCGAAGACGACCTGCGCCAGTTGTTCACAAACAGCCTGAAGCCATACGTCGGTTAAAGGCTCGTCGTCGCCCTTGCCGACGATGCTTGCATCGACGCCACCTCATAGCAGCGGCCGCAAACGCCGCTGCTATCTCGCCACGTCGCGAATCCTTCCGCCATGTACGTGTCGAGAGTACGGCCTGCATCCGTTCTGCCGCTAACGGGCGTCTGTACGGCAGGGTCAATCCCTTTCAGTCCTTGTAAAAATCCCGTAGCCGGACATTCGCACGATTGCGGTCCCAGGTATCGGGGCCAACGCCGCTTTCGCTCAGTGCTCGCTTCCTGACCTTATTGGTAGGCGTTCGTGGAAGGGCCTCCATGATCTCGATGTAGCGAGGGATCATGAAATGAGGAAGCTTCGTGGTCAGGAATGCAATCAGATCGACGGGTGAGAAGGGCTTCTCGCAAGACACGCACAACTTGATGTCGTCATCGTTCGTGAATTCGGACGGCACGCCAACGGCGGCGACCTCGCGGATGTGCGCGAATCCGAGTGCAGCAGTCTCGATGTCGTATGCCGAGATATTCTCGGATCGTCTCCGGATACGCTCCTTTAGCCGATCGACGAAAAACATGTTCCCGCTCTCATCGAGGTACCCTAGATCGCCCGTGTGGAACCATAGATTTCGCCAGGCGCGAACGGTCTCCTCCGGCATTCCCAGATAGCCCTGCATGATCGTCGAAGGATGGCGAGGACGCACGACGATCTCGCCTGCCTGGTTCGCCGGACATGCTGCGTCGGTGTCGGGGTCAACGATCTGCAAATCGTAGTAGTCGGTCAGCACCCGTCCGCAAGACCGTGGCACCCTCGGTGCGTCAAGCGATGTCCATGTCGGGCAACCAATTTCGGTCATGCCCCACATGTCAACGGTTTTCAGATCGAAGCGGGCTTCGAACGCGTCAGCCAGATGGGGCGGCATCGGGCAACACATCAATCGCCTCAGATTGTGCTTGGCGTCCAGCGGCGTCGATGGCTCGCCAAAGATCATTTCGATCATTGGACCATGTGCGATGCTGATTGTCGCATTATAACGGCGAATGGCGGCGAGCCACGACCCGGCTTTGAAGCCGTCATCGAGCACGATCCTTCCGCCAGCCATGAACGTTGCAAGGACCCCCATGTATTTCCCGGCAATGTGGTTCAGGGGGTGCGCTCCATAAAAGACATCGTCGCGGGTGATCCTCATGACGTCGATGACTTGGTGCGCCATCATGCATAACTGGCCGTTCGGCATCATGGCGCCTTTCGCGGGACCGGTCGTTCCACTGGTGAACATGATCGATCCAATATTTGCGGTCGCCGCGGACGTATCCGGAATTTCGGATGTCCCTGTCTCCATGACTTTGTCGTAGCTGACGGCGTTCCGGTGCCCCGGAGCGGCGGTCGCAAGAGGTGATCCAACGACGACCAGTCCGCGCAAGCTGGTGATCGCTGACGCGGCTTCAAGCAGATGAGGAAGCAACTCGGCACTGACGATGGCAGCGGTCGGCTGCGCTGTTCGGAGGATGTGCTGCAACGGCTCTCCGCGAAGCGTCGGGTTGATTGGCACCTCGGTGGCGCCGAGTAATGCGCAAGCCATCCATGCGTGAAGATGCGGAACGCTTTCGGGGCACAGGATCGCTACCGCACCTTCAGTCGTGATCCCCATAGCCCGGAACGCGTTTGCAAGCTTCGCCGCGGATTCGATGAACGACCCGTATGTTTCGAATTCATTGCCGCACTGCGAGAGAAAAGGCCTGTCGCTGCATGTTGAGAGGCGCTCCAGGGCGACCTGACGGATCGTCCAGCTGTTTACTCCACCATTTAGCATGCGTGTCTCCTTCGCTTCTTCGCTTCATAGATCAAACCCCTTGCCGTCGTCGAGTGGACCATAGTACATACTGTCCGTATAGTAGGTAAGTTTCAGGGAAACGATCATGCAAGAACGGTCCGGCGCGCTCGCAGGTATCACGGTGATTGAGCTTGGTATGGTGATGCAAGTGCCGCTTGCCGGGCAGATGCTGGCGGACTTCGGCGCGACAGTCATCAAAGTCGAGCGACCTGGATCGGGCGACATTCTGCGAACTCTCGATCCTGTCGCGAACGAGCAGGGCGTGATGAGCTGCTATTACGCCGCGCTCTGCCGGAACAAATACACGGTGTGCATCGACATCAAACAGCCCGACGGACAGGCTGCGTTGTTGAAGTTGATCGATCAGGCAGATGTGTTGATCCATAACTTCCGGCCGGGGGTGATGGAGCGGCTCGGTCTCGGTTACGATGAGTTGGCCAAGCGCAATCCGAAGCTGATATTTGCTGGTGGATATGCGTTCGGCCAGCAAGGGCCGATGTCGAAGCTGCCGGGGCAGGACATGCTGGCACAGGCCTTCAGCGGCTTCACCATGAGTGGCCGCGATCCTGACGAGCAACCGAAACTCAATAATACGCCTTTGATGGACTATTCGGCAGCGCTTTCCCTGACCCAAGGGATTCTGGCGGCGGTGATCGAGCGTGGGCGTTCCGGCATGGGGCAGGCGGTATCGACGTCGTTGCTCGAGGTTGCTGTCGGAATGCAGACTCTGGAAATCGCCAGTCAGACAATGCATGGCACGGACACAAGCTGGCTCCGGCAATCGATGGTGTTTCGCGCGAAGGACGGCTGGATCGTCGTGCTGACGCTATTTCGCGACAATCCTCTTCGGTTGCTGTGCGACGCGTTCGGTGTTTCGGATATGAGCGAGAGCGAGCAATTCCGAACCGTCGAGTTGCAGATCGCCAGCAAGGCGCGCATCCACGAGAGGTTTGCGCCGCTCTTTGCGCAGGAGAGCCTGGCGGAGGTAACCAAACGCCTCGCACGCGTAGACATTCTGTATTCGCCGATCAATCGGCTTCCCGACACTCTCAGTCATCCGCAAATGGAGGCGAATGGTTCGATCTGGTCAATCGACGTTCCGGGTCACGGAGAACTGAAAGTCGCAGGCAGTGCCGTCAAACTCTCGCGGACGCCTGCAACCTATCGCCGTGCCCCGGCATGGATGGGGGCGGACAACGAAGAAGTGCTTCGATCATTCGGCTTCAGTGAAGACGAAATCAACGCATTGAAAAAGTCAGAAGCGCTCAAGAGCGATCCGCGCTCGGATAGCGTTGGCGCGACCAAATAGGGAGTTCTCCATGAGCACATCAGCGCACAATTCAGTCTCACCGTCCTGGGACGCAGCGATCGAACGGATGCTTGGACGTATCGATCAGACGCTCGCAATGAATCTCGACGGGTTTCCAAATATCGGCAATCCGGAAACTGGCGTTTGGACGACATCGCCAGACGGATTCTGGACCGGTGGCTTTTGGGTGGGCATGCTGTGGTTGGCGGGCAAATACACTGGTGACGCCCGCTACGGCGCCGCGGCCGAAGCCTGGCTTCGCCGCCTGGAAAGCCGGGTCGAAGGCCGTACCGTGTTCCGCGGCCTGTTATTTTATCCGGCTGCGGTCATGGGGGCTGAAACCGCTGCGCATGGCCATAGTCGCGAGATCGCAGTGGACGCGGCCGTTTCACTCGGACAACAATTCATCGATAGCGTGGGCATCATTCCTCTCGGAAACGAGGCGGAGGAGGCACACAGCGTTGGCGACTACGACGCCAATATCGATGGCCTCATCGCGTCGCCATTGATGTTCTGGGCGGCTCGCGCCGGTTCTCGTGACGACCTGTATGCGAAGGCGTTGTCTCATGCACTGAAGAGCGCCGAGTTTTTCGTGCAAGCGGACGCCTCAGTGATCCAGTCTGCCACGTTCGATCCCGGGACAGGGCGAGTATCGCGTCGCTACACCCACAAAGGAATTGCGGAAGACTCGATTTGGACGCGCGCACAGGCGTGGGCAATGCTCGGCTATACGCTGTCCGCGAAGAACGCCCCCAATGAGCAAAAACTGCTCGGCTACGCATCGGCGACGGCTGAATGGTGGATGAAGAACGTTCCAGCCGATTACGTCGCATACTGGGATTTTTCAGCTCCGGTAACTCCAGCAACCTGGCGCGATACGTCGGGGACCGCGATCGCCGCTTCGGCTCTCTTGGGGCTGGGCCAGCTTGTTCGGGGGGAGGACGGACTCCGCTTCCGAAATCACGCCGAGAGCACGGTGCGCGCGCTCGTGGACAGACATCTCACACCTGTCGGCAACACGGATCGCCGTCCTCAGGGAATCCTCGGCGATGGCTGTTTCGACGTCCGCCACAACAACGCCCTCGCGAATGAACTGATCTGGGGTGACTACTTCCTTTTCGAAAGCCTTGGTCGTCTCGCGGGACGACTAGACGGAATCGGCGCCTGAGCCGATCGCGACGGCTCTGGCCGTACAGACTTAATCACACTCAGCAAGAATGAGGGGAAACGACCAATGTTGAAGCAATCTTACGTCAAGAAACTCATGTGTACGCTCGCAGTAACGATGATGCCAATCACATCATACGCGCAGACTGCGGTGAAAGTGGGCGTACTGAATGACAAGTCTGGCCTTTACGCAGATCTGAGCGGCGAGGGCTCGATCGTCGCTGCCCAGATGGCAGTCGAAGACTTCAAGGCTGCCGAGAAAGGACTGAACGTTCAGATCGTGTCGGCGGATCACCAGAATAAGCCGGATGTCGGTACGTCGATTGCACGGAAATGGTACGATCAGGACGGTGTCGATATGATCATCGACGTGCCGACGTCCTCCGTGGCCCTGGCGCTCAGCTTGCTGACGCGCGACAAGAACAAGGTCTTCATCAATTCTGGCGGCGGCTCGTCCGATCTCACGGGAACGGCTTGCACGCCCAATACCATCCATTGGACTTACGATACTTGGGCTACGGGGAACGGAACCGGAAGCGCGATGGTCAAGCGCGGCGGCGATACCTGGTATTTCATCACGGCAGACTATGCATTCGGCCATGCCCTCCAGAGGGACACCGCAGCCACTGTCGAAAAGACCGGCGGCAAGGTGCTGGGCCAGGCACGCCATCCGTTGTCGACGTCGGATTTCTCCTCGTTCCTACTCCAGGCGCAAAGTTCGAAAGCTAAAGTCATTGGTCTCGCGAATGCCGGCGCCGACACGGTCAATTCGATCAAGCAGGCAGCGGAGTTCGGCATCACGCAAGGCGGCCAGAAGCTGGCGGGACTGCTGGTCTTCATCAATGACGTTCACGCCCTTGGGCTCAATGTTACGCAGGGACTGGTTCTTACTGAGTCCTTCTATTGGGATTTGAACGACGACACGCGGGCGTTCTCGAAGCGCTTCGCTGCCCGGTTCAAGGGCAAGATGCCGACCATGGCGCAGGCCGGCGTCTATTCCGGAATGATCCATTATCTCAAGGCCGTCGAAGCCAACAAGGATACGAAGGACGGCGCAGGGATCGTGAAAAAGATGAAAGAAATGCCGACCGACGATCCGGTGTTCGGCAAAGGCAGCGTTCGCGTCGATGGCCGTAAGATCCATCCGATGTATCTGTTCGAGGTCAAGAAGCCGGAAGAATCGAAGGGCGAGTGGGACCTCTACAAGCTGCTGGCGACGATTCCCGCGGAGCAGGCCTTTCGTCCGCTCGATCAGGGCGGCTGCCCGCTGGTCACCCAAAAGTAAGTCATCTGAGATGATGATCAAGAGCGGACATCGGCATGTATCCGATGTCCGCTCTTGATCCACAACGTCCCATCGACATGTCCGCGACGTTCTCCGAGCGATCGTGGTGCTGGAGTGTGTTAGCTTGACTGACGATCTCATCCTCGAAACCCACGGACTGACCAAGCAATTTGCGGGATTCTACGCCGTTCGCGACGTCAATTTGCAGGTTCGCAAGGGTACCATTCACGCGCTGATCGGGCCGAACGGTGCAGGCAAGACGACGTGCTTCAACCTGCTCACCAAGTTTCTGCAGCCGACCGAAGGCCAGATTCTCTACAAGGGCAAGGACATCAGCGCGATGGCGCCGGCGGATGTGGCCCGTCTGGGCCTGGTGCGCTCGTTCCAGATCTCGGCGGTGTTTCCGCATCTGACCGCGCTGGAGAATGTCCGCGTGGCCTTGCAGCGCCAGCATGGCGCGTCGTTCGATTTCTGGCGCTCCAAGACCGTGCTCGACAAATACAATCAGCGCGCTGCCGAACTGCTCGAGAACGTTGGCCTCAGCGAATTCGCCAACACCCCGGCGGTCGAGATGGCCTATGGCCGCAAGCGCGCACTGGAGATCGCCACCACGCTGGCGCTTGATCCGGAAATGATGCTGCTGGACGAGCCGATGGCCGGCATGGGCCATGAGGACATCGACAAGATCGCCGCGCTGATCAAGCGCATCTCGGCGAAATACACCATCCTGATGGTCGAACATAATCTCAGCGTCGTCTCGACGCTGTCGGACAAGATCACCGTTTTGACGCGCGGTAAAATCCTGGCGGAAGGCAATTATGCCGACCTCACCAAGGACGAACGCGTGAAGGAAGCTTACTTGGGAGCCGGACATGGCTGATACTTTGACGGCCGCTCCGGCATCTTCTTCTGCCAACGCCAAGACCGTTCTCGAAGTCCGCGACCTGCAGGCGTGGTACGGCGAATCCCACATTCTTCACGGCGTCAATTTCGACGTGAAAGAGGGGGAGGTGGTCACGCTGCTCGGCCGCAACGGCGCCGGCAAGACCACCACGTTGAAGTCCATCATGGGCATCATCGGCAAGCGCACCGGTTCGGTGAAGTTCGAAGGCAATGAGATCATCAAGGCCTCGTCGGACAAGATCGCCAAGGCCGGTATCGCTTTCTGCCCGGAAGAACGCGGCATCTTCTCCAGCCTCGACGTGCGCGAGAACCTGATGCTGCCGCCGACCATCCGCCCGGGCGGCCTCTCGGTGGAGCAGATCTTCGAACTGTTTCCGAACCTGAAGGAGCGCCTCAACAGCCAGGGCACCAAGCTGTCCGGTGGCGAGCAGCAGATGCTGGCGATCGGCCGCATCCTGCGCACCGGCGCGCGCTTCCTGATGCTCGACGAGCCGACCGAAGGTCTCGCGCCCGTCATCATCCAGCAGATCGGCCACACCATCGCGCGGCTGAAGTCGGAAGGCTTTACGATTCTGCTGGTCGAACAGAACTTCCGCTGGGCCTCCACGATCGCCGATCGCTTCTACATCGTCGATCACGGCCAGGTCGTGGACGGATTCGCGAATTCCGAGCTGTCCGCCAATATGGACAAGCTGCACACCTATCTCGGCGTCTAGGACCGGAACATCATGTCATTCAATCTCCAGGCCCTGTCCGCACAATTGCTGGTCGGGCTCATCAACGGCTCCTTCTATGCCTTGCTGAGTCTCGGTCTCGCCGTGATTTTCGGCATGCTGAACATCATCAACTTCGCCCATGGCGCGCTTTATATGATGGGCGCCTTCGTGGCTTACTTCCTGCTCAACCTGGCCGGCATCAACTACTGGCCAGCGCTGTTCCTCGCGCCGATCATTGTCGGCATCTTCGGCATGATGCTGGAGCGGACCATGCTGCAATGGATCGCCAATCTCGATCACTTGTACGGCCTGCTGCTGACCTTCGGCCTCGCGCTGATCATCCAGGGCGTGTTCCAGAACTATTTTGGTTCGTCGGGCCTGCCTTACGCGATCCCCGATGCGCTGAAGGGCGGCGTCAATCTCGGCTTCATGTTCCTGCCGATCTATCGTGGCTGGGTCGTCATCTTCTCGCTGGTCATCTGTATCGCCACCTGGTTCCTGATCGAGCGTACGCGCCTCGGCGCCTATCTTCGCGCAGCGACCGAGAACCCGACGCTGGTGCGCGCCTTCGGCATCAACGTGCCTTTGATGATCACGCTGACCTACGGCCTCGGCGTCGGTCTGGCGGCGCTGGCCGGCGTGCTGTCGGCACCGATCAACCAGGTTCGCCCGCTGATGGGCGCGGACCTCATCATCGTCGTGTTCGCGGTCGTCGTCATCGGCGGCATGGGCTCGATCATGGGATCGATCATCACCGGTTTCACCCTCGGCATCATCGAGGGCCTGACCAAGTATTTCTACCCCGAGGCCTCCAACACCGTCGTCTTCGTGCTGATGGTCTTGGTGCTCCTCGTGAAACCCTCGGGCCTGACGGGACGGACCAACTGATATGACCACCATCACCGACAATTCCATCCCCACCACGCAGACCCGTGGCACCAAGGACGAGATGATCGCATTCGTGATCATGACCGTCCTGCTGGCGGCCGTGCCGTTCTCCGGGCTGTATCCGTACTTCGTGATGCAGGCGCTGTGCTTCGCGCTGTTCGCCTGCGCCTTCAACCTGCTGATCGGTTACGGCGGCTTGCTGTCCTTCGGCCACGCGATGTTCATGGGCACCGCGGGCTATGTCACCGCGCATATGGCCAAGGTCGGCACCATCGGCTTCAAGGTCCCGCTGATCGGCGAGTTCATGATCAATATGGGCCCGCTGTCGCCGGAACTGTCGATCGTGTTCGGTCTCGTCGCGGCCTTCGTGCTCGCCGTCGTCACCGGCCTGATCGCGATCCGCCGTCAGGGCATCTACTTCGCCATGATCACGCTGGCGCTGTCGCAGCTGATCTTCTTCCTCTATCTGCAGACGCCGTTCACCCATGGTGAAGACGGCATCCAGGGCATTCCGCAGGGCATGCTGTTCGGCCTGTTCGACCTGTCGAAGCCGACCACGCTGTATTACGTAATCCTGGTCGGCTTCCTGATCGGCTTCCTGATCATCTTCCGCACCATCAATTCGCCGTTCGGCGAGGTGCTGAAGGCGATCCGCGAAAACGAGCCGCGCGCCATCTCGCTCGGCTACAAGACCGATCAGTACAAGCTGATGGCCTTCATCCTGTCGGGCGTGCTGGCCGGTTTTGCAGGTTCGCTAAAGGTGTTCGTGGCGCAGAACGCCTCGCTCACCGACGTGCACTGGACCATGTCGGGTGAAGTCGTGCTGATCACGCTGGTGGGCGGTCTTGCGACGCTTTACGGCCCGGTGGTCGGCGCCTTCGTGATCATCGCCATGCAGCAATATCTCGCCGGCTTCGGCCAGTGGGTGACGGTGATCCAGGGCGTCATCTTCGTGGTCTGCGTGCTGACCTTTCGCCGCGGCGTTATCGGCGAGATCGCGCATCTGTCCAGACGTTCGCTGTGAGGTCCGCGGAAGTCCAGCGTGCGGGCCTGAAATTCCCCTACGATATAATACAATCTTCCAGATACCGACCCACATCACCACCCCACGCGTCACTCGATAGCCATCGTATTGCAGACCCCGGGATCGCCGAACACGGTATTGAGAGCGGCGGTCCAGGGCGGCTTCCGCCGCGAGCAGGACGACGCATCGGAGATATGGGCGACGGATCTTCGTCATGCCGCCGATCATGGCGGCCGCCACGAACGCGGAGACGAGAATGGCGGCCCGATAGCATGCTTCGAGGTCGCCATGCTCGAGGTCCACGCCTATCGAGATGCTGGCGCCGCTCGCGAAGGAGATGAAAAAGCCGCCCAACTCCTTGAAGCTGACCGCGTTCACGAACCCGGCGAAGCAGGTCATGAGCAATCCCGAGCACGCGACAAAGCTCCGGTTCATTGTCGTTACCTTTCGAATGCGATGGTGAGGGATCGGCGGAGAAGAGCCCTGCTGTCGCCGACGCTGACGTCCCGGCATGTCTACCCGCCCGGTCGGTTCGCTATCCGTCTCCGCGGCGACAAGGCCCTGCGACGCGGACGCTCGCGCGACGCCGCCGAAGGTTGGCCCCCTCGACGGATGGGTGCTACCTTCCGAGGCATGCGGCCGCCTACCTTTTTGCGTCATGGGCCGCGACGAAGGAGAGGTGAACCGAAGTGGAAAGAAGGCACGGAGCAATCGGAGCGGTCTTGATCGCCTGGACTCTCGCCGTCATCGGCGTCGCGACGATCGGAGCGGTTGCCGTCTTTCTTCTCGGATAGCGAGGCGGAGATCCGGGTCTCCGGAAGATGCCTCGTCACCGATGTCGCCGCAGCGACATCGGTGACTCCGGAGCCTTACTTCGGAAGCACCTCGGTCACGGTCAGATCGCGCACCTCACCGGTCCGCGTCTGCCAACTGATCGACTCCCCTGCGGACATGCCGATCAACGCGACTCCGATCGGCGTCAGCACGGATATCTTCTTGAGCGTGATGTCGGCTTCGTCCGGGTAGACGAGCGACACGGTCTGCACCTGGCCGGTCGTGTTGTCGCGGAACGCGACGCCGTCGCCCATGCGCACCACGCCGGACGTCGAGCGTTCGTCGCGGATGATCCGCGCCCTGTCGAGTTCATCCGCCAGCCAATCGGCGACGTCCGGCATTCGGGTCGTGGCGGCCTCTGCCAACGATCTCAATCGAGCATGATCGCTCGCAGTGATCGAGATCTTCGGTTTCAGGCGTCGGGAAGGAGAGGCCTTGCCCCGACCGTTATCATCGACTTGGTTCATTTCCGTTCACCCTTCAATTCCGTTGGCTCCCGCAGAAGTCCGGTACCACCGGGCTTCGCACGGATCGCGCGCGTATCTGGATTTACATATGTGACGTTCAGAGAATTGATGTCGTGTCGCCGCGCGGCCTCGCAGGAGGCGCTTTTGACGGCGGCTAGTCCGCAGCCGCGGGGAGACCGGAGAGCCGGTCGAAGCTAGGCACTATAGACATCATTCCATGATGCTAGGCATAGTTTTCGCGATGTCAATCTCGTCGTTGAGGTCGAGAGGGACGCCGACCGAGATGTGGAGCGAATTACATGCGCGACGGAGTGTCGCGAGGGTGGAGTTGACTTCCTTCCACGCGGCGCTACGTTCGCACCATGTCGCATCTTCGCAAATATCGCTCGTTGCTTCGAGCAGGACGTCTCCAAAACCGGAGTTAGCCCGTCGCCGTCCTCGCGGACGGTCACGGGTGTGTTGCGAACGACCTCCCAGAAATAAACGGCCTTCCCAAGCCTACCGACCGCTCCGGTCGGCTTGCGCGTCGGCTTTCCGTCTTGCCGCGTCCCACGGTTCATCGCGGGGCGTCGTCTCCGCGTGCGTCGCGAAAGCTGCGATTGGAGACGACGTACGCCTGTCGATGGGACATGGCATGACGACGAACATGCGAGGAATGATGATCAGCCATCTGGATCCCAGGCTTCCCCCGATCGCGGTCAAGGCGTCGGAAATCGACTTGTTGTGGAACCTCGCCGAGCACGGCTCATGTGTCGAGCCGCGGGCTTCCGCATTCCTGAAGAACGAGATCGGACGAGCCGAGATACTTCTGGAGCCGCGGGTGTTGCGCGGTCTCGTCACGATGAACTGCAGTGTTTCATTCCGCGACGTCGGCTCGTCCGAGGAGATGACGGTCGAACTCGTCTTTCCCGAGGCGGCGAATGAAGCGGCGGGCAGGATCTCCGTGCTGTCTCCGCTCGGCGCGGGCCTGCTCGGAATGTCCGTGGGACAGGCCATCCAGTTCGCGGACGAACGCGGAATGCGGCGAACGATCGTCGTTACGGCCGCCATCCCGCTTTCCCGATCGTGACCGCATCCGGCGACCGGGCGGCTCGACGTCGCCGCCGGTTGCGCTGCATTTCAATGGAGTTTCTCAAGATGACCGAACGACAGATACACGGACGCATCACCGGTCCGATCGTGATGATCGGCTTCGGCTCGATAGGCAAGGGCGCGTTGCCGCTTATCGAGCGCCACTTCGAATACGACAAATCGAGATTCGTGATCGTGGACCCTCAAGCGGACGACGAACTCGCGAAGAAGCACGGCGTGCGGTTCATCAGGAAGGCCGTCACGAAGGACAACTACGAAGAGATCCTTACGCCTCTCCTGACTGAAGGCGGCGGTCAGGGTTTCTGCGTGAACCTCTCCGTCGACACCGGCTCCGTGGATCTTATGCGTCTGACGAGAAGGATCGGCGCCCTCTACATCGATACGGTCGTCGAGCCTTGGGCCGGCTTCTACTCGGACACGAAGAGCACGCCCGCGGAGCGCACCAACTATGCGCTGCGGGAGACGCTGCTTGCCGCGAAACGCGAAAGCCCCGGCGGAGTGACGGCCGTATCGACGTGCGGTGCCAATCCCGGGATGGTATCATGGCTCGCGAAGCGGGCGATGCTCGATCTCGCACGCGATCTGACGTTCGACCTGCGGCCGCCCGAAAGCCGCGAGGATTGGGCAAGGCTGGCACGCAGGCTCGGCGTCAAGGGAATCCAGATAGCCGAACGGGACACCCAACGCTCCAACAAGCCGAAACCCGCGAACGTCTTCGTCAACACCTGGTCAGTAGAGGGATTCGTGTCGGAGAGCCTGCAGCCCGCCGAACTGGGCTGGGGCACGCATGAGAGATGGAGGCCTCGGGAGGCCGGACGCATGAGACCGGTTGCCGCTCGGCCATCTATCTCCTCCGCCCGGGTGCCGCGACGAAGGTACGCTCCTGGTGTCCGACACCGGGGGCTCAACACGGTCTTCTCATCACGCACAACGAGGCGATCTCGCTCTCGGACTATTTCACCGTGAGGGAGAACGGTGCGGTCGTCTACCGACCGACATGCCACTATGCCTATCATCCCGCCGACGACGCCATGCTGTCCGTAGGAGAACTGCTGGGCGCGGAGGGGCGGATGCAGGGAGCGTCGCGCATTCTGGACGAGACCGAGATCGTCGACGGTATCGACGAACTCGGCGTGCTCGTCTACGGGCACGCCAACAATGCGTATTGGTACGGGTCGCAACTCTCGATCGACGATGCGCGCAGACTGGCGCCCTACCAGAACGCGACAGGACTTCAGGTCACTTCGGCGGTGATCGCCGGCATGGTTTGGGCGCTGGAGAATCCGACCGCAGGCATCGTCGAGGCGGACGAGATGCATTTCGACCGCTGTCTGCAGATCCAGAAGCCGTATCTGGGAAAGCTGCGGGGATACTATACCGATTGGCACCCTCTGGCTGGCCGACCCGGCATCTTCGACGACGACGTGGACACCGCGGACCCGTGGCAGTTCAGGAACGTGCTGGTCAGATGACGATGCCAGCATCGATCCGACGGTTACGCTGCGGCCGCAGTTTTCGTCCTCGAGGAAACGCGGCCGCTCGAAGGCGGTCGGGCAACCCGGAGGAATGAGAGGTGTCGGGGATCGCCCATGTGATCGGTGCAGGCTTGGCGGGGCTCGCCGCCGCTCTACGCCTGTCGGAGAACGACTACGCGGTGCATGTCCACGAAGCGACGATGCAGGCCGGCGGTCGATGCCGCTCCTATTTCGACCCGAACCTGGAGATGGAAATCGACAATGGAAACCATCTGATCCTGTCCGGAAACGTCGACGTTCTAGCTTACGCGCGATCCATCGGATCTCTCGACGGTCTCGTCGGACCCGACACCGCCAGACTGCCGTTCGTCGAGTTGGGATCGGGAAAACGCTGGACCATCGATCTCGGACGGGGGCGCCTTCCGACGTGGATCTTCGACAGACGCCGGCGCGTGCCCGCTACCGGCATCGCCGAATATCTTCGGCTTTATCCGCTCGTCGCCAACCGCGAGGACCGGCGCGTCGGGGACGTCGTGCGTTGCACGGGTCCGCTTTATGATCGATTGCTCCACCCGTTTCTTCTCGCGGCACTCAACGTCGATCCCGAAGAGGGCTCCGCCAAACTGGCAGGAAGCATTCTAAGGGAAAGTATCGTCGCGGGAGGCGTAGCGTGCCGCCCGCTGGTCGCACGACCCGGGCTCGGCCGCGTTCTTGTGGACCCCGCGGTGGCGACGTTGAAGCGCCGCGGAGCGGTCATCAGCTACGGACATGGTCTGAGGGCCTGTAGATTTCGGGACAGCCGGGTCGCAGGCCTGGTTTTCGCGGACGGAGATGTCGCCGTGGGCCGGACCGACGTCGTCGTCATGTCCGCGCCGCCCTGGGTCGTCGCGCCTCTGATTCCCGATCTCCGCGCGCCCGACGAATTCCGCACGATCGTCAGCGCTCATTTCCAGGTCGCCCCTCCGGCCGGGCAATCACCGGTCCTCGGGGTCATCGGAGGACAGGTCGAGTGGCTGGTGACGTACGACGATCGGTTGTCGGTCACGGTCAGCAACGCCGACCGTCTGAACGGGATGCCGCGGGATGTCCTGGCAGCCGCGCTTTGGGACGATGTTCGGCGGATCTGCGGGATCGACGCGGCTCTCCCGCCCTGGCAGATCGTCCGCGAACGTCGCGCGACCTTCGCGGCCGTTCCGGAGCAGAACTCTCGACGTCCCGGGACCCGCACGGCTTTCGGCAATCTCTTTCTGGCGGGAGACTGGACGGATACGGGCCTGCCGGCCACGATCGAAGGTGCCGTCCGCTCCGGCCACCGTGCCGCTGACATGGCTCTAGGGCCGCCCGCCTAGAAGGCGGTGCCGAGATCCGCGTTGACCCGACCGTCGCCCGCGCCTTGTGCCGGCGGCCCGGGCCGGCACCCGTGTCGCCGGTCAGCGCTGCCGTCAGATGACCCCAAGCGCGTCCATGGCCTCGGCTAGGCGGACGAAACTCGCTATGTTCGCGCCGAGCACGTAGTTGCCCGGCGCGCCGTAGTCGTCGGCCGTCTCGGCGCAACGATCGTGGATATCGCTCATGATGGCCGCCAATCGCGCTTCCGTCTGGTCGAAGGTCCAACTGTCGCGGGAAGCGTTCTGCTGCATCTCGAGCGCCGACGTCGCCACGCCTCCCGCGTTCGCGGCCTTTCCCGGCCCGAAAAGGATGCCGGCGTCCTGAAACGCTCTCACTGCTTCGGGGGTGCAGGGCATGTTGGCGCCTTCGCCGACGGCGACGACGCCGTTGCGGACGAGGGTCGCCGCATCCTTGCCCGTGAGTTCGTTCTGCGTGGCCGATGGCATGGCGACGTCGCAAGGAACGTCCCAGATCGATCCGCCTTGGATGAAGCGCGCGCGGGAGCCCTTCAGGCGGACATATTCCTCGATCCTCTCGCGTCTGACCTCCTTGATCTCCTTGACGAGCTGGAGATCGACGCCGTCCTCGTCCACGACGTATCCTGCCGAGTCCGAGCAAGCCACGATCTTTCCGCCGAATTCGGCGACCTTCTCCATGGCGTAGATGGCCACGTTGCCGCTTCCGGACACCACGACGCGCCTGCCGTCGAACGAGAGCGACTTCGTCGCCAACATGCTATTCACGAAATAGGTCGCTCCGTAGCCCGTCGCTTCCTTGCGGGCGCGGGAGCCGCCGTAGACGAGACCTTTCCCCGTCATCGCGCCGGCTTCGTAGCGGTTGGTCAGCCGCTTGTATTGGCCGAAGAGAAATCCGATCTCGCGTCCGCCCACGCCGATGTCTCCCGCGGGAACGTCGGTGTACTCCCCGAGATGACGGTAGAGCTCGGTCATGAACGACTGGCAGAAGCGCATGATCTCGTCGTCAGACCTGCCCCTCGGGTTGAAGTCGGAGCCTCCTTTGCCACCGCCGATGGGAAGACCCGACAGCGCGTTCTTGAAGGTCTGCTCAAATCCCAAAAACTTGATGATCCCGATGTTTACCGACGGATGGAAACGGAGGCCTCCCTTGTACGGACCCAGCGCCGAGTTGAATTGGACGCGGAAGCCGCGGTTGATCCGGACCTCCCCGGCATCGTCCACCCACGGAACGCGGAAGATGATCTGCCTCTCCGGTTCGCACAGTCGCTGGATGAGGGCCTTGTCCAGGTACTGGGGGTGTCGGGCGACGACCGAACCCAGGCTTTCGAGAACCTCCTGAGCAGCCTGATGGAATTCCTCGTCACCGGCGTTTCGCCGAACGATCTCGCTCAGAATGGGAGAAAGTTTCTCGTCAAGAAAAGGCACGTGCTCGGAACTCCTGCTGCAAGGCTTGCGGGCAACCCGCTGGGGCCCCGACTACAGCACATCGTTCCACGAAGCCATAGCGGGGGCCGCGCCTGCTTTCCGCGCCAAAGCGCCGGTAGATGAGCAGGTTGCGTTTCGACCGGAAATCCGGTTCTCGGATTTTCGGTGAAATCGCCAACAAGACATCATGGTTGCCCGACACGTTTTCTTCTCATGTCGAAGCCGCTTCCGATAGCCCCGTCACGGGCATCCCCCCGGCGTCTGACAGGCTGCGCGGTGCCGAACGCGCTGCGATCTCTGTTTGCTCAGGACGCGGTGAATGGTAAGGGAGGAGCGGGGGTCGTCTTGAAACACCTAATGGCAAAACGTCGATCTGGTGTCAATCGGCCCTTTAATTGCGATCTGTTGTCAAGCGCCCTTTAACCCGCCCTCAGCAAAACTTTAGCGCTCGCCC
>NZ_JBXAMO010000012.1:0-157685 GCF_058800725.1 Tardiphaga sp. GW822-FHT04G09 | reverse complement strand
CCAGGCCGTCACCAAAACCGGCAAGACCCGCAACAGCGCCATCGACGAACGAACCACGCGGCATCCGGGATATGGCAGGTCGCAATCGCGCCGGGCGATGGTCGAGTGCATCTTCGGATGGGGCAAGCAGCACGGCACCATGCGCAAGACCAAACATCGCGGCATCGCTCGCGTCGCCGCCGACTTCCTGCTCAATCTGATCGCCTATAACCTGATCCGAATCCCCAAATTGCTGGCCGCTTAGCCGCCCCATCAGAGCAAACCCACGCCAGGTTGGACGAATACATCCAACTCCAGCGCTCCGACCCGACAAACGCCGATCAGAGAATAAGAAAACTCGCAATCGATGAAAAGGCAGCGCAACAAAAACTGTTACGGGAAGGTGTTACGGGTTGTTAGAATTTGAGAGGCTGACTTTAGGTAGGCTGTTGAATTTATTGTATAAATTCAAAATGGCTGGGGAACTAGGATTCGAACCTAGACAAACAGAGTCAGAGTCTGTTGTGCTACCGTTACACCATTCCCCAAACGATTCAGAGACTTAGGGAAAAACCCGTCTGGAATCGACTGGAACAGAGATGTCATCTCGTTCGGGCGGGTTCTAGCCCGTCCGCCGGACAAAGCGCAAGGCCTCTGAGCGGAAATGACGGCTCATTGACACCACTGACAACGAACAGGCCACGCAGAGAGCGGCCTGCCCGGTCGCCTCGCCCTTATTCCCCCGGCCCACCGACCGGAATGGCCATCGGCTCGGGCGCCAGATACTTGCCCAGCGCCAGATAGACACCGCCTGACACAACGATGCCCGCCAGCCAGCTCAGATCCGCGCCACCAAGAAGGTTGATCGAGATCGGTCCCTGCAGCGCGGGCACCAGACCATCCTGGAAGAGCCAGGTGGCGATCAGGCCGGCGAAGAACGCGATCATGCCGCTCCAGTTGATATCGCCATAGATGCTGGTCTCCGGCGACTTGTAGAGCTCGGCGATATCGATCTGGCTTTTCCGCCTGACGAAGAAGTCGGCCATCACCACGCCGGCATAGGGGCTCATCCACATCAGCAGGCTGATCAGCCAGTTATCGAACGCCTTCGCGAAAGACGGTGCGAAGATGAAATACACCGTCACCGCATAGCCGGCGACGCCGACGATCAGCGCCAGCATCGTTCGCGAAAAGCGGACGCCCATGCTCAGCGCCGCGAGCGCCGATGAGTAGACGTTGAGGATATTGGTCGCGATCGGCCCGTGCAGCACCAGCAGCAGCACGAGGATGCTGGCGACGCCGCCGAACACCGCCGAGACCATCTTGGCGGGATCGGTGTCGAGCGTGACCGAGGCGATCGTGGCACCGAGAACAGCGAGCCACACCGACGGCACGAACATGCCGACATAGCTGTACCAGAACACGGCTTTCGACGAGGTCGAGCGCGGCACGAAGCGCGAATAGTCCGACGCCCAGGTCACCCACGAAATGCCCCAGCCAACGCCAACGGCGGTCATCAGCAGCGACAACATCGCCAGATGCGGACCCGGCGGCAGCGAGGTCGTGAGATTCCAGTTCACGACGCCAGGCTGGCTCCAGGCCAGCACGCTCATCAGCACCATGATCACCACCGTGACCGGTACGGTGTATTTCTCGAAGGTGCGGATCGCATAGAAACCATAGGTGCCGATCAGCACCTGCGTCACCATCACGATGGTGATGACCACGAGATTGGCGAACCAGCTATCGGTGATCCCGAACTGGCCGAGAATGGCCATCGAGATCTTCACCGGGAAATAGGTGTTCACGCCGATCCAGCCGAGCGTCATCAGGAACATCAACAGGCTTGGCAGATAGGCACCGCGGCGCCCGAAGGCCGAGCGGCTGAGCACCATCTGATTGACGCCGGTCTTGTGGCCCATGACCGTGAAGGCGGCGAAGATCGCGGAGCCCGCCGCATTGCCAATGACGATGACCGCGATGGTTTCCCACAGACCGAGCTTGAGAATGATACCAAGCGCGCCGAGCGCCCAGTTCACCGGTGCGATATTGGCGCCCGCCCAGATCCACATCTGCTGTGGCCCGGTGGAATCCCTGTCGGCATCGGGGATCGGTTCGATACTGTGAATGTCGGCCCGCAACTCAGAGTTAGTCATGCTCGCCCCCACGTCAAAGACAACCTGAGGTCAACAAAGCAAGACGCGTACCAATCCCGGCAGAGCGGCTTGCTACTTGTGGGGCACCGGAGGCGTGCCGTGGGTATGGAACGACTCGATGGTCTTGAGGCCCCAGGCCTGGCCCTTCTTGCGCTCCTCCTCGGTCCAGACGATGGGCTTCCAATCCGGCGCCAGGATCAGCCGTGCGCCGGCATTGGCGACTTCGACACGGTTGCCGCCGGGCTCATAGACATAGAGGAAGAAGGTCTGCTGGATCGCATGTTTGTGCGGGCCGGTCTCGATGAAGACGCCGTTTTCCAGAAAGATATCAGCCGCGCGCAGAATGTCCTCACGGCTGTCCAGCGCATAGGTCACGTGATGGAAGCGCCCTTTGGTGCCGGAGTGATCGCGCGAATAGGCGAAGTCGTAGCTCTTGTTCGACATGGTCATCCACATCGCCGCTTCCGTGCCGTCATTGAGCACGATCTGCTCGGTCAGGCGGAGCCCCATATAGTGCTCGAAAAACTCGCGGTTGGCCTTGATGTCGACCGCAAGGCAGTTCAGGTGATCGAGCCGCCGCACATTGATGCCGCGCGCCGGATAGCGCTGCGCCTGTTTTTAAACGCCGGCTTGAGTTCCGGCGGCGCCTCGTACCATTCGGTCTCGTAATAGAGTTCAACGATATGTCCGTCGGGATCGCGGCAGCGAAATGCCGGCCCGTGCCCGAGGTCCCCGTCGGTCCAGCCAATATCATAGCCGGAGCCCTTCAGTGCCGCCACGCGGCGCTCCAGTGCCTGCGGGCTGCGCGCCCGCAGTGCCATATGCTCCATGCCCGACGTGTTCGACGCCGTCAGCTTCAGCGAATAGCGCTCATAGTCGTCCCAGCCACGCAGATACACGGACTCGCCCTGCCGGCCCGAGACGGTCATGCCCATCACGTCGACGAAGAATTTCAGGCTCTCGTCCGGCTTCGGCGTCAGCAATTCGAGATGACCGAGATGGGCGAGATCGAAGATCGGTTCGGGAGTCATTGGTCGTTTCCTCCAGTATTCTAGTCGAGCTCACCCGATCCCCTCATGGTGAGGAGCGCGTCTTCGCGCGTCTCGAACCATGAGGAATCGGGCGCTCATCCTTCGAGACGCGGTCGAAGACACCGCTCCTCAGGATGAGGGCGACGGCGCGCTATCGCAATGCGCGCGTCACGTCGTCGAACAGCTCATCAACGCTGAACCTGGGCGGGATCAGCCCCTGCTGCGCAGAATAGTCTGTAATAAGAGCCAGCGAACGATTCATGGTATCCGCATCGAAAGACAGGCTCTTGCCGGCTGCCGCCGCCCTGCTCGCCTCCAGCATATGGTGGACTTCGCGCACCACATCGGGGCGCGTATCGGACAATTGCTGGCTGACGACCACCATGTGGTTGATCGGCACCACGCCATGCCTGGCCAGCCATGCTTTCTCTTCAGCCGCCACGTCTGAGAATAGTTGCGCCACCCGTGGATCGTCGCTCTTCTCGCCGAGCACGGCGTCCAACTCGCCGTCGAACAGCATCTGCATGATCTGCTTGCCAGCCGGCGCCTTAGTGGTGCTGTCGACATATTCGGCGACATGCGGATCCTCGAAGGTGATCCATTCGATCGCATCGAGATTGACGCCGTAGTCACTGGCGAGAATGCCGCGCAGCCACGCGCCCGTCGTCGTCGTAAACGAACGAATGCCGACACGCTTACCTTCAAGATCCTTCGGCCCGGTGATGCGTGCTGCTGGGTTCGTGACCGCGAAGCCAAACTGATGCCGCGCCATCATTACATCAGGCAGCAGCACCATCGGCTTGTTGTAGCTCTTCGCCATCAGATAGGTGACGATGGCCATTTCGGCGACGTCGAAGGCCCCATCACGCACCATGGGTTTGAAGCCCTTGTTGGTGGGCGTGTACACGGCAAAATCCAGCTGAACGAGATCGGATGTGATCGCGCCGGATTTCAGCGCCGCCGTATGCGGATGATCGCCGAGCAATATGCGAAGCCGCATTGCCGCCTCCTCCCCGCTCACGCCTGATCGGGATCGTCGACGTAAACAAGACCCGCTTTGGCCAGCGGCTCGCGCATATTGTACATGTCGAGGCCGAGAATGCCGGAAGCCAGCTTCTGACGCTTGGCGTCTTCCTCGGCAAAACGCTTCTCGCCTTTCACCGCAACCTCCGCAGCAAGTTTGCGCGGGATCACCACAACCCCGTCTTCGTCGGCGACGATGACGTCCCCCGGCATCACTTGCGCGCCGGCGCAGACCACCGGCACGTTCACCGCACCGAGCGTTGCCTTCACCGTCCCCTTCGCCGAGATCGCGCGCGACCACACCGGAAAGCCCATCTCGCGCAGCGTCTTGATATCACGGCATCCGGCATCGATGATCAGGCCGACACCGCTGCGTGCCTTCAGCGAGGTCGCGAGGAGATCGCCGAACATGCCGTCGGTGTTGTCAGTCGTGCAGGCCACCACCAGCATGTCACCGGGTTTGCACTGCTCGATCGCCACATGCAGCATCCAGTTGTCGCCGGGCTGTGCCAGCACCGTGACCGCCGTGCCGGCGGCCTCCGCGCCGGACCACACCGGGCGCATATAGGTCTTCATCAGGCCAAAGCGGCCATAGGCCTCGTGCACCGTGGAGACGCCGAGCGCGCCTAGGCGCTGCACAACATCTGCATCGGCACGCTGAATGTTTCTGACAACGACGGGTTTCATGCCAGTGTCTCCACGGTCATCGGGAACAGTCGCTGATAGGCCTCGCCATAGGTCATGGCCGCGCCGGTGTTGCGGCCGCCCTGCATGCCACGCTGCAAGGCCACCCGCTCGTAATAGGCCCAGAGGTGCTTTTGCGCAGCGAGAATTTCGAACGTCTTGCGCTTGATGTCCCAGACCTCATCGATGTTGAGGATCACCTGCGGCTTGAAATTGCATATCTCCGGCTGATGCGGCTCGAACAGGAACACCGGGGGCGCGGAGTAGCTGTATTCCGCTTCAGGCTTGTGCCCCATCGCCTGCGCGATGATGCGGGCCTCCTGCGCAGCGGCGGTCGCCGCGGGATGATCGACATTGTACGGATCTTCGAGGGAATGCGTCAGTACGAAGCTCGGATTGAGTTCGCGATAGATATCGATCAGCCGCTCCTTGTGTGCTTCCGTCAGATGCAGCGGATAGTCCCCGGCGTCGAAGAATTCGATCTCGGCGCCCAGCGATGCCGCCGCACGCTCGGCTTCGTCTTTCCGTCCGGCCTTGACCTTGTCCAGCGTCATGCCCGCCTGCTTCCAGGCGAATTGCGACTCGCCGCGTTCGCCGTAAGCGAGGCACACGATCTTGACGCGGTAGCCTTTCTTCGCATGCAGCGCGATCGCGCCGCCGGCGCGCCAGACGAAATCGCCGGGATGTGCGGAGACCACAAGACCTGTCTTGGCTTTGGACATCGAATCTTTCCTTGGTTCTTTCTGCCGCTCAGGTATCGAATTCAAACAGACGCGCGGGATTGTCGACGAGGATCTTTTGCTGGATCACCGGGTCCGGTGCGAAGAGCGGGATGAGATCGACGAGATCGCCGTCGTTCGGCATCGCCTTGACGTTGGGATGCGGCCAGTCGGTCCCCCAGATCACGCGATCCGGCGCGGTCTCGCAGATTGTCTTCGCGAACGGCACGGCATCGGTAAAGGGCGGACCCATGGAGGTCACGCGCTCGCAGCCGGAGACCTTCACCCAGCATTTCTCGTCGCGCTTCATCAGGTCGATCAAGGTGCGGAACGGCTGCTGCTCCAGGCCATCGGCGGCCTTGACGCGGCCCATATGATCGATGGTGTAGATCACCGGCAGCTTCGCCAGCAGGTCGGCATAGTCGGGCAGATCGACCGCATCGAAATGCAGATCGACATGCCAGTTCATCGGCGCGATCATTTCGATGATACGATGAAACACCTTCATGTCCGGCGTGCCGCCGAGATGCCGCACGAAATTGAAGCGACAGCCGCGGAAACCACCTTCGTGCAGTTCGCGGAGCCCCTGCTCCGTGATCGTGCCATCGATATTGGCCACCGCACGGTAGCGCCCGCCGCTCACCGCGATGGCGTCCAGCGCTACGCGGTTATCAGTGCCGTGCACGCTGGCATTGACGATAACGGCACGGCCGATGCCGAGCTTCTCGTGCAATGCCTGAAAATCTTCCAGCGGCGCGTCGGGCGGAATGTAGGACCCCACATAGGGATATTTGGTGCCGGGCCCGAAGATATGCGTATGCGCGTCGCAGGCCAGCGGCGGCAGCTTGAACTTCGGCGTTTTGGTGTGCGGATCGGGACCAGGAACGGTTGGTTTCGTCATTGTTTCGGAATTCCTGCCTTGTCGATCACGGCGGTCCACTTCGCGATGTCGTCGACCAGCCGGGCCTTCAATTCCTCGGGCGAGCTGGCTTTCGCCTCGATCCCTAGATCGAGCAGCTTCTGCTTCACATCGGGCAGTGCCAATACCTCCCGCAGACCCGCATTCAATCGCGCTACAGCTTCGGGCGGGGTGCCTGATGGCGCGAACAGCGCATTCCAGGAGACCACGTCGTATCCCTTCACGCCGCCTTCGATCATTGTCGGCACGTCCTTGAGGATTACCGAGCGGGCTTCACCGGTGGTGCCAACGGGACGCATCTTGCCATCCTGCAGCGCCGATTTCATCCCGACATAATTGTCGATCATGAGATCGATGTCTTCGCGCAGGAGCCCGACAATGACCTCAGGCGTTCCGCGATAGGGCACAATCTGGAAGTTGATCCCGGCGGTGGATTTGAGCAGTTCGGCCGACAGGTTCTGGGTGCTGCCGACGCTGATGGTGCCGACATTCAATTTGCCCGGATTGTCGCGCGCAAACTTGATGAGGTCGGCCAACGTCTTGTGTTGCGAATTCGCATGGGTGCCGACGATGAAATCGAAGAAGCCGATGCTGGAGATCGGCGCGAAGTTCTTCACGGGATCGAATGGCAGACTCTTGAACAGCGGCACGCTGACGGCAGTGCCGTTGCTGAGCAGCGCCAGCGTATAGCCATCCGGCTGCGACGATAGCACTGCGCGCGCTGCGGCGACGCCGCCAGCACCCGGCATGTTTTCGATCACGAGGCGCTGGCCGAGATTGTCGCCGAGTTTGTCGGCTACGATGCGGATGGTGATGTCAGCAACACCACCGGCCGCAAACGGCACGATCACGCGAATGGGCCTGGTCGGATAGCCGGACTGCGCCTGCGCCAAAGACACCGCGCCTGTGAGAAATATCACGCCGAACGCCCATTTCGCGGCAGTCAGCAAATGCTTGAGTTTGGTCGGAAAGCAGAGCGTCATGATGGATCGAAGACGCCTGACGCGTCCACCCTCGCCGTATTTATGTCGGCGCCAATGGCCGTCACGTCATCGCGACCATGCCATGGACCGTTCTGCTTACGGCAGTATCCAATTCCGATATATGAAACAAATGAGAAATATGGGATAATTGTGCAGTTTCCTGCATATATCCCTCAAGGGCGGACTATCCCGCTGACTGGAAGTATTTGCGGGTCAGATCGATCAGCACCTGCGCCGGCTTGCTCACCGGCTGTCCGCGCTTGACGATGATCCCTACGGTTCGACTGACGCTCGGATTGCGAAGCGGCACAGCGACCAGTCCGGCAGTCCCTTGCGTCGCCACCGCGATGCGGGGCACCACGGCGATGCCAAGCTTTTCTAACACCATGCCCACGGCGGTCTGCAGGTGCTGCACCTCATAACGCCAGTTCAGCGCATCGCGCCGGTGGCCGAGCGCATCGTCGATCAGCGCCCGGTTGCCGGCCTGCGGGCTAATACGGATCAGCGGCATGTCCTCAAGATGCGACCAGGCCACGAATTTGCGTTGCGCAAAGGCATGATCCTTCGTGCACAGCAAGACGAAGCGTTCCTTGATCAGCGGGGTGACTGCCAGATCCCATATATTGGTCGCCGTGATCGTGATGCCGAACTCTGCCTGCCCGGACTGCACCAGAGTGGCAATCTCGCCCGCCGAGTTGTCATGGATCTTGATCGAGATCCCGGGATGGAGCGCGGTGAATTGCTTCAGCACCCGCGGCAGATGATAGGCGGCGATGGTCGGCAGGCAGCCGAGCGAGATGTGTTCCTGTCGCTTTCGGCCCCGCGCCCGGAGCAAGTCGATGGAGTCGGAGAGTTCCCCGATCATCCGCCGCGCGGTAGGCAGCAGTTCCAGTCCGGCCGGAGTTAGTGCCACTTGCCGCGTGGTGCGGGCCAGCAGCTGAAAGCCGAGATCCTCTTCCAGTTTCTTGATCCGGTGGCTCAGCGCCGTCTGTGACAGATTGAGGTGCGCGGCGGCCCGCGAAAAGCTACCCCGCTCCGCGATGCTCAGAAACGCCTGCAGGCCGGGAAAATCAATGCGCATAAGAGGTCCGAACACGACCGAAGGCCACCGCGTTGAGATAACGCGGCGGCAGCGCCCCATGCAAGGTCAGGACGTTGGCGCATCCTGATCTGGCGGGCTGGTTAAAACCGCGTAAAGCCGAATTCGCAGCCGTGAACGGCGAGGTATCCGGTGCGGGCGTTTTCGCAGTCCAATGCGGAGCTAATTCCGCAATGCAAGTTTGACGAGCAGAGCCTACCGATAGCCCGCGGACACGCCTTAACAATTTGTGCAGTCCCTGACCTGCATATTCGACCCAAACCGGGTGCGAGACGCGAATTCATCAATGACAAGTTTAAACGCAGCGGCGTCGTTCGGGCGCATTATCTCGGTACGGGGCTCGCTGGCCCGCGTCGGATTGCTCGCCGTGAGCCCGATGACGCCTTCGGAGATGCGCGGCACCGTCGGCCGCTTCGTCAGTATCCGTTGCGCCTCCTCGACCATCATTGCCATGATCACGGAAGTGTCCGCCGAGAACATGCATGCATCGGACATGTATATCGCGAGCGCCTCGGTCGATCTGCTCGGCGAGATCATGGGACACGGAGACAAGGCCAAATTCCAGCGCGGCGTCACCAACTATCCCACGATCGACGACATCGTCGACCTGATCAGCAATCACGATCTGCGCACGGTCTATGCACCGTCCGGCTCCGAGCAGATCAACGTGGGCACGCTGCAACAGGACAAGTCGGTCGCCGCATATGTCGACGTCGAGGAAATGCTGAGCAAGCACTTCGCGGTGCTCGGCTCCACCGGTGTCGGTAAATCCACCGGCGTGTCGTTGCTGCTCAATGAAATCCTGAAGTCGCGCCCGCATCTGCGCATCTTCCTGCTCGACGTGCATAACGAATATGGCCGCTGCTTCGGCGACAAGGCGCTGGTGCTGAACCCGCGCAATCTGAAACTGCCGTTCTGGCTATTCAATTTCGAGGAAATCGTCGACGTGCTGTTCGCCGGCCGCCCCGGCGTGCCCGAAGAGCTCGAAATCCTCTCGGAAGTCATCCCGATAGCCAAAGGCGTCTACACGCAATACCAGAACGCCGACCGCATTGGCCTCAAGCGCATCGACCCGAAGACCATCGGCTACACCGTCGATACGCCGGTGCCCTATCGCCTGGTCGATCTGATCTCGCTGATCGACGAGCGCATGGGCAAGCTCGAGAACCGCTCGTCGCGCATCCAGTATCACAAGCTGATCTCGCGTATCGAAGCGGTGAAGAACGATCCGCGTTACGCCTTCATGTTCGACAACGCCAATGTCGGCGGCGACACCATGGCGGAAGTGATCAGCCATCTGTTCCGCCTGCCCGCCAATGGCAAGCCGATGACCATCATGCAGCTCGCCGGCTTCCCCGCGGAAGTGGTCGACTCCGTGGTGTCGGTGCTGTGCCGCATGGCATTCGATTTCGGCCTGTGGAGCGACGGCGCCTCGCCGCTGCTATTCGTCTGCGAGGAAGCGCATCGCTATGCGTCTGCCGACCGCAATATCGGCTTCGGTCCGACCCGCAAGGCCGTCTCGCGCATCGCCAAGGAAGGCCGCAAATACGGCGTGTATCTCGGTCTCGTGACACAGCGGCCCGCCGAACTCGACGCCACGATCATTTCCCAGTGCAACACACTGTTTGCGATGCGCCTCGCCAACGAGCGCGACCAGGCGCTGCTACGCTCCGCGGTGTCGGATGCCGCAGCCAATCTGCTGTCCTTCGTGCCGTCACTCGGCACCCGCGAAGTCCTCGCCTTCGGTGAAGGCGTCGCTCTGCCGACCCGTCTGCGTTTCAAGGAAGTGCCGCCGCACCAGCTGCCGCGCTCCGAAGCCACGATCGCCACGGTGCCGTCAGTGACTGCCGGTCACGACATGCATTTCGTCAGCGCCGTGCTGGAACGCTGGCGCGGCGCCACATCGCATCGCGATGTGCCGAACGATCCCGGCTTCACCGAACGCCCGCTGGCGACGCCGAGCCGCAGCGTCGAAGCCCCGATGCTGCAGCCCTCGCTCGGCCTCGATCCGGATCGCTTCTCGCTGCTCAAGAAGCCGCTGCGCTAATCGCATCGCCTCACGCGCCGCAGCCGCTTTGCGGTGGCGGCACGATCGCCTATGATCCCGTGAAACAGAAACATTCACGGGAACGCCAGATGACCCAGCCGATTGCGAAACGCTTTCCGACACCCGCCCTCGACAAGCTGCCCGAGGACATCCGCACGCGCATCATGGGCGTGCAGGAAAAGTCCGGATTCGTGCCCAACGTGTTCCTGTCGCTGGCCTATCGACCTGACGAATTCCGCGCGTTCTTCGCCTATCACGATGCCCTCATGGACAAGGACAGCGGGCTGACCAAGGCCGAGCGTGAGATGATCGTGGTCGCGACGTCTGCCGCCAATCAGTGCCATTATTGCGTCATCGCGCATGGTGCGATCCTGCGCATTCGCGCCAAGAACCCGACCATCGCCGATCAAATCGCCGTCAACTATCGCAAGGCCGACATCACGCCGAAGCAGCGTGCTATGCTGGACTTCGCCATGAAGGTGAGCCGGTCCGCCGAGACCATCGGCGAGCAGGACTTTGCCGAAGTCAGCAGCCACGGCTTCAGCGACGACGACATCTGGGACATCACTGCGATCTCGGCCTTCTTTGCACTGTCGAACCGCATGGCCAATGTCACCAATATGAAGCCGAACGACGAGTTCTATATGATGGGCCGGCTGCCGATATAACGGCGCGATAGGGATACTCCATTGCTCGACTGGTCGGACATCATCCTGCGCCTCGGCGTCGCCGCCCTCGTCGGCGGCGCCATCGGCCTCAACCGCGACCTGCACGGCAAGCCCGTGGGCGTGCGCACGCTGGCGCTGGTCAGTCTGGCTACCGCCATGATCGTGGTGCTGGCCGATCCGCTCGGCAAGGGCGGCTTCACAGATGCCGGGAGCCGGGTCATTCAGGGTGTGCTCACAGGCGTCGGCTTTCTCGGTGCAGGCGTGATCTTTCACGCCGAGCACCATTTCCGCATCCGCGGCCTGACCAGCGCCGCCTGCGTGTGGCTGACCGCCTGTGTCGGCATCATGTGCGGCGCCGGCCACTGGCGCATCGTCACAGTCTCGGTGGCAATCGCCTTCCTTGTCCTGCTGTTTGGCGGCAAGCTCGAACGGGCCCTGCATCGCGTGCTCGGCGGCAGGAGCGATCCAGCGTCGCTTTCAACGGATGTGCCTCAGTCGTCGGACGCCGGGCCGCACCAGCCCGGCAAATAGATCGCATCCTTGCTCTTGGCGATCGCCAGCGCCTTCTCCAATGCCTTGGCGAAATCGGCCTCGATTTCCTTTGTGGAGAGCCGGCGGCGAAACAGGTCCGCCCACAGGAATTCGCTGAACGGCGTGGTGTCCTTGGCATAGCCGCCGGCGCGGCGAATTTCGCCGGCCAGGCTGCGGAACGGATCGTCCTTCAGGCCCGTCACCGATTTTGGAATGTCCTTGAAGTGCCGCCGCTCGCCCTTGGCGTCATAGGGATAGGCCCAGCGGCGGTGATCGAGCACACCCCAGAATGCTTTCATATCGACCATCGTGAGATCCGCGATCACGGTGACGAGCACATCCTTCACGCCTTCGTCATGCAGCGCACGTGCGAGATGATGGTGATCGACCACGTAATGGCGCTGATCCGGCCCCAGCACCACGGGGATCATGTGCTGGCCGAGCAGCTCGGCCTGTTTGCGCTTCGATTTATGCGCACGCCATCGTTTGCGCTTCTCCTTCACCTCGCGCATGCCCACCGTCATCTGCGTTGGCCGCAGCGACAGGATCGGGACCGGATGCAGCAACGGTTCGCGTGTGTTCGGCATGTGGCCTCCCATATCTGACGTCTGTCCGGAACGAACTATGGCACGACCGCTGCGCCGATGCGGATCAGTTCCACGTCATCTCTGACGATTGCCGCATCCGTGCCATGCGGACTTTAGCTGCGCAAAGCAGCCGCCTCGTGTTACAACATGCCATTGTATGCGCAGACCACCGACAATGAAGACCCAGCAGCCGATTGTCAGAGAGGATGAAGAGCACCGCGTGCTTCGTTTCGTGCCGCGCACCTCGGATACGCTGCCACACCATCCCACCACTCCCGCCGAACACCCCCGCCGCCGCCAGACCACCGGCGCCAGCGACCTGTCCCGCTATCAACAGACCCAGGACGACCCCGATGACTTCCGCCACCGGATGCTGGCCAATAGCGCAGCCTTCGGCTTTACGGTGATCCTCGTGGGTGTCGGGATCTGGCTCGCGATCAGCATTGCCGATCTCCGCAAAACCCAGGATTGCGTCCTGATGGGCCGCCGGGACTGCGCCCACATTGTTGCACCGCACGGCTGAGGCGCGCCAAACCCTCTTTCCACAGCCCACAGGGGCTGGTGAGCGGGCGCTCAACTGCATTGAACTGCTGCCCCCGCTCCGATATACGGGCAATCGACTCTATACGGCGGACCGGGACTATCCGGGGCGAAGCCCTGTGCTTGCGCGCGCCGATCGAACATTATCTTCAATATATCAAAGGCTTAGTAATGTCCTCCACATTCGATCAGGTCGCCACAATCATCGCCGAGACTTGCGACATCCCCCGCGACACGATCACGCCGGAAAGCCACGCCATCGACGATCTGGGGATCGACAGCCTCGACTTCCTGGATATCGCTTTTGCGATCGACAAGGCATTCGGGATCAAGCTGCCGCTCGAAAAGTGGACCCAGGAGGTCAACGACGGCAAGGCGACCACCGAGCAGTATTTCGTCCTGAAGAACCTCAGCGCGCGCATCGACGAATTGGTCGCGGCCAAGGGCGCGTAACGCCCCGCCATGAACCTCGAATATTTTCACCTGATCGACCGCATCACCGACCTCAATGTCGGTGAACGGACGATCGCGGTTGAAGCGAACGTCCCTGAAAAGAGCACCATCTTCGAGGGCCACTTCCCGGGCTACCCCTTGATGCCCGGCGTGCTGCTGATCGAGTCGATGGCTCAGACGTCGGGCTGGCTGCTGATCGCGCTGATGAAGTTCGAGCGTATGCCGTTCCTGGCCGCGGTGAAGGAAGCCAAGATGCGTACCTTCATCACACCAGGCACGAAGCTGGACATCAATGCCAGCGTACTGCACGAAGGCGACGGCTTCTACATGACCACCGTCAAGATCAAGGTCGATGGCAAGCTGACCTGCAACGCACAGCTCACCTTCAAGACCGTCCCGTTCCCCCATCCGGATTTGCGCGGGCACATGGATATCGTGGCCAAGCGCATCGGATTTCCCTTACAGGCGATCACCAATGGCTGAAACCCGACCGATGACATCCGAGCCGGTGGAAGCGTGGATCACCGGGATCGGCCTCGCAACTTCATTGGGCGAAGGCCCTGACGCCCATTGGGATGCGTTGAACAACAAGCGCATCAATGTCGATGAAACCGGCTTCGCGCCGAACATCGTCCACCCCCTCGCACCGGTCTCCTATGACACGCAGATCCCCAAGAAGGGCGATCAGCGGCAGATGGAAGCGTGGCAGCGGATCGGCACTTATGCAGCCGGCCTCGCACTCGATTCGGCGGGCGTGAAGGGCAATAAGGACATCCTGTCGAGGATGGACATGATCGTCGCCGCCGGTGGCGGTGAGCGCGATCTGGCCGTGGACTCCGGCATTCTGAATTCGGAAGGCTACGGCGCGGCATCGCCGGGCCTGCTGAACGAAAAGCTCCTGAACGATCTTCGTCCGACCCTGTTTCTGGCGCAGCTCTCGAACCTGCTGGCCGGCAACATCGCCATCGTGCACGGCGTCACCGGCTCCTCGCGCACCTTCATGGGCGAGGAAGCGGCCGGCGTCGACGCTGCGCGCATTGCGCTGGCACGCATCGCCTCAGGTCAGAGCGACATCGCACTGATCGGCGCCGCACATAACGGCGAGCGCAAGGATCTGCTGCTGCTATACGAATTCGACGACTTCAACCTGAAGAACAAGTTCGAGACCGTGTGGGCACGCGAGAAGAATTCCGGCTTTGCGCTCGGCTCTGCCGGCGCGTTCCTCGTCATCGAATCCAGGGCGCATGCCGAAGCGCGCGGCGCCAAGCCACTGGCACGGTTGAAGCGCGTCGTTGCAGATCAAGCCCGTCGCAAAACGCCCGGCGAAGTCACAACGTCGCTGCAGAAATTGTGGTCGCAGCTCGGCGCCAAGAATGACGCAGCGATCATCACCGGTGCGACCGGTGCCGAGCCCGTGACATCCGAAGAGCGCGCCTTCCTGAAGGATCATGCCGATGTCGCCATCCGCGGCACCGGCACCCTGTTCGGTCATACGCTCGAAACCCAATTCCCGCTCGGCCTCGGCCTTGCGGCCCTTGCGATCTCGCGGGGCGCGATGTTTCCGCCGAACGATTCAACCGGCCTCGAGATTGAAAAGTCCGGCAAGCCCACCCAGATTGTCGTAATCGGCGCCGGCCATTGGCGCGGCGAAGGCATGGCACTGGTTGAAGCCATCTAGAGTCCTACTGGCTCTGGATTTTTCTTATGGTTGAGCAAGATTTTATCCGAAACCGGCATCCACTTTTCGGGATCATGCTCAAGTTAAGCGGTCGATGCGACCGACGGAGAGAGCATGACTGCAACGCGCGATAAATTCGGCCGACCGATCGTTGTTGTCACAGGCATGGGTGTCGTGACATCGCTCGGCGCCGGCAAGCAGGACAACTGGGCCAAGCTCACCGCTGGCGAATCCGGCATTCGCACTATCACGCGCTTTCCTGTCGACGGCATGAAGACGACGATGGCTGGCACGATCGATTTCGTGCCGGTCGAGCCGTTCTCCTCCACCGATCTCTCCGAGAAGCTCGGCGAACTCGTCACCGAGGAAGCGATCGCGCAGGCCAATATCGGCCGCAAGGGCGACTTCCCCGGCCCGCTGTTCCTCGCGGTTGCGCCCGTCGAAGTCGAGTGGCCGCAGCGCCAGGTGCTGGCAAAGGCCGCCGGCGCCAATAGCGATATCAATTACGACACGCTGCTGCGCGTCGCCGGCGGCGGCAAGTTCGTTCAGTATCACCGCCGCTTCCTGTTCGGCTCGGTTGCCGACCATCTCGCGGACACGTTCGGTACCAAGGGTTCGCCGATCTCGCTGTCGACCGCTTGCGCCTCCGGCGCCACTGCGATCCAGCTCGGCGTCGAAGCGATCCGCCGCGGCGAAGCCGACGCGGCGCTGTGCGTGGCCACCGACGGCTCGGTCAACCCGGAAGCGCTGATCCGCTTCTCGCTGCTGTCGGCACTCTCGACCCATAACGATCCGCCGGAAAAGGCTGTCCGTCCTTTCGCCAAAAACCGCGATGGATTCGTGATGGCCGAAGGCGCCGGTGCACTGGTGCTGGAAAGCCTGGAAGCCGCTACCGCGCGTGGCGCCAGGATCCTCGGCATTGTCGCGGGCTGCGGCGAACTCGCTGACTCCTTCCACCGCACTCGCTCCAGCCCGGACGGCAAGCCGATCATCGGCTGCGTGAACAATGCGCTGGTGGATGCCGGCCTGACGTCAGACCAGATCGACTACATCAACGCCCATGGCACCGGCACGCCGGAAAACGACAAGATGGAGTATCTCGGCATTTCCAGCGTGTTCGGTGAGCGCGCCAAGGAAATCCCTGTCTCGTCGAACAAGTCCATGGTCGGCCACACCCTCTCCGCCGCCGGTGCGGTCGAGGCGGTGTTCTCGCTGCTGACCCTCGAACACCAGCGGATCCCGCCGACCATCAATTACGATGTTCCCGATCCGGCCATTCCGTTCGATGTGGTTCCCAATACCGCCCGCGATGCACGCGTAACGGCCGTGATGTCGAATTCCTTCGGCTTCGGTGGCCAGAATGCCTCGCTGATCCTCACCGGCGAGCCCGTTTAAGGCTCCCGGCCCCGTTGGCCCCCCTCGCCGGTTGACGTCATGACGTGAACCGGCGATACGCAGGCCATCCGAAATCAACCTTTCTTGCCGGAGACGCGGTTCATGCGTGCGCTCAATCTTGTTGCCGATCGCGAGCTTGTCGTCGTCGATGTGCCCCCGCCCCCGCCGCCTGCTGCCGGCGAAGTGCAGATCCGCGTCAAGGCTGTCGGCCTGAACCATATCGACGTCTGGGGCTTCCGCGGCATGGCCTTCGCCAAGCGCAAGCTGCCGCTGTCGATCGGCGCTGAAGCCTCCGGCGAAATCGCCGCGGTTGGCGAAGGCGTCACCAATGTGAAGCCGGGCCAGAAGGTGGTGATGTATGGCGCGTTGACCTGCGGGCACTGCAAGGCCTGCCAGGAAGGGCGCGACAATTTCTGCGAGAATGTCGGCGGTCTCTATGGCTTCCACATCGACGGCTTCTCTCGCGAACTGATGAATATGCCGGCACGTCTGGTGATTCCCGTTCCCGACGGCGTCAGCTTCCGCGACGCCGCCTGCGCCCCGATCGCCTTCTCGACAGTCCAGCACATGCTGTTCGACAATGCCAAGCTGCAGCCCGGCGAGACGATTCTCGTCCATGCCGGCGGCTCCGGCATCGGCACGGTCGCCATCATGATGGCGAAGAAGATCGGCTGCACCGTCATCACCACTGTGGGCGACGACAGCAAGATCGAAGGCGTGAAGGCGCTCGGCGCCGACCACGTCATCAACTATCGCAAGGATCGCTTCGAGGGCGAGACCCGCAAGATCACCAAGAAGAAGGGCGTCGATGTCGTGTTCGAACACGTCGGCGCCGACACCTTCAATGGTTCGCTGCTGGTGATGAAGCGCGGCGGCCGTCTGGTCACCTGCGGCTCGACCTCTGGCCCGACCACCACGATCAACCTGATGCAGCTGTTCCAGCAGCAGTACCGCATCTTCGGATCGTTCGGCGCCACCATGAAGAACATTGCCGAGAGCCTCGACAAGATGGCTGACGGCATGCTGCCGGTGATCGATACCGAAGTGCCGATCACCGACGTTGAGACCGCGCTGAGGCGGATGGAAACCCGCCAGGTGTTCGGCAAGATCATCGTTCACTTCTGATGCTCCGCCTGCTGCTTCGCACCAAGGCCCGCATTCGCGATGCCCTGAAGCCTGCAGGCGACGCCGCTGTCGGTGCGCTGACGATCGCCATCCTGCGCACCACGCGCTATTTCGATCCGGTCAAGACCGCCAACCGGTTCGGCAAGATCACGCAGCGCATCGGGCCGCTGTTTCGCGAAGACAAGATCGGTCGCGCCAATCTCACAGCCGCCTTCCCCGAAAAATCACCGGAAGAGATCGAGAAGATTCTCGCCGGTGTCTGGGACAATATGGGCCGCGTCGGCGCGGAATTCGCGCATCTCGACCAGATCTGGGATTACGACCCGGCAAATCCGACCAAGCCCAGCAATGTCGAGTTCTCGGCACGGACGGCAGAAATTTTCGATCAGCTCCGTGACGACGGCAAGCCCGCGCTGATTTTCGCCAGCCATCTTGGCAACTGGGAAATTCCAGCACTTGCCGCCGTTGCTCATGGCCTCGACGCAGCCGTGCTGTATCGCCGGCCGAACAGTGCCGCCGCTGACCGCGCCATCCATCAGACGCGCGCAATCAACATGGGCAATCTCATCCCGGCCAGCCATGATGCGCCGCTCAAGCTTGCGCACGCACTGAACGAGGGCAAGCACGTCGCCATGCTGGTGGATCAGTGGTTCACCAATGGCGTCCCGGTGGACTTCTTTGGTCGCAAGACCAATGCCAATCCGATGCTGGCGCGGCTGCTGCGTCAGGTCGATTGCCCGATCCACGGTGTCCGCATCATCCGTCTGCCCAACCACCGTTTCCGCATCGAAGTTTCCGAAGAGGTGAAACCGGTGCGCGACGCCAATGGCAAGGTCGACGTTCAGGGCACCATGCAGGCGGTGACGTCCGTGCTGGAAGACTGGATCCGGGAGTATCCCGAGCAGTGGCTATGGCTGCATCGGCGCTGGCGGTAGCGCTCAGCGTCCCGTCTTTACCTTCGTCCACAGCCGGTTGATCACCCGCTGCGTGCCGGGATCGCGTGCGGTGATGACGAACAGTTTCTGCAGCATAGCGTCGTCCGGATAGATCGTCTTGTCGTTCAGAACTTTCGGATCGATCAGCTTCTGGCTGGCGAGATTGCCGTTGGCATAGCCGAGGAAGTTCGAATTCTTCGCCGCGACATCCGGCCGGTAGAGATAGTTGATCAGCTCATAGGCTTCGTTGACGTTCTTCGCGTCGGCCGGGATAGCCAGGTTGTCGAAGAACATCTGCGCGCCCTCCTTCGGCACCGCATAGCCGATCTCGACGCCGTTCTTCGCTTCATCGGCCCGCGCCCGCGCCTGGATGATGTCGCCGGACCAGCCGACCACGAGGCAGATCTCGCCGGTTGCCAGCGCGCTCAGATACTCCGATGAGTGAAACTTGCGGACATTGCCCCTGATCTTGCCGACAAGATCGGCGGCCTTTTCGAGATCGGGTTGCTTGGTGGAATTGGGATCGAGGCCGAGCGCATTCAACGCCGCCGGCAGAATGTCATCGGCGGAATCCAGCATATGGACGCCGCAATCCTTGAACTTCGCCAAATTCTCCGGCTTGAAGATGATATCCCAGCTATCGATCTTCGCATCAGGTCCAAGAACTTTCGCGACCTGTTTGACGTTATACCCGATACCCGTGGTGCCCCACATGTAGTTCGCCGCAAACTGATTGCCGGGATCGTAGATCGCGAGGCGTTTTGTGACCTCCGGCCACGCATTGGCGAGGTTCGGCAGCTTCGCCTTGTCGAGCTTCTGGAACACCTTTGCGGTGATCTGGCGCTGCAGGAAATACGCCGTCGGCACCACGACGTCATAGCCGGATTTGCCGGCCAACAGCCGCGTTTCCAGCGTTTCATTGGCGTCGAAGGTGTCGTAGACGACCTTGATGCCGGTCTCCCTGGTGAACGCCTCCAGCACGCTGGGCGCCATGTAGTTCGACCAGTTATAGAAGTTGACGACACGCTCTTGCGCATATGCAGGCAAGGACCACAGCAGCGCCGCGCCGACGACCCACGCGATCCCGTGCTTGCCCATGTTTATCAACTTCCCTAGCGGCGGTGAACGGCGTTGGACAGGCGCTCCAGCGCGGTGTCGAGCGTCGCGTCATTCTTCGCAAAGCAGAACCGCACCACGGACGTCACCTTGTCCTGCTCGTAGAAGGCCGATACCGGAATCGCCGCGACCTTGTAGTCGTAGACGAGACGCCGGCAGAACTCCTCGTCGGTCTCGTTCAGCCCCAGCGGCGACAGATCGACGGTGAGGAAATACGTGCCCTGCGACTTGATGACCGGAAAGCCGATGCTTTCCAGACCAGCCGCCAGTCGATCACGGCTGCGTGCGAGATCAGCCCGCATCGTCTTGAAGTAGTCGTCGGACTTGCCGAGGCCATAGGCGACCGCGACCTGCAGGTTCGGCGCGGTCGTGAAGGTCAGGAACTGATGCACCTTGGCGCAGACTCGCAGCAGATGGGGTGCTGCGCAGACAAAGCCGATCTTCCAGCCGGTTAGCGAAAAGATCTTGCCGGCCGAGCCGACCTTGATGGTGCGGTCGCGCATGCCGGGAATGGTGATCAGCGGGATGTGGTCGTGGCCATCGAAGGTCACGTGTTCCCAGACCTCGTCACAGATCGCTATCGTATCGAATTCCTGACAGAACTTCGCCAGCAGTTCGAGATCCTCGCGCGGCGACACCACCGCGGCCGGGTTGAGCGGGCTGTTGAACAGCACGGCCTTGGTCTTGTGGTTGAAGACCGCGCGCAGGTCTTCTTCCGTGAGACGCCAGTGCGGCGGCTTCAGACTGACCAGACGCGGAATGCCGCCAGCCTGACGGATGATCGGCAGATAGGAATCATAGACCGGCTGGAAGCACACGACCTCGTCGCCGGGCTCGACCACTGCGAGGATCGACGAGGTCAGCGCCTCGGTGCCACCGGAGGTCACCATCACCTCGGTCATCGGATCGAGCGTGAGCTTGTGCCAGTGCTGGTAATGCGTCGCGATCGCCTGACGCAGCTCCGGGATACCCATCATCGACGGATACTGGTTATAGCCGTGCAGCGTCGCGTCCGCGGCCGCCTGACGGATATCGTCCGGACCGGGATGATCGGGAAAGCCCTGCCCGAGATTGATGGCGTTATGGTCGCGCGCAAGCTGCGACATCGCCTCGAACACCGTGACGGGCAGCTCAGAGAAGATCTTGTTCATCGAGGGATCAGCCAGCCTTGGTCGGCAGGCCTGCAGCCTTCCAGCCCAAAATGCCGCCGGCAAGGTGCTTGTCATAGGCAAAGCCATCGGCCTGCGCGGCCAGCGAAGCCGTCACCGAGCGCTTGCCGGAGCGACATGCGAAGACGATCTGCTTGCCGGCCGGGTCGGGCAGATCGGCGCTGTCGAAGCCCGAGAGCGGTACGACGACGGCGTCCGGATAGGCTTCGACCGCAACCTCGTTGGGCTCGCGCACGTCGACCAGCAAATACTTGCCGTCGGCGATACCCTTGGAGACTTCCTCCGGCGTCAAATCGTGAACGGTATGAGCTTCACCTGCCACCATAACCTCCTGGTGCCCCGGCATCCCGGAGCAAACGCGAAGGGGCCAAAATGGCCCCTGTTTTCGGGCGCCAAAGTCGCCTCTCGCGCGGCGAAAATCAAGCGTCAGGAGGGGTTAAATGGTCACTTGCGTCCCCACCTCCACCACCCGCCCTGTGGGGATCTGGAAATAGTCCGTGGCGTCATTGGCGGTACGGCTGAGCGCGATGAACAGATGATCCTGCCAGCGCGGCATGCCGGAATGCGCGGCCGGTTTCAGGGCGCGCCGCGACAGGAAGAACGACGTCGACATGATGTCGAACTGCCAGCCGGTCTTGCGCGCGATCGCCAGTGTTTTCGGTACGTTCGGTGTCTCCATGAAGCCGAAGCGCATGGTCACCTTGGAGAAGGTCGCGCTGATCTCCTCCATGCGGATCCGGTCGCTGGGGTCAATACGGGGCGTCGGCGCCGTCTCGATGGTGAGAATAACGTTCTTCTCGTGAAGCACTTTGTAGTGTTTCAGACTATGCATCAGCGCCGTCGGTGCGCAGTCGGGATCGCTGGTGAGAAATACCGCCGTTCCGGCAACGCGTTGCGGCGGACGCTTCTCCAGCATGGCAACGAGATCGGCCAGCGGAAATTCCAGCTTGCGCGATTTCTCGAACAACAGCCGGCTGCCGTGGCGCCACGTATACATCAAGAGAATGATCACGCCGCCCATCGCCAGCGGCACCCAGCCGCCGTCGAAAACTTTCAGCAGGTTCGCGGACAGGAACGTGACGTCGATCACCAGAAATGGCGCAATCAATGCTGCAGCCGCGATCGGCGACCACTTCCAGCCGCGCCAGATCACCACAAAGCCCATCATCGCAGTGACCACCATGGTGCCGGTGACCGAGATGCCATAGGCCGAGGCCAGCGAGCTCGACGACTTGAACAGCACAACAAGCACGATCACCGCGATCAGCAGCAGCATGTTGACGCGCGGAATATAGATCTGGCCGGAATGACTCTCGGACGTATGGCGTATCTCGAAGCGCGGCAGCAGGCCGAGCTGGATCGCCTGCCGCGTCAGCGAATAGGCACCGGTGATCACAGCCTGGCTGGCGATGACCGTCGCGGTCGCTGCGAGGATCACCATCGGGATCAGGGCCCAGTCGGGAAACATCAGATAGAACGGATTTTCCAGCGCAGTGGGATCGTGCATCACCAGCGCGGCCTGGCCGAAATAGTTGATGGCCAGCGATGGCAGCACGAGAAACAGCCAGGCCAGCTGGATCGGCTTTTTGCCGAAGTGACCGAGATCAGCATAGAGCGCCTCGGCGCCGGTCACGGCGAGAAACACTGCGCCCAGGGTCACGAAGGCGATGATGCCGTGATGGAACATGAAGTAGATCGCATGCACGGGATTGAGTGCCGCGAGTACTTCAGGATGCTTCATGATCTGCGGAATGGCCGCTACCGCGATCACGATGAACCATAGGCACATGATCGGTCCGAAGAACGTCGCGACCTTCGCGGTGCCGCGCGATTGCACGGCGAAAAGCGCCACCAAGATCACGATGGTGATCGGTACAACATAGGGATCGAAGGCGGTGGTGGCGAGCTTGACGCCCTCGATGGCCGAGAGCACGGACAGTGCGGGCGTGATCACCGCGTCGCCATAGAACAAAGCCGCGGCGATGATACCGAGCATCACCACCACGGTTCCGCTCGACCCGATCGCGCGCTGGGCCAGCGCCATCAGGGCCAGCGGGCCACCCTCGCCGTTATTGTCGGCGCGCAGCAGCAGCACGACATATTTAAGCGTGACCACGATGATCAGGGCCCACAGGATCAGCGAGAGAACGCCAAGGATCGCTTCATTGTCCACGCCCGGCGCCTTGTGGCCTCCGGCTGCGATCAGCGCCTCACGGAGCGCGTAAAGCGGGCTGGTGCCGATGTCGCCATAGACGACTCCTATGCTCCCCATCACGAGCGAGCCGAAACCGGCCGTGGAGTGCCCATGGGAGGGGTCCGCCGGGGATGCCGCGGCGGGAGAAGCGCTATCGCTAGTCATGGAAACGGCCTCGACAACTTCTGATTGGAAGGTCTCTGAACAGCGGGGCAGCGAGGCCGTTCCCGGCCCCGATGATCACGCCCATTGTAGCGCAAATCCGGGAACCAGACATGATAAAAGGTTGGACTTAGATCGTCACCTGAGTACCGACTTCCACCACACGTCCTGTGGGGATCTGGAAATAGTCGGTGGCGTCGTTCGCCGAGCGGCTGAGCGCAATGAACAGATGGTCCTGCCACAGCGGCATCCCGGATTGCGCCGATGGCTTCAGCGAACGCCGCGACACGAAGAACGACGTCGCCATGATGTCGAATTGCCAGCCGAGCTTGCGGGCGACGACGAGCGCTTTGGGGACGTTCGGCGATTCCATGAAGCCGAAGCGCAGCTTCACCATCGAGAACTTGTCGCTGATATTCTCCATGCGAACGCGTTCTGCCAGATCGACCTTCGGCGTTTGCGCAGTCTCGATGGTCAGGATCACGTTGTGTTCGTGCAGAACCTTGTTGTGCTTCAGGTTATGCAGCAGCGCGGTCGGCACGAATTCGGGATCGCTGGTGAGAAACACCGCGGTCCCCTTCACCACATGCGGTGGGCGCTTTTCCAGACTCTTGATGAGATCTCGCAGCGGCACTTCGGTGCGACGCGTCTTGGTGATGAGGATCGCAGCGCCGCGGCGCCAGGTCCAGATCATGCCGGCCATGAGCACGCCGAACAGCAGCGGCACCCAGGCGCCTTCCAGCAGCTTCAGGAGATTGGCGCTGAGGAAGGCCAGATCGACGAACACCAGCGGCGCGATAACGGCAGCGGCAGTCGCCGCCTTCCAGTTCCACAACTTCCAGATCACCACAAAACCCATGATGCCGTCGGCAACCATGGTGGTGGAGACGGCGATGCCATAGGCAGACGCAAGACCGCTCGACGATTTGAACAGCAGCACCAGCAGCAATACGCCGATCAGCAGCAGCCGGTTCACGCGCGGCAGATAGATCTGGCCGGCATGGGTCTCCGACGTGAAGCGCACTTCAAAGCGCGGCAGCAGGCCGAGCTGCACGGCCTGACGCACCAGTGAATAGGCACCGGTGATCACCGCCTGGCTCGCGATCACGGTGGCAGCCGTCGCCAGCGCGATCAGCGGCAACAGCATCGATTCCGGTGCCATCCGATAGAACGGATTTTCGATCGCAGCGGGGTTCGACAGTACAAGTGCGCCCTGCCCGAAATAGTTGATCAGCAGTGCCGGCAGCACGAAGAAGAACCAGCCGTACTGAATTGGCCTGCGGCCGAAATGGCCGAGATCGGCATAGAGCGCCTCGCCACCGGTCACGGCGAGAAAGACCGCGCCCAAGGTCACGAGACCAATGGTACCGTGGGTCAGCATGAACTGCACGGCATAGTACGGATTGATCGCCTTCAGCACCGTCGGATCATCGAAGATGTGCGAGGCGCCCATCAGCGCGAGCGCCGTGAACCAGATGATCATCACCGGACCGAAGGCGGAGGCCACCTTGGCAGTGCCAATCCGCTGCACCGAAAACAGCACGACGAGAATCGCGACAGTGACCGGCACGACATAAGGCTCGAGCGCAGGTGCCTTGAGCTTGAGGCCTTCCACCGCCGAGAGCACCGAGATCGCCGGGGTGATCATGGAATCGCCGATGAACATCGAGGCGCCGATCACGCCCAGCACCATCAGCGGCAAGCTCCGCCGCCCCAAAGCGCGCTGGCCAAGCGCCATGAGCGACAGTGTTCCACCCTCGCCATTGTTGTCGGCGCGCAGCAGGAACAGCACGTATTTGGCCGTCACGACGATGAACAGCGCCCACAGGATCAGCGAGAGCACGCCGAGCACGATGACGGGCGTAACCGGGGCGCCATGCGTCGCGCCGTGTACCGCCTCGCGGAACGCGTAGAGCGGCGACGTTCCGATGTCGCCGAACACGACGCCGATACTGCCGACCGTGAGCGACCAGAAGCCGGTATGAACCGGAACTTCGATCGTTCCCTCACCTGTTGTTTCCGTAACGGCCATTCTGCTCGTAACGCCTCTGGACAATCCAGACCCGGCTATGGCGTGCCGGGCAATGCCAGTCAACCGGGACACTAGCCTATCCTGCCGCCCGTCGCTTATGCCGGACGCGGCAAAATGGAGGTGGAGCAGCAAAAAAAGGAATTGACTGTTCTACGGCTTGAGGTTTGGCGGCAGAGGCGGGTCTTCCCGCATCAGCGTAATGGTCACCCGCCGGTTGGCGGCCATGGTCGGATCATCGGGGAACAATGGCTGGCTGTCTGCCTTGCCCGATACCGAGAAGATATGGGACGGCGGCAAGCCCTCCCTTTCCAGAATCTGCCGAACGACATTGGCGCGATCGGCCGACAGATCGAATGCATCATATTCACTGCGCGCAGGCACGAAGCCTGCCGCGGTGTGACCGACGATGGCCACACGCAGCGGCGTCGCCTTCAGCGGTCCGGCAAGCTTCTGCAGCAACTGACGTGTGCGCTCATAGGGAACCTTGGATCCATCCGCAAACATCGAGCGGCCGTTCTGGTCGATGATCTCCAGATTGAGGCCCTGCTTGGTTTCCTCGAACATGATGTTCTTGGAGATCTCGTTGATCTCCGGCATGTCCTGCAACGCCTGCCGTAACGAGGCTGAAGCGAGCGCGAATTCGCGATCCATCTTCAGCTTGGCGCCGGCCGGGCGACCGCCCTTCTCACTCGGACTGGTGACGTTCGACGCATCTTCCGGAGATACGTGGTCCTTGTTCTTCGTCAGACCGCGCGTCGGCAGGCCATCGGATTCGATCACACCGGAATAGCGTGAGTCCGACTGCACGCCGAACGCTTCGCGGACCGAGCCGGCGACGACCTTGAGCTTGGCGCCATCCGGGCTGGAGAACGCCACGAGCATGACGAAGTAACTGAGCAGCAGCGCCATGAGATCGGCGAAGGTCACGAACCAGCCATGGCCGCCGTGTGCTGCTCCGCGTTTTTTCTTCGCCATCGGTGGTTGCTCCGGGCCCGCCCCTGCGTCTTATGCGGGGACCGGCTCCCCCTCTTCATGGCGATGCTTTTCGGGCAGATAGGCGAGCAGCATTTCACGGACCAGCGCCGGGCTCTTCGAGTCACGGATCATGAGAATGCCGTCGATGATAAGCGTGCGGTTGGTTTCCTCATCGAGCACTTTGACGTGCAGCTTGTCGGCGATTGGCAAACAGATGAGGTTTGCAACCAGCGCGCCATACAGCGTGGCGAGCAGCGCGACCGCCATGAAGGGACCCAGCTTGGACGGATCGGACATATTCGAGAACATCTGCACCATGCCCAGGAGTGTACCGATCATGCCGAAGGCCGGCGCACAGTCGCCGATCGCGCGGTAAATCTTCGAGCCTTCATCGAGATGCATAAGGAAGTTGTCGCGGTCGCGCTCGAGATTGTCGCGGATGAATTCGATGTCGTAACCGTCAGCGACGAAGCGGATGCCTTTGGCGAGAAACGGTTCGTCGGTCTCGACCTTTTCAAGTCCGACCGGCCCCTGCTTTCTGGCGATTTCAGCGATGCGGGCGAGTTCGTCGACAAGATCGCGCGCGGTGAGACGGCTCAGCGTGAATGCATATTTGGCGCCGAGCGGCAGACCATGAATGATGGCCGAGAGCGGGAAACGGATCAATGTCGCGGCGAACGAGCCACCGAAAATGATGATGACGGCGTGGACGTCGTAGAACATCCGGAAATCGCCGCCCATGAGGACCAGGGTACACAGCACGATGATGCCAGCGACGAGACCGACGAGTGTTGTGATATCCATATCAACTCCGACGCTACGCGTATCGAGCAACGCCCGTCCTGGACGGCGGCGCGCCTCGAAATCAGGCCGCGCAAAGCTACCTTAGCGATATCGCGATTAAGGACGCGTTACCGCTTCACCGCCTGTTAATGATAGATTAATGGCGCGCGCATCCCTGGGACGGATACGGCGAGTTCGTTCAGTAGACAGATTGGGACGATTGTGCGGCGTCAGACAGCGCGCCGGACGACCACGAAGGTACGTGATTCCGGCGCGTGGGTCGGGTCATCGAGAAACTCGATCGGCTTGAGGCCGGCGGCCACGCAGAAGTCTGCGATCGTGTTCTTCGGCAAGGGCTTTGCACCGCGCCACGACGTATCCGCCGTCAACGGATCCCTGCCGAGCAGCGCCTTGATCCTCTGGATGACAGGCGTCGGGACGAACTTGGCGATATGCCAGAGGATCGTCGGATACTCATGCGCCGTTCGGAAGTGAATGAGTCCGAGCCCCGATGGACGCAGGATGCGGGCAACCTCGACCAGATTGGCCTTCACGACATCATGCGATGGCATGTGCTGAAAGACCTCATATGACCATACGAAGTCCGCGGTCTCGGATACCAGGGGAAACACGACGCCATCGCCTGCGACGAAGTCGAGATTGGTGAACGCTGCGGCCGCCGCCTTCGCCTTCTCAACCATGACGTCGGACACGTCGATACCGACAGCCCTGGTGAAACGCCGCCCGAGCGCCTGCGTGAAACGCCCGACGCCGCAGCCGATATCGACCGCCGTCTTGCCGGCGGGATCAACGGTATATTTTGCGAGAACGGGATCAATCAGCAGCGTCGCGCGGTCGCGACCGAGTGCGAAGAATTTTTCGGGATCGTGATCCCACAGCTCGGTCTCGACGTAAAAGAACGGGTCACGATTTGCGCGCTCATTCCAAGCTTTCTTCATATCCTTGGTCTGAGGCAATACCGTCTCCAATGTCCGTTTTAACGGCGGAACCGGCAATTAGCCCGAAGCCCTCCGGCCGCGCAAGCAACCGGAGCTGGTTCGGTATGGTCGGCATCTAACCTTTATTATTAGTCTTAATAGCCCTGCATTTCAGTGTATTTCCGACGAGCGCGCCATCGCCTCTTTCAGCTTCTCGAGCGTGAATGACGGGCTGCGCGCGATATCGAGAATGGGTGTCTCGCGGCGTCCGCACAGCTCGGCTGCCTCCGGAAGTTTCGCGGCGACATCGAGCGGGATCACGACCGCTCCGTGCTGATCGGCATGGATCAGATCGTCCGAACGGACACTCATGCCAGCCACGCGTATTTCCTGACCGAACTCGCTCACATGCACATAGGCATGCGACGGGCCGATGGTGCCGGCGAGGGCCTGGAAGTCCGGCGCCCATTGCGGGATGTCGCGGATCGAACCGTCGGTGACAACACCGAGGCAACCAAGCGCCTTGTGCACGGCGCTGTTCACCTCGCCCCAGAACGCACCATAGCCCACATTGGGCCCGTCGATATCCTGGATCACGCTGATGCGCGGACCGATGCCCGTACCGACATATTCGTAGTAAGCGAGCCGCCGCGCCTTCTGTTCGGCGGCAGGAAGGCCGGAGGCCATGGTTGCGCGAATGGTCGCGGTGCGCGCATAGCCGACGATGGGCGGGAGATTGGGAAACGGACAAACCAGCGGACGCGTGGTGTAGCCGATCAGCCGGCGCTCGGGTGCTACGATCTCCATCGCATTGCAGATGGTCGGCGTGTCATAGCGGCCCAGTGCTTCCAGAACGGATGCGGGCAGCGGACCGGTCGCGGAATTCGTCACGGCGTTTCTCCTGTGTGTGATTATCGCATCCCGTCTTCGCGGGACGTCGTCGTAGCTGAGTGACTCCGGATATAGCCGAGTTCGCTGCACGCCCAAAACGAAATACGGCTGCTCTCCTTCCGGACAACAACCGCGCGAATTGTTCGCGAGATGAACAATCAGTTCAGGCGGGCGGGCCGATCGTCCGGTGCGATCTCTGGTGCACCCGGCGTATAGGGCGCCGATGCATCGGGCGCCGCCGCATCGACCGGCACCACCGACTGCGCGGTAAGCGCGCGTTCCTGATCGCGATACGACTTCCAGCCCAGCGGCAGACTCAGCAGATACATGATCGAGAGTGCCGACAGGATGTGCCAGGGGTAGCCAATCAACAGTGCAATGAAGAGCACGACGCCGACGAACACCGGCAGCACCATCTCGCGCGGCACCCGCATATTGACCGCCTTGCCGGAGAACACCGGCAACCGCGACACCATGAGGAAGCCGACCAGCAGCGTGTAGAGGGTCGTCAGGATGGCCGGCGGCATCGGCATGCCCAGGAAGCCCAGATAGATCGGCAGCATCACGGTCAGCGCGCCCAGCGGCGCCGGCATGCCCGTGAAAAAGTTGGCCGCGAAGGCCGGCTTGTCTGGATCATCCATGGTGGCATTGAAGCGCGCGAGCCGCAGGCTGCCGGCGATGGCGAACACCATCGCGGCGATCCAGCCGGCATTGCTGAGATCGTGGAGCTGCCAGAAGTACAGGATAAGGCCCGGCGCCACACCGAAATTGACGAAGTCAGCCAGACTGTCGAGTTCAGCGCCGAATTTCGACTGCCCCTTGATCATGCGGGCAACACGACCGTCGACGCCGTCGAGTACGGCGGCGAACACGATGGCCGCAACCGCGAGTTCCATCCGTCCTTCGGTGGACAGGCGGATCGCCGTCAGGCCGGCGCAAATCGCCAGCAGCGTGATCATGTTCGGCACCAGCATCCGGATCGGAATGGTCCGGAACCGGCGGCGGCGCGTCTCTGGCGATGGGCTATCGTCTGGCATATGCATGGGTCGACCTTAGCAAACCCCACCCTGCTCCGCCATTGTGGCGTCCTGCAGCCCAAAACGGCACGACAACGGGGTTAATTACCCCTGGGTCTACCAACCCGGCTTAATCGACGCGGTAAGTCCGGCCGCCGTCACCGATCCGGAAATCGGCCAGCACGGTTTCGCCGGCAATCGCGGTCTGTCCCACGGCCACCAGCGCCTTGCTGCCCTCCGGCAGGTAGATATCCAGCCGGGAACCGAAACGGATCAGGCCGAAGCGCTCCCCGGCGCTCAGGGTCTGGCCCTCGCGCACGAAGGACACGATCCGGCGCGCCACGAGGCCGGCGATCTGTACCACGCCGATCCGGCCACCCGGGGTCGAAATGACCAGCGAATTGCGCTCGTTGTCCTCGCTGGCCTTGTCCAGCTCGGCATTGATGAACTTGCCCGGCCGATAGGCGATGCGCTCGATCCGGCCAGCCACCGGGCTGCGGTTCACATGGACGTTGAAGACGCTCATGAACACCGAAATGCGCAGCAGCGGCTGGTCGCCGAGGCCGAGTTCGGCCGGCGGCAGGACCGGCTGCACCATCGACACCTTCCCGTCGGCGGGCGACACCACGACGCCCTCGCGGGTCGGGGTCACGCGCACCGGATCGCGGAAGAACAATGCGCACCAGACCGTCAGGACCGTGCCGATCCAGCCCAGCGGCGTCCAGATCCAGAACAGCACCAGGCTCGCCAGCGCAAAGGCGCCAATGAACGGATAGCCTTCCTTGTGGATCGGCGGGATCTGGCCACGGATGGAATTTGCGATGGACATGGGTGCTTGAAACCTGGGTTTGGGCAGAATCTGGCCCTGCTTTAGCAGAGATTATTCCGCCGCGTCAGGCGTCATCAGGCGATCGTCGTCCACAACGGGCGGGGCGCGATTGGGGGCAGCGGCATCGTCATCGATCTGGGCGAGCCGTTCGCGGGCCTCCTGGGCCTCGCGCTGCCGGTTCCACATGCTGGCATAAAGACCGCCCGCAGCCAGCAGCTGGCCATGGGTGCCCCGCTCGGCGATGCGCCCCTGATCGAGCACGATGATCTCGTCGGCACCGACGATGGTGGACAGCCGATGCGCAATCACCAGCGAGGTGCGCCCCTGCGAGACCTTTTCCAGCGCGTCCTGGATCTCCTGTTCGGTGTGGCTGTCGAGCGCCGACGTCGCTTCGTCCAACAACAGGATCGGCGGGCCCTTCAGCACTGTGCGCGCAATGGCCACACGCTGCTTTTCACCGCCGGAAAGTTTCAGGCCGCGCTCGCCCACTTCGGTCTCGTAGCCCTTCGGCGACATCCGGATGAACGGGTCGATCTGCGCCATGCGGGCAGCTTCCTCGACCTCCGCGTCAGTTGCGTCCCAGCGGCCATAGCGGATGTTGTAACGGATGGTGTCGTTGAACAGCACGGTGTCCTGCGGGACCATGCCGATCGACTGGCGCAACGAGGCCTGCGTGACATTGCGAATGTTCTGGCCATCGATGGAGATCGTACCGCCCGATACATCGTACAGCCGGAACAGCAGCCGCGAGATCGTCGACTTGCCGGCCCCCGACGGACCAACGATGGCGACCGTCTTGCCGGCCGGCACCTCAAAGGAGAGCCCCTTCAGGATCGGCCGCTCCGGATCGTAGGCGAAGCGCACGTCGTCGAAACGCACCGCACCCGATGTCACGAGCAGCGGCGGAGCGCCTGGAATATCCTTCACTTCCGGATTGCGGTTCAGGACACCGAACATTTTCTCGATGTCGATGATCGCCTGCTTGATCTCGCGATACACCATGCCCATGAAATTCAGCGGCTGGTAGAGCTGGATCATCATGGCGTTGATCATGACGAAATCGCCCACCGTGTGGGTGCCGTTGCGGACGCCAACCGCGCACATCAACATCGTCGATGTCAGACCGAGCGTGAAGATGATCGCCTGCCCGGTATTGAGGACGGCCAGCGAGGTATAGGTCTTGACGCTGGCGCGCTCGAAGCGTTCGACCGTCTTGTCGTAACGTTCAGCCTCACGCGTTTCGGCGCTGAAATATTTGACCGTTTCATAGTTCAGCAGCGAGTCGATCGCCTTGGTATTCGCCTCGGTATCGGACTCGTTCATGTTGCGGCGGATGGCGATGCGCCACTCGGTCGCCAGATACGTGTAGTACATGTAGACGACCACGGTGATCGCCACCACCAGCACATAGCGCCAGTCGAACTGCCAGAGCAGCACGCCCATCACCAGCAACAATTCGATGATGGTCGGCACCAGTTGCAGGATGACCATGCGCACGATGACTTCGATGCCTGCGCGGCCGCGTTCGAGCACGCGGGTCAGACCGCCGGTCTTGCGCTCCAGATGAAAGCGCAGCGACAGTTCATGCATATGGACGAAAGTAAGATAGGCGAGCTTGCGCACCGCATGCATCGCTACCTTGGCGAAGATGCCGTCGCGCCATTGCGTAAAGATCGCCATCAGTACGCGGGTGGCACCGTAGCTGACGGTCATGGCGACCGGCGATGCGATCAGCCACAGCGTCCAGTTCGAGGACTGGACGGGAGCCGTATCAGCGCCGGTCAGCGCATCGATCGCCCATTTGAAGGTGAACGGCACCGTCAGTGTGGCCGCCTTGGCGACCAGCAGCAGCAGCATCGACCAGACGACGCGCATCTTCAGGTCGTCGCGGTCGCCCGGCCAGATATAGGGCCACAAATGCGCGAGCGTCCCGAACAGCGTGCCGCGTTCGATATAGGCCGGGTTAGGAGTTGTCTCGCCGTTCAGCGCGGGATCGGAATCAGACATGCACGGCGCCTGGAACGAACGGAGCGGCGGCCCGGGGCCGGCTCAAAATGGAGGTCGATTTCATTTGAATGCATATAGGCGCTTTGTCGGAACGTCGCACCCTCACGGAGCATTCTTTTCCTGCGCAGAGGTGTCCCGGGCAGGAATTTCCCGTATCGCGTTCATTCCGTGTCTTGACGCTGTTATCCCGCAGTGCCACATGGATTCTATGAGCACAATTAAAACGATCTGCGTCTATTGCGGCTCCGGCCCCGGTACCAATCCCAGTTTCGTCGAATCAGCAGTTGCGCTCGGCAAGATCATGGCCGAGCAAGGCATCGGTCTGGTCTATGGCGGCGGCTCCATCGGACTGATGGGTGCGGTAGCCAAGTCCGTACTGGACAATGGGGGCCGGGTTACCGGCATCATCCCGGAGTTCCTGACCAAGCGCGAAAACGCGATGACGGGCGCCCAGGAGCTGATCATCACCCATGACATGCATGAGCGCAAACGGCTGATGTTCGAGCGCTCCGACGCCTTCGTCGCCCTCCCCGGCGGCATCGGCACGCTGGAAGAGCTGGTCGAACAGCTCACCTGGCAGCAGCTCGGGCGCCACAGCAAGCCGATCCTGATGGCCAATATCGATAACTTCTGGGAGCCGCTGCTCGAACTGCTCAAACACATGCGCTCGACAGCCTTCATCCGGCCGACACTGCCGCTAAACGTGCTGACGGCCGACCGCGCGGAAGACATCCTGCCCCGGCTCCGCACCGCTGCGGCGCTGGCCTCCGACGAAGCCAGGAAGCTGGCTCCGGACGTCGCGACACGGCTCTGACTAACCTCTCTCCGCTTGCGGGGAAGGGGTCGAAGCCGAGCGCCAATAACGCCTCAGATGAGGAGGAGCCAGCGTTTCGCTCACCGGCTCCCTCTCACCAGGCTTGAATGACCTTTCGGAGCCTCGGCTTCAATACGAACTAATCAGACAGACTGATTTCTAATGTGAACTCCACGAGTCGCTGCCAAGCTCGTTTGGGCAGCACCGATGAGAGATTCATTTTTGTTGGACGCAATGTTGCAACGAATTTGTTGGACGCTCTGTCGCGCCACACGGAATGCAAACCTTGCCTCGGCTTGCGCGGGCGCCTGCTCTCTTTTACGTCTCTGGAAATAACCTCGGAAACAGCACGTCGAGCGCCTCGACCGGGAAGCGCAACGAGACCGCACCTTTTGGCGTCTCCGATGCGAGCAGGCCGTCGGCGATGACATCGGCCAATACCCGTCGCGCCGTGCGATCCCGAAGTCCCGTGATACGAGAAATATCACCACGTTCAAACTGTCCACGAATGAGCGCTTCCTCCAGAAGGCGTATGGCCTCTGGCTTCAGTGTGCTGCTGCGCTCGACATAGGTACGCAAACGCTGGCCCAAACTATCGAGCTCGAACAGGCTGTCCATGAACTTCACCTGATCGAGACAGACTTGCAGGAACCACAGGATAAATTCGCTGAGCGCTTTGAGCGAGAGATTGCCGCGTCCGTCGAGATCGCCCTGACGCGGCGTGTCCGCCAAATCCATCATTCGCTTGTACTCGCTTGGCGTCTTCAGACCGCGGGCAAGACCGCGTGAGATTGACCAAAGGCCATGCGATCCTATTCCGGAAAGCTGCGCCATAGCATGACTCATCAGGCGGCTGACGCGACCGTTACCATCCGGAAAAGGATGGATGTAGTTGAAGCGATGATGGGCGGCGGCAATCGCCATGATGCGGCCCGCAGTCTTCAAAGATTTGAACGCATAACGCTGCTCGAAATATTTCATGAAGTCATCGACGCGCGCGCTTGATGGCGGGACATGCCGTCCAACTGCCACGTCGTGCTCCGGCTTCGAGCGCCACGCACCCGGCACCATGATGAATTCGGAATCCTTGCCGCTGATGCGCAACATATCTTCCGGCGCGTGGCGATAGAATTCGAGGTGGAGCCATTTGATGAATTCGATTGAGGCCGGCTCGCCGAGTTTGCCGTCAGAGGCAAGACGGTCGATCTCGGCTTGCAAGCGCACATGCGCGGCAGCCTCGAGCTGAAGGTTCCTGCGGCCCTCGTCCTGGTCGAGCTTGCCTTCCAGCGCACGGGCAATATCTCTCGGGCGCGTGTTATGGCCTTCAATCAGGTTGCTGTAGTAGGTGTTCATCAGCCGCACGAGGTCGGCGAGGTTAGCAGCCGTGCGCGGATGCAACCCGACACCGAGTTTCGTGGAGGCAACAGACAGATCGGCGATCACGTCCGCGATGGCCTCGGATGTCTCTTCCAGCCTCGCAGGCTCAATGCGCTGTGGGGTTTCTTCTGTCATTTTGGCCGATCATACGATATCGCAAGATATTGATATTTCATACAAAATACGAAATTATCATTAATATTGGCCGATTTCTTGGCCGATCTTGAGGTTGGATTACCGACCGCTCTTTCGACACCTTAATCAATTGATCTTACAGTATAAATTTGTTTTCCGGGTAGATTTTGGCCGATGTTTTGGCCGGTCCTGTGCAAGGCGGAAAACATGATGAGGTTCCCGGACTCGCTTTTCTCGAAAGCGGGTTTGCGGAGCAAAACTACGGCGCAATATCGTCCTTCGGGAATGTCACCACCTCGATGCGATTGCCATCGGCATCGGCGATGAAAGTTGCGTAGTAGCGCACGCGATCATGCGGCCGCAGCGAGGGCGCACTTTCCGAGACGCCGCCAGCGGCCATGGCTGCCGCATAAAACGCATCCACTTCATCCATCGTCCTCGCGCGCAGGCAAAGATGCACACCGCTATCAAGGGGCAGAAGCGCCATGCCTGCACGCAGATTGAGCCAGATTTCCGGATAGGTCTTGCCGAACCCGACCATTGCCGGACGTGTGACCAGTCGGGACATACCAAGCGGCGCGAAACTGCGCTCGTAGAATGGCACGGCACGTTCGAGATTGCTGACCGCGATGGAGATGTGATCGATCATCGGTCTTCCTCCCCCGCCGTCTCATTTGAGTTAGGACGCCCCAGTTTCGCCCAGCGTTTTCTGCATCGTGGTGTTGGCAAGCCACTCGTCATTCAGCGGCACGCTGTTGCGTTGTGTGGGGATATATCCGCGTTTCCTGAAGAACGGCTCGGCGGTGTCGCTGGCATCGACGGTCAGCAGCTTGGCGCCGCGTGCACCTGCCAGCCTCTCGATCGCATCGATCAGCAGCGATGCCACACCCTGCAGGGTGGCATTGGGATGCACGTAAAGCAAATCGATGTGGTTGGCGCCTTTCAGCGATGCAAAGCCGACCGGCACGCCGTCCAGTGTCGCGATCAGCGTGAGTTGCAACGCCAGCCGCTTGCCGAACGCCACTTCATCGTCGGCCGTGGCAGCCCAGGCTTCCTGCTGCGCTTCGCTGTAGTCGTCGCCCGTCAATTCCTCGATGCTGGCCACATAGATCGCCGCCGCAATCGCGGTGTCATCCGGCAGGAACGGCCGCAATGCCGGTTTTGCTTCACCCATGGCGCTCACCAGAAATCCACCAGCTTCAGTGCCAGCGCGATCGCGCCGACGATCAATGCCCACTTGAGGGCAATGTAATATTTCCAGTGTTTTGGAAACGGTGTGTCGGGTCGGCTCATCGCGCGATCTCCCAGGTGGTGCCTTCCTTCGAGTCCTTGATGACGACGCCCATGGCGGCAAGTTCGTCGCGGATACGATCGGACTCCTTGAAGTCCTTGCGGGCTCGCGCGGCCGTACGATCCGCAATCAAACCATCGACCTTTGCTGCGTCGATCCCGCTGGCCTGTTGTTTGCGTCCATTCCATGCAGCAGCCGTTTCCGACAGGAAACCGAGCGCACGCAACGACGCTGCAAATTGGCTGCGATCGCCGTCATGGCCTGCTGCCGCACTGTTGCGAAGACCGTGCAACGCCGCAACCGCCAGCGACGTGTTCAGATCGTCGAACAGCGGCTCCATCACCTTGTCGGAGACGTTGCCACCTGCTGCATCCGCCGCGACCCAATACCAGTCATCGAGCGTCTTGGCGCTTTCTTCCAGACCCTTCACGGTCCAGTCGATCGGCGAGCGATAGTGTGTCTTCAGCATGTTCAGGCGCAGCACTTCGCCCGGCCAGTCGTTCAGCAATTCCCGGATGGTAAAGAAGTTGCCGAGGCTCTTCGACATCTTCTCGCCTTCGACCTGCAGGAAGCCGTTATGCATCCAGTAATTCGCCATCGCATGCGTACCGTGCGCGCAGCGTGACTGGGCGATCTCGTTTTCATGATGCGGGAAGATCAGATCGAGGCCGCCGCCATGAATGTCGAAGATCGTGCCGAGATAGGCCTCCGCCATCGCCGAGCACTCGATGTGCCAGCCCGGACGGCCCCGGCCCCACGGGCTTTCCCAGCCGGGCTCTTCCGCGGATGACTGCTTCCACAACACGAAGTCGGTCGGATGCTTCTTGTGCGCATCGACGGCAACGCGCGCACCGGCCTGCTGATCTTCCAGCTTGCGGCCGGAGAGCGCGCCATAGTCGGCCATCGACTGGGTGTCGAACAGCACTTCGCCCGCAGCCTCATAGGCGTGGCCGCGCGCGATCAATTCCTTGATCAGCGTCACCATGTCGGTCTTGCCGTCGGACCGCGGAAGCACGAAGTCCGTCGCCCGCGGCTGATGGGTCGGCGGCAGGCAGCCCAGCGCATGAACGTCAGTCTCGAACTGATTGAACGTGGTCTCAGTGACGCGGCGAATGGCCTCGTTCAGCGGCAGGCCCGGAAAGTCGCGCAACGCGCGGTCGTTGATCTTGTCGTCGACGTCGGTGATGTTGCGGACATAGGTGACCTTGTCGGCGCCGTAGACGTGCCGCAGCAGCCGGAACAGCACGTCGAACACAATGACCGGACGCGCATTGCCGATATGGGCGAAGTCGTAGACCGTCGGCCCGCAGACATACATCCGGACGTTGTCGGCATCGATCGGCGTGAAGACGCGCTTTTCGCGGGTCAGAGTATCGTAAAGGCGCAGTTCCATGGATGTCCGTCCCTAGCGGCCGGGCGTCCGATTATCTCACGTGAGAAAAGACGGCCTCAGCCAGCGAATCGCTAGCTCTTAATCTCGCGGCAAATGCCACAAATGGCGAGAGAACCGTTCATCGGGGCACCATGGGGCACCCCCCGGTGGCCCGTCAAGGGCGCGGAACAATGCCGTAATGGGCTGATTTCGGCCTTAATCCACGGCTACGCCGCCCATGGTTAATGATTGTTAATCTTTGGGGCATATCGAATGAGGGCGAATTTCCTCATTCATTCGGTGAGTTATGAAATCCATTTCAGTCGTTCTGACGGCGGTCTTCGTTCTGGCTGCTTCCTCGGCGTTTGCCGATTCCCGCGTCTTCATCATCGCCAACCAGTCTGACGGTTACGGCATCGATCAGTGCCTCGCCCGTGGCGAGAAGTGCGGCGCGCATGCCGCAGCGTCTTATTGCAAATCGCGCGCCTTCGACCAGGCCGTCGCCTATCGCCGTGTCGATCCCGATGAAGTGACCGGCTCGGTCCCGACATCAGGCAGCGCCTGCCATCACGGCAAATGCGACGAATTCGTCGCGATTACCTGCCAGCGCTGACATGCCGCGGCTTGCGACCTTCTTGCATCGCGCCTGCGGCCACAGTGAGGCCCCGGAAACGACGTGACCCTGCCGCGAGAAGCGGCTATGGAAAGCCGCGTTCGCCGCCGCATTTTCATCGCGCGCGTCTGGCAACGTCGGCGAGAGGCTGGCCGCGGCATCGAAGCGCGCATCCACCTCGCTTGTTTCTGTCTCGCTCGCTTCTGACTCGCGCATTGGCCGGATATGTCTGACACTGTGACTGCTTCCCTCTCTCGCTGGGTTTTCGTTGGTGCCGCACTGATTGGTGCGCTGTCGCTGGGCACTCCTGCATCGGCACAGAATGGGCCCTCCAGCTATCCCGCGCAGCAGGTCTATCCGCCGGGTCAGGCGCAACAGCAGGGTTCTGCAAATCCGATGTGCGGGCGCCTCGAAGCGCAGCTTTCGACCATCGATCGCGGCAACGGCCTCGATCCCGCGCGCGCCGAACAGCTCCGCCGCTATGAGGACGCCGCGTCCAAGCAGCAAAGCGAGCTCGATCGCGTCTCGGCGCAGGCCAAGCGGATGGGCTGCGACAGTTCCGGCTTCTTCTCGCTGTTCAATGGGCAGTCGGCACAGTGCGGCCCGGTCAACACCCAGATCCAGCAGATGCGCGGCAATCTGGATCAGATCACCACGAGCCTCGAACGCCTGCGCGTCGGCACGCCCGGCAGTTCGGATCGCGATACCCAGCGCCGCTCAGTGCTGCTGGCCCTCGCCCAGAACAATTGCGGCCCGCAATACGCCGCTGCTGCGCAGCGCGCGGCGCCACAGAATTCCGGTCCCGGCGGTTTCCTGAGCAATCTGTTCGGCAATAACGAGCCGAGCCCCGGCGCGCCGCCGCTGGACGGAAATATGACGCCCGTGCCGTCGGGCACCTATCGTACCGTCTGCGTGCGCACCTGCGACGGCTTCTATTTCCCGATTTCGTTCGCGACGATCCCTGCGCGCTTCGGCGATGACGAGCGGACCTGCAAGAATCTCTGCCCGGCCTCCGACGCCAACCTGTTCACCTATCGCAATCCCGGCGAAGACATGAACTCTGCGGTGTCGATCTCGGGCCAGCCTTACTCGTCGTCACCGAATGCGTTCAAGTATCGCACCGAGTTCAACCCGTCGTGCTCCTGCAAGGCGCAGGGCCAGACCTGGTCGGACGCGTTGAAGAATGTCGACGACAAATCGGCCGCGGAGAATGGCGACATCGTCGTCACCGAGGAACGTGCCAAACGGATGTCGCAACCGCAGACCAAGGGCACCCCCGCCGCCTTGAAGAAGGGCGCGACGACCGATGCCCCTGCCGCAACAACAGCACCCGCGCAGCCTGCGACGCCGTCCACTCCTGGCCAGATCCGCACGGTCGGCCCGCAATTCCTGCCGAACAACGCGCCGCGCTAGGCGGCGCACGTCCTACCCGTCGAACGCTTCCGCGGAGCCCTTGCCGGCGCGCGTCACAAGATCTTCGTCCGGTTTCGGCAATGGATTGGCCAGGTCGCGAAACTTGTTGGTGATCGGATAGCGGCGATCCCGACCAAAATTCTTGCGCGTCACTTTCACGCCCGGCGCGGCCTGCCGACGCTTGTATTCGGCGATGTTGAGCAACCGATCGATCCGCGTCACGACGTCCTTCTCGTAGCCGGCCGCGACGATCTCCGACAGCGGCTCTTCGCGTTCGACGAGGCGTTCGAGAATACCATCGAGAATATCGTAGGGCGGCAGCGAGTCCTGGTCCGTCTGGTTTTCGCGCAGTTCGGCCGTGGGCGGACGGATAATGATGTTGTTGGGGATCACTTCGCCATCAGGACCGAGCGCGCCTTCGGGCTTCCATGAATTGCGCAAGGTCGAGATACGGAACACCTGGGTCTTGTAGAGATCCTTGATCGGATTGAAGCCGCCATTCATGTCGCCATAGAGCGTGGCATAGCCGACCGACATTTCCGACTTGTTGCCGGTGGTCACGACCATGGCGCCGGTCTTGTTGGATATCGCCATCAACAGCGTGCCGCGGGTGCGCGCCTGCAAATTCTCTTCGGCGATGTCGCGCTCGAGGCCCTTGAAGGTGTCAGCAAGGATTTTCTCGAAGCCGTTGACGGCGTCCGCAATGGGCAGGATCTCGTAGCGGAAGCCGAGCGCCTTCGCGAGCTTGTCAGCATCGTCGAGCGACACCTGCGCGGTGTAGCGGAACGGCAGCATCACGCCGCGCACGCGGTCGGCGCCGAGCGCGTCGACGGCGATAGCCGCGCACAGCGCCGAGTCGATGCCACCGGAGATGCCCATGAGCACACCGGGGAAACCGTTCTTGTTGACGTAGTCGCGCAGGCCGAGCACGCAGGCCGCGTAGTCACCCTCGTCGCCTTCCGGCACCGGCGCAATCGGTCCATTGCAGCGCCAGTGACCGTCGCTCTTTTCGAAGGTCAGCGTGGTGATGCTCTCGGCAAAGGCCGGCAATTGCGCGCCGAGCGAATGGTCGGCGTTGAGTACGAAGGACGAACCGTCGAACACGAGTTCGTCCTGACCGCCGACCTGATTGAGATAGACCAGCGGCAACCCGCTCTCGGTCACGCGTGCCACCTGCACCGACAAACGCAGGTCGTTCTTGTCGCGGGCGTAAGGCGAGCCGTTCGGCACGATCAGGATTTCGGCGCCGGTCTCCGCAAGACACTCGACCACGTTCTCGTAGTCGGCGGATTCCTCCATCCAGGTGTCTTCGCAGATCGGCACGCCGACGCGCAGACCGCGGATGGTGATCGGGCCCGACACCGGACCGCGCGCGAAGACGCGCTTCTCGTCGAACACGCCGTAATTCGGCAGGTTGACCTTGAAGCGGATGGCACTGATGCGGCCATCGTCGAGCAGCGCACAGGCATTGTAGAGCTTGTCGCCATCGACCCAGGGCGAACCGATCAACACAGCCGGACCGCCATCCGCGGTCTCGCGCGCAAGCTCTTCGATGGCCGCCCGGCAGGCCGCCTGGAAGGCCGGCTTCAGCACCAGATCTTCCGGCGGATAACCGGCGATGAACAATTCAGGAAACACGATCAGCGTCGCGCCGTCGGCTTTGGCCTGTGCCCTTGCGGCACGCGCCTTTGCGGCATTGCCGGCGATGTCGCCGACGATGGGATTGAGCTGAGCGAGCGTGATGGTGAAGCGGGCAGATTCTGTCATGGAAACATCCAAGCCTACCGGCCCACCCTTCGCAACTGCGTGTTTAAAGGAGCCCTATGCGCTCACCGAGCGCGAACAGCCAGGTCATGCCAGCGATCACCAGTGCGACGCCGACGGCCGCCGAGCCCATGTCCTTCACACGCCCGATCTGCGGATCGTGGTCGGTGGTGAGCCGGTCGGCAAGCTTCTCGATCGCGGTGTTGAGGAGTTCGACGGTGAGCAACAGCAAAACCACCGCCACCAGCTCGAGCCGGCGCGCGGCAGTGGTGCCGATGAGGAATGACAGCGGCACCGCGAGGAGCAGTGCAAACAGCTCCTCGCGAATGGCCTGCTCCGATCGCGTCGCGAAGGTCAGGCCATTCCAGGTGTTGATGCAGGCCCGCCAGAGGCGCGACAAGCCTAGAGACCCGATGCCACCGGCAGCGGCTCCGCCCTGTCGACGCGTGACGTCTTCAGCAGTTCGGCGATCAGGAACGCCATGTCGATGGACTGCTCGGCATTCAGGCGGGGATCACAGACCGTGTGGTAACGGTCATTGAGGTCCTCGTCCGAAATGGCGCGCGCGCCACCGGTACATTCCGTCACGTTCTGGCCGGTCATCTCCAGATGCACGCCACCGGCATGAGTGCCTTCGGCGGCATGAACCTGGAAGAACGACTTGACCTCGGACAGGATGCGGTCGAACGGACGGGTCTTGTAGCCCGAGTTCGACGTGATGGTATTGCCGTGCATGGGATCGCACGACCACACGACCGAGCGCCCTTCCTTCTTCACCGCGCGGATCAGCGCCGGCAGATGATCCCCGACCTTGTCGGCGCCGAAGCGGTTGATCAGCGTCAGCCGGCCGGGCTCGTTGTCGGGATTGAGCACGTCGATCAGCTTGATCAGTTCGTCCGGCTTCAGCGACGGGCCGCACTTCAGGCCGATCGGATTCTTGATGCCGCGGAAGTATTCCACATGGGCGTGATCGAGCTGCCGCGTGCGGTCGCCGATCCAGATCATGTGGCCTGAGGTCGCGTACCAGTCGCCGGTCGTGGAATCGACGCGCGTGAAGGCCTGCTCGTAGCCGAGCAACAGCGCCTCATGGCTGGTGTAGAAATCCGTCGAGCGCAGTTCCGGGTGGCTTTCCAGATTGAGGCCGCAGGCGCGCATGAAGTTCAGCGCGTCCGAGATACGATCTGCCAGTTCCTTGTAACGGCGCGACTGCTGCGAATCCTTCAGGAAGCCGAGCATCCACTGATGCACGCTGCCGAGATTGGCGAAGCCGCCGGTCGCGAAAGCGCGCAGCAGGTTCAGCGTCGCCGCCGACTGGCGATAGGCCATCAGCTGGCGCTGCGGATCAGGCACGCGCGATTCCGCCGTGAAGGCGATGTCATTGATGATATCGCCGCGATAGCTCGGCAGTTCGACGCCGTTGAGCTTCTCCATCGGCGAGGAACGCGGCTTGGCGAACTGACCGGCGATACGGCCGATCTTCACCACGGGCAGCGCGCCGGCATAGGTCAGCACCACCGACATCTGCAGGAAGGCGCGGAAGAAATCGCGAATATTGTTGGCGCCGTGCTCGGCAAAGCTCTCGGCGCAATCGCCGCCCTGCAACAGGAAGGCTTCGCCAGCGGCCACGCGGGCGAGCTGCTTCTTCAGATTGCGGGCTTCACCTGCAAAAACCAGCGGCGGAAACGTAGCAAGCTGCGCCTCGACATCGCCAAGGGCCTTCTGATCCGGGTATTCCGGCATTTGCAGCACGGGCTTGCCGCGCCAGCTATCGGGCGTCCACCGCTCGGACATGAAAATCACTCCTGAAAACCGCGCTTTATGGCTGCGGAGGCCGCGTTATACACAGCACAGATGGGGATCGCCAGTTCGAAATCCACATTGCGCCCCAAGCCCTTGCAGCCAAAGCCGAATTCGCATTTGCTAGGCTCGGGTAAGGAACATATGGGACACCATGGGAGAAACTGCGGTGCCGGAGGCTGCACTGGACGACGCATTTGCCGATGACATCACGTTCCAGGCGACCGACGGCTATTCGCTGGGCGCAACGCTATACCTGCCCCGTGGCGCCCGCACCCACGCCGTTCTGATCAATTCCGCCACTGCCGTCCCACGGAAAATCTACCGAGGCTTTGCCAGCTATCTCGCCAGCCGCGGCTGCACGGTGCTGACCTACGACTATCGCGGCACCGGAGATTCGCGGCCCAAGGTCGGTCCCCTGTCCGGCCGGTCGAACGCGCTGGTCGGCTTCAAGGCATCCATGACCGACTGGGCCGCGCGCGACGTCACCGCCGCGGTGAACTGGATGCGCGAACGCTACAAGGCGATGCGGCTCGCCTTTGTCGGTCATTCTTTCGGCGGTCAGGCGCTCGGCCTGATCCCGAACAATTCGGAAGTCTCGCGCGCCCTGCTCATCGCCGCGCAGGCAGGCACCTGGCGGCTGATGACGCCGCCCGAGGGCTATCGCATATATGCGCTGATGAGATTCGTCGGCGCGCCTCTAGCGCGCTTCATCGGCTATGCGCCCGGCAGGATAGGCCTCGGCTACGATCTGCCGAAAGACGTATTTCTGGAATGGGCGGGCTGGGTGACCAGCGATCACTACTTCTTTGACGACCGCAAGCTCAGGGCACTGGTGAATTTTCCGCGTTACCGCGGCGAGATGCGGGCATTGAGCTTCTCGGACGATCCATGGGCAACACGCGCCGCCGTGGAAATGCTCTGTGCCGGCTTCACCTCGATCAAGCCCGAGATCGACAGTATCCGCCCCATCGAGGCCGGCTCGAAGAAGATTGGGCATTTCGGATTCTTCCGGCCGGAACACCGCGACACATTGTGGCGCGGCGCTGCCGAATGGATTCAGATGGAGAAATAACGCAGATCGTGGGATTTGTAGAGCGCAGCGAAACCCATCAATCTCTTCGGTCAAAGCGATGGGTTTCGCGAAGACGCTCTACCCATCCCACGATCGCAACGACGACGCCTGGTCAAACTATTCCGCGGCTTCGCGCACGTAGCGCGCGGTCGGCGTGCGCATCGTCACGAGTTCCTCGGCCGCACTCGGATGCACCGCCACCGTGGCGTCGAAATCGGCCTTGGTGGCCTTCAGCTTCACGCAGATGCCTAGCACCTGGATGAGTTCGGCCGCTTCCGGTCCGACGATATGGCAGCCGACGACAATATCCGTCGCCCCGTCGATCACCAGCTTCATCAGCACGCGGCTTTCGCTGCCCGAGATCGTCGATTTGATCGACCTGAAATTGGTCTTGTAGATATCGACATGGCTGAAGGTAGCGCGCGCCTCTTGTTCGCTCATGCCGACAGTGCCGACTTCCGGCTGGGTGAACACGGCGGTCGGGATATTGCTGTGATCGACCTTCACGGTCTTCTTGCCGAACACCGTATCGGCAAAGGCATGGCCTTCGCGGATCGCCACCGGCGTCAGGTTGATCCGGTTGGTGACGTCACCGACCGCGTAGATATGCGACACATTGGTCTGCGAAAACTCGTTGACGATGATGCCGCCATGGGCTGGCTTGAGCGCAACGCCAGCCTTCTCCAGGCCGAGATTGGCGGTGTTCGGATTTCGCCCAATCGCGAACAATACCTGATCGGACGCGATGCTTGCGCCGCTGGACAGATGCGTCGTGAATTCGTGCCGGTGCTTCTCGACCCTGGTCACCGTGCAGCCGGTCAGAATGGTGATGCCATCCTTCTCCATCTCGCTGCGGACATGGGCGCGCACGTCTTCGTCGAAACCGCGCAGGACGTTGTCGCCCCGATAGATCACCGTCACGTCGGAACCCAATCCTGCAAAGATGCAGGCAAATTCCAGCGCAATATAGCCGCCGCCCTGGATCACGATGCGCTTCGGCAGTTCGGGCAGATGAAACACCTCGTTGGACGAGATCACATGCTCGATGCCGGGAATGACCGGCCCATGATTGGGTGCACCGCCGGTGGCGATCAGGATATGCCTGGCATTGACCGTCTCGCCGGTGCCGAGGCGCAGCGTGTGCGGATCCTCGAACACCGCGCGGGTCTTGACGGTCGTCGCGCCGGACTTCTCGACATTGGACGTGTAGATGCCCTCGAGCCGGGCGATCTCCTTGTCCTTGTTGGCGATGAAGGTCGACCAGTCAAATGTTGCCGTCGGAATGGTCCAGCCGAATCCGGCCGCATCGTCGATCTCGCGCTGAACGTGCGAGGCATAGACCATCAGCTTCTTCGGCACGCAGCCGCGGATCACGCAAGTACCACCGAAGCGGTATTCCTCGGCAACCATGACCTTCGCGCCATAGCCGGCGGCAATGCGGGCGGCGCGTACGCCCCCTGACCCACCACCGATGACAAACAGATCAACGTCGACGTCAGCCATGATCGCTCCGAACTGGGCGCTGAGACCCGGGATGACGGGTCTCAGCTTGCGCCCTTAGATTTCCTTGCCGCGCTTGCGCATTTCAGCGCGGAACATGCCGTTGACCTGCTCCGAAAACTGCTGCGCCCACTGCTGCATATAGGTCATGCTGGCAGAAATCGACTGGGGCTCCTGCACCAGAAGTTTCTGACCGAGCGGCGACTTGTAGAAGGTTGCAAGGTCCTTCAACTCCGCCTCGGTGAAGTCGCTGGCATAGATCTTCGCCATCTGCTCGGTGATCTCCTTGTCGCGGCCAGCCATCGCCTGCGCGATGGTGATCGCGACCTCGTTGAGATCCTTCTGATAGTTCAGATTGCTCTGCAGCAGCGAATCCTTGACGCGCTGAACCATGTTCGGCACGGCATTGGCATACATCGCGCTGGCGTTCTTCATCGCCAGAATTTCCTTGGCGTAACCGATGGCAGCTGGCGACGCCGGCTTGATCGGCCGGGCCTGTCCTTCCGGAGACGCCTGCTGCGCGGAGACCGGCAGCGCGATCACTGCAACGCTGAGCGCAAGACCAGCGGACAGCAGCATGTGCGAAAGCTTCTTCATTCCAATTCTCCCTGATTGCGCCGTTACGGACGCTCGAAAACGCGAATTCCCTGCGATCCGGCCAGCATCGCGGTGCTTGCCAGACCGATAAACAAACCGTGCTCGACCACGCCCGGAATGGCGCCGAGCAGCCCGGCCAGGCGAGGCGCATCGGTGATGGTCCCGAGCCGCGCGTCGATGATCCAGTGGCCGCCATCGGTGACGAAAGCATGACCGTCCTTGCCGCTGCGAATGGTCATTTCGCCAGACAGGCCGCATTTGGCGAACACGTCGGCAATCGCGCGGCGCGTGGCCGACAGACCGAACGGGATCACTTCCACGGGTAGCGGGAAGCGACCGAGGGTCGGCACCCATTTGGAATCGTCGGCGATGACAATCATGCGATCGGACGCCGCCGCCACGATCTTCTCGCGCAGCAAGGCGCCGCCGCCGCCCTTGATGAGATTGAGCGCCGGATCGACTTCGTCCGCACCGTCGACCGTGAGATCGAGTCGATCGATCTCGTCGAGCGTGGTCAGCGGCACGCCGCAGCGTTCGGCGTCGGCACGCGTGGCCTCAGACGTCGGAACGCCGATGACCTTGAGACCGCCCGCCACGCGCTCACCGAGCAGTTCGACGAAATGTTTCGCTGTCGACCCCGTGCCGAGCCCGAGCTTCATACCGTCGCGCACGTGTTCGAGCGCCTTGGCGGCAGCCTGTCGTTTCAGCTCGTCCATATTCATCGGCGCAGCAGTCCTTGCGGTTCAAAACGGTCCCGCGGACGGGATGCGCCGCATATCTAGCGACGTTTGGGGACAAGGAACAGGGCGAAGGACGTGCATCCCACTGGAATGCAGGCCTGCATTCCAAGGGGATGCCGGACCGCGTCCGGGACCCCTTGCGGGATCGGTCGATGACCGGTAGCGATCCCCGCATGACAGATGCTTCCCCTGCCCCCCTCGTTGTTTTCGACCTCGACGGCACCCTCGTCGATACCGCCCCCGATCTTATCAGCGCGCTGAATCACGTGCTCCACCGGGAGGGGCTGGCCCCCGTTCCGCTGGAATCCGCGCGGAAAATGATCGGCCAGGGCGCCCGGCGCCTGATCGAACGCGGGCTCGAGCTGGAAGGGCGCGAAATGACCCCGGACGAGGTCACCCGCCTGACCAAGGACTTCATCGACTATTACGCCACACACATCGCCGACGAGTCCCGCCCCTTCGAGGGCCTGATCGCGGCGCTCGACGAGATGGCAGGGCGTGGCTACCGCTTCGCGGTCTGCACCAACAAGCTGGAATGGCTGTCGAAGCTGCTGCTCGAAAAGCTGGAGCTGACCAACCGATTCGCGGCCGTCTGCGGCGCTGACACGTTCGGCGTCTCGAAGCCCGATCCGGTCATCCTGCAGCAGACGGTCGCGCGCGCCGGCGGCGTGATGTCTTCGGTGGTGATGGTCGGTGATGCCGGCCCGGATGTCGGCGTGGCGCGGCGCGCCAATGTGCCGGTAATCGGCGTCACATTCGGCTATACGGACGTCCCGATTGCCGAACTCAAGCCCGACATCGTGATCGACCATTTCCGCGATCTGCCGGCGACCATTGAGCGTCTGATGCCCATATGTGCCGCCTAGCCTGTTCATTTAATTGAGCTTCTCAGGTTTTTCGGCGACGCCATTAACCATCAATTAACTATAGGTGTCCTGCGTGTTGCGTCATATGTGCGACGCTCTTATGGTTGCGTGGGGATGGCGGCTAGCCGCAAAAGTGACGGATGATACCATGCGTAGAGTAATAGTTTTGGCAGCAGCAGGCCTGAGCCTGGCCGGTTGCGCTTCGTTCTCCATGGACTCGTTCAAGTCGGCACCGGAGCCGGTTACCGTCCAGTTTGACTCCGTGCCGCCCGGCGCAGAGGTGGTGACCTCGATTGGCCCGAGCTGCAAGACGCCCTGCTCGCTGCCTCTGGCGACGGAAACCGGGTTCAGCGCGACCTTTACCCTCGCAAAATACCAGCCGATGACGATTCCTGTGACAATCACCCGCGTGCCCGGCGATTTCACCTCGCCCGCACGGACCACGGTTGATCCGAGCCCGGTCGTCGCCGAACTGCAGCCTGCGACGCCGCCACGCCGCGCCCGCAAGACCGCCAAGCGCGCAGCGGCGCCTGCCGCTGCTCCGGCCGTCGCGGCCGCACCTGCGGCAGGTTCGCCGTTCCCGACGCCTCGCTGATCCACCAAACATATACGTTGGCGTGATTGTGCCAGCTGCGACACGTGACTAGATTGATCGTGCGGCGTTTTACGCCGCGCGACAAACACGTCATTTGCGGCAAGGCGTTTGAATGACCGTATCCGAGTTGAACCCTGCTCTGGCCTCCTCTGCCATGACCGATCCGTTCGGCCGGCGGATCAGCTATCTGCGCGTCTCGGTGACGGATCGTTGCGATCTGCGCTGCTTCTACTGCATGTCGGAAGACATGACCTTCCTGCCCAAGGCTGACCTGCTGACGCTGGAAGAACTCGACCGGCTCTGTTCCGCATTCATCGCCAAGGGCGTCACCAAGCTGCGGCTGACCGGCGGCGAGCCGCTGGTCCGACGTAATGTGATGGGCCTCGTGCGTTCGCTGTCGCGCCACCTCAAGACCGGCGCGCTGAAAGAACTGACGCTGACCACCAACGGCTCGCTGCTCGCCAAATATGCCGCTGAACTGGCGGATTGCGGCGTGAAGCGTATCAACGTCTCGATGGACACGCTCGACCCCGCGAAGTTTCGCACCATCACCCGCTGGGGCGACCTGAATAAGGTGCTGGCCGGCATCGATGCGGCGCAGGCTGCGGGGCTTGCCGTGAAGATCAATACCGTCGCGTTGAAGAACATGAATGAGGACGAGATCCCCTCATTGGTCGAATGGGCACACGGCCGCGATATGGCGCTGACGCTGATCGAGGTGATGCCCATGGGCGATATCGGCGAGGGCCGCATCGACCAGTATGTGCCGCTGTCGCTGCTACGCGCGCGCCTCGCCACTCAGTTCACGATGACCGATTTGCCGGACGATACCGGCGGTCCCGCCCGCTATGTCCGCGTTGCCGAAACGGGCGGCAAGATCGGCTTCATCACGCCGATGACCCACAACTTCTGCGAATCCTGCAACCGCGTCCGCATCACCTGCACCGGCACGATCCATACCTGTCTGGGGCACGAAGACGCCTCAGACCTGCGCAAGCCTCTACGTGCCTCCGAGAGCAATGAACTGCTCAACGCCACCATCGACCGCGCCATCGGCCTGAAGCCGAAGGGTCACGACTTCATCATCGATCGGCGCCACAACCGGCCAAGCGTCAGCCGGCATATGAGCGTGACCGGCGGATAGCCGATAACGCTGCGCTGCGAGATCGTCTGAAGCCTCGCCTGATCCAGCGCAAGGCAGGATTCTCCTGCCCCGCCCACGTTTTGGCCCGTGCGTCAATTTGTCGATTTTCCGATTGACGATTGCATGACGCGCTGAAATGGTGCCGCCGCGTTACTTCGCCCAGCGGAAAAAGCTGCGCTTTCTCAGTGGGAAAGCCAAGACGAGCACGCGCTGGAGCGACGACGGGGGAAACCGGTGGACCTACTTAAAATCACACGTGTGATCGACGGCCTGAGCGATGTCTTTGGCTTCATCGCCAAGTGGCTCGTGCTGCTCGCCTGCCTCGTCAGCGCCGGCAATGCCACGATCCGTTATCTCTTCAACTACTCGTCGAACGGCTGGCTCGAAATCCAGTGGTATATGTTCGCGGGCATCGTGTTCTTCGGCGCATCGCAGACACTGCGCCTCAATGAGCACGTGCGTGTCGATCTGCTCTATTCGGCGGTCTCCGATCGGGCGCGGCTGTGGATCGACATCATCGGTCTCTGCATCTTCCTGCTGCCGGCGATGACCTACCTCACTTACATGACGTTCCCGTTTTTCCTGAATTCGTGGAATTCGCAGGAGGTCTCCAGCAATGCGGGCGGCCTGATCCTCTGGCCTGTGAAGCTGGTGCTGCCGCTCGGCTTCGGGCTGCTGCTGCTGCAGGGCCTGGCCGAACTCGCCAAGCGCATCGCCGCGCTCGCCGGCGTCGTCAAGATCGACACCCATTACGAAGCGCCGCTGCAATAGCGGCGTTTGTTTTTTTAGCCTCTCGCGTTTCGCGGCCATCCGTTCGACAAGAACCAGTTCGATAGTCAGGACCACCGATGTTTTCCTACGGCGTGTTCCCCCCGCTGATGTTCGGCACCATGATCATCTTCATGGTGTTCGGCTTCCCGGTCGCATTTTCGTTGGCTGCGGTCGGCCTGTTCTTCGGTGTTCTCGGCATCTTCACCGGTCACTTCGATCCGTCCTTCCTTCAGGCGCTGCCGTTCCGCTTCTACGGCACCATCTCGAACGACCTGCTGCTGTCGATTCCGTTCTTCACCTTCATGGGCGCGATCCTCGAACGCTGCGGGCTTGCAGAAGACCTGCTCGAAGGCACCGGACAGCTGTTCGGTAAGGTCCCGGGCGGCCTCGCTTATGCTGTGATCATCGTCGGCGCGATCCTTGGCGCCATTACCGGCACGGTCGCCGCATCAGTGATCGCGATGGGCGTGATCTCGCTGCCGATCATGATGCGCTACGGCTACGACATGAAGCTCGCCACCGGCGTCATTGCCGCATCCGGCACCATCACGCAGCTCATCCCCCCGTCGCTGGTGCTGATCGTACTCGCCGACCAGCTCGGCCGTTCGGTCGGTGACATGTATCTTGGCGCCATCGGCCCCTCGATCATCCAGGTCGTGATCTTCATTCTCTACATCGTGGTGCTGTCGATCCTGAAGCCGAATGCGATGCCGCCGATTCCGGAACATGCGCGCGAGCCGATGAACTGGAAGCTCATCAGCCGCGTGCTATGGGGCATGATCCCCTCGATCGTGCTGATCTTCCTGGTGCTCGGCACCATCGGCCTCGGCCTCGCGACGCCGACCGAAGCCGGCGCCATGGGCGCGGTCGGCGCGATGGTTCTCGCCGCACTGCATCGCCGCCTCACCTGGCCGCTGGTCGAACAGGCCATGACCTCGACCATGCGCCTGACTTCGATGGTGGTGTTCATCCTGATCGGTTCGACCTGCTTCAGCCTCGTCTTCCAGGGTATGGATGGCGCGCGCTGGATCGAACATCTGCTGACGGGCTTGCCCGGCGGCGTGGTCGGCTTCCTCGTCTTCGTGAATATCTTCGTATTCTTTCTGGCGTTCTTCCTCGATTTCTTCGAGATCGCCTTCATCATCATCCCGCTGCTGGCGCCCGTTGCAGCCAAGCTCGGCATCGACCTCGTCTGGTTCGGCGTACTGCTCTGCGTGAACATGCAGACATCGTTCATGCACCCGCCATTCGGCTTCGCGCTGTTCTATCTGCGCGGCATCGCGCCGCCGGAAGTGAAGAGCCGCGATATCTACCTCGGCGCCATGCCGTGGGTCGCCATGCAGGTCATTCTGGTGATCATCGTGATCTACTGGCCCGGCCTCGTGACCTACTGGATCGACAACACGGCGATCGACACGTCGAACGTGAAGATCGAGATCCCGCAGATCGAGATGCCGGCGATGCCGGACTTTGGGCCGCCGAAGTAACGGGAAAGCCGGGCCTAGCCGTCGAACACCACTTCGGCTTCGCCCAGCCCCTCGAACCGAACGGTGCAACGATCGCCCGGTTTGAAGAACGGCAGCCCGGTCCAGCTGCCTGTGGTCACGATCTGACCTGCCTTCACGCCAGCGCGCATCATGTTCGCCAACGCGACAGCGCCCGCGATAGGATCATCGGTGGGGTGGCCACCTGTACGCTCAATCAGGGTCTCGCCGTTCACGGTGAAGGTCATCTGCAGGTTCGGCAGATCGAGATGCGACCAGTCGGCGAGCTCGGGGCCGGTGACCAGCCCGCCATTGATGCCGCAATCGGCAAGCTGCTCAAGCTTGGGCCGGCTCAGCGGCTCGCGAAAACGACTGGAGACCACTTCGATCACCGGAAGCACCGCGACGGCCTTCGCGACCTCTTCGCGCGTATAGGGCGTGGCACGTGCCGGCAGGTTGCGGGTGAAGCGGAAAGCGATTTCGCCCTCGACGCCGAGATGCGGGACTTCAGCCACCGACATATGAGCCGGGCTCGAACGGACCATCCGAGCTTCGATCAGGCCGCGCGTCGGTTCGCCCTCGGGCGGCGCGCCGGCTTTGAAGGCGCCGATCGGCTCTCCCACCAAAGCAGCAACGCTATCCTGAATCTCATGCGCCTGCGCCACTGAAGACGGCGTGACGGGCAAACCGTTGATCTGCGTCTCGCTCTGGCGCGCCTGAGCGAGGATCTCAGCTGCTGCGGCAATTTCTTGTTCGGTCATCGCAGTACCTTGTGACGTATCAAGCAACTAGCTTCGTGGAATCTGATCGATTCCATAACCTTTTTGACGGATTTCAACATACGATACCAGCACAGTCGGCAATGAAAGCCCAATGTCTCCATTAGATTAAAACTTGGCAACGTCGCCACCATAATCCCTCCAGCCTAGCAAATGTCACGGATCGGCCGCATGTGCCGAACAGTCTGGCCAGAGAATTGTTATCGCCGATCGCATGCATTCAGCCTCTCAGACGCATTGAACCGCGCCAGACGTCATCGAAAGGTCATACGCGATGGAATCCGACGGCACGTCTAACAAGGTCCCCGCGATCACCTTCGGTTTCTGGATCATCAAGATCCTTGCCACCACGTTCGGCGAGACCGCCGGCGATACGCTGTCGATGACCTTAAATCTCGGCTATCTAGTCAGCACATTGGCGTTCATAGCGGCGCTTGCGATACTGGTAATCGTTCAAACGCGGGCGAAAACATTTCATCCCCTGCTGTACTGGGCGACCATCATCGCATCGACCACGGCGGGAACGACCCTCGCGGATTTCGCCGATCGTTCGCTCGGAATCGGTTATCCCGGTGGAACGTTCATCCTTATGGCCTGCGTCTTGATTTCGCTTGCAACGTGGTACTGGTCAGAAGGAACTGTATCGACGCAGTCCATCAAGAGCCCGCGCATCGAGCTGTTCTATTGGGCTACAATTACATTCTCGCAGACGCTGGGTACCGCACTTGGCGATTGGGTCGCCGATTCCGGACTAGGCTATGACGGCGGAGCACTTATCTTCGGCGCATTGCTGGCAATCGTTGCCGCACTGTACTTCTGGTCCGCGTTGTCGCATGTGGCATTGTTCTGGGCTGCTTTCATCCTGACCCGTCCGCTCGGCGCCACCATCGGCGACTACTTCGACAAACCGATTGCGAACGGTGGGTTAAATATCAGCAGGCCGCTGGCTTCGACCGTTCTGGCTGCAATTATCCTGATTTGCATCTTTGTTCTTCCGCAGCGCGCAGGCCGACATCCCCAATCGGCATAGAAACCGGGCGCGTCGCGGAATCACAGAGCTTCGATCCAACAAAAAAGCCCGACCTTCTCGCGAAGGCCGGGCTTCTTTGAAAAATCGCAAGCAGAGGATCAGCCGCGGGTGCGCGAGCGGATCATGAAGCTGTCGAAGGTGTATTCGGCGACCTGCCACCACAGATACTCGTCCGAACGATAGGCCTGCATCGCGTCGATCGACTTCTTGAAGTCGGCATTCTTCGACGAAATGTCGGCCCAGAGTTCGTTGGTCGCCTTGAGGCAGGCGTCCAGAACTTCGTTGGTGAACGGACGCAGCTGCGTGCCGCCGGCAACGAGCTGCTTCAACGCAGCGGGGTTCTGCATGTCGTAACGTGCAGCCATCCAGGTGTTGGCATTGGCGCAGGCATTGGCGAGGATCGCCTGATAGCTCTTCGGCAACGCGTTGAACTTCTCGAGGTTGGTGAAGGCGTGAACCGTCGGGCCACCTTCCCAGAAACCTGGATAGTAGTAGTATTTCGCGACCTTCTGGAAGCCGAGCTTCTGGTCGTCATAGGGGCCGACCCACTCGGCAGCGTCGATGGTGCCTTTTTCGAGCGACGGATAGATGTCGCCGCCAGCAAGCTGCTGCGGCACGACGCCGACCTTCTGCAGCACCTGACCGGCAATGCCGCCGATCCGCATCTTGAGACCGGAGAGATCGGCAACGGTCTTGATCTCCTTGCGGAACCAGCCGCCCATCTGCGTACCCGTATTGCCGCAAGGGTGACCGATGACGCCAAATTTCTTGAAGAACTCGTTACCGAGCTGCTCGCCGCCGCCCTGGTACCACCAGGAATTCTGCTGGCGTGCGTTCAGACCGAACGGCACCGACGCGTAGATCGCGAAGGTCGGATCCTTGCCGACATAGTAATACGACACAGTGTGGCACATTTCGACGGTGCCGTTGGAGGTCGCATCGAGCGCCTGCAGACCGGGGACCAGTTCGCCGGCCGCGAAGACCTGGATCTGGAATTTGTTGTCGGTCATTTCGGCGACCTGCTTCGCCATCATCTCGGCGCCGCCATAGATGGTGTCGAGCGACTTCGGGAAGCTGGATGCGAGGCGCCATTTGATCTCGGGCGCGGACTGCGCGATCGCCGGCGAGGCAACGGCGGCCACTGCGGCGCCTGCCGTCGAAACCTTCAAAAACTCACGACGCTTCATTCAAGCTCTCCTTTTTGCGGGCGTTTTCCCTAGAATTCCTTTGAGCATGTTCGACGGCAAATCGTTGCGCGATTCAACCGAAGACGCTCTGGTACAGAGGCTGTCTAACACGGTTATTCAGCCGCGGAAAACACGACGAAGGTCGTTGCCAGCCCAATTGAACGAAAGTTCTATGCGACATCTCGGCCTTGATCTCGGCCCGGCCACCGGCCCGCTTACGCAGCTGCAATAACGCCCTGCAACCGGTCGCGGATCTGCGTGCCGATGGCCCGATAGATCGCCGCGTGCGGGCCGTTGGGCTCGCTCACCACCACGGGCGTGCCGGCATCCGACATCGCGCGGATGGACATATGCAACGGCACTTCACCTAGGAACGGCACCTTGAGCCGCTCAGCCTCGTGACGGGCGCCACCATGGCCGAAGATGTCGGAGCGTGTGCCGCATTCCGGGCACTGGAAATAGCTCATATTCTCGATGATGCCGAGCACGGGCACATTGACCTTGGTAAACATCGCAAGGCCGCGCCTCGCATCGATCAGCGCCAGATCCTGCGGCGTCGAGACGATGACCGCCCCCTTCAGGGGCACGTTCTGCGCCAGCGTGAGTTGTGCATCGCCGGTGCCCGGCGGCATGTCTACAATGAGGACATCGAGCGTGCCCCAGGCGACATCGCGCAGCATCTGGGTGATCGCCGACATCACCATCGGTCCGCGCCAGATCATTGCGGTTTCCTCCTCGACCAGGAAGCCGATCGACATGATCGACAGGCCGAAACGCGCGATCGGGATCATTTTCCTGTTGTCGTCGAGAACAGGCTTTTCGTGGATACCGGTCAGCCGCGGTACCGACGGACCATAGATATCGGCGTCCAGCAGACCGACCTTCAGGCCGAGATCGCGCAGGCCCAGCGCCAGATTGAGCGCCGTCGTGGACTTGCCGACACCACCCTTCCCCGAGGCCACTGCGATGATCGCGGCAACGCCAGGAATCTCAGCCTGTTTTGACATTGGCGAGTTGGCCGGGTTGGCGTGCGGGCGATGCGCCGAGACCGGCTGTACGCCGCCGGACTGCGGACCGCGCGAATGCGCACCGGGACCATGGCTGTGCGCGGGTGTAGCGGCCGGCGCGCTGCCGGGCTTGCGCTCCGCCGTCAGCGCAACCATCGCGCCCGTGACACCCGGGAGCGCGCGCACCGCGGCTTCCGCCTGCGCGCGCACGCTTTCCCAGGCCCGCGCTTCGGCGGCGTCCACATTGATCGAAAACAGCACCTTGCCGTCGGTCACCACGATCTCGGACAAGACATCGGCATGGATCAGCGGCACACCGCGCGGCGATGTCACCTTGGCCAGACCATCCAGAATTTGCTGCTTCGAAACGCTCAATGCGTGTCTCCCGATCGACGGACAATTCAAACCGCACAGATAGAGAACTTCCGCCCTAAGTCCATGGCGTTTCGAGGCGATGTTGAGAGTTCCGAGACTGCTCTGGCACAAGACCCGCACCGGATTCTATTTTGCAACGCACCATAAGCAGCTGCCGCCCCGGGTGGTAACGGGGGCTTTGCCGCGTCCTGTGCAACGACTATGCTGACGCTCCTCATCACCAGCGATCTCGCCGCCACGAATCAGGGCGGCGCCCTCACTTTCCAACAGTCGACGTTCGGCAGCAAAGCCGACAGCATCCAAAGGGTACGGACATGGCCAAAGTTGCATTCATCGGTCTCGGCGTCATGGGTTTCCCCATGGCCGGTCACCTTGCCACCAAGGGCGGCCACGAGGTCACCGTCTACAACCGCAACGCATCCAAGGCCAAAGCATGGGTCGAGAAGTTCGGCGGCAAGTCCGCGCCGACTCCGAAAGCGGCTGCCGAAGGCCAGGATTTCGTGATGGCCTGCGTCGGCAATGATGAGGACCTGCGGTCGGTCACCATCGGCCCCGACGGCGCTTTCGCCGGCATGGTCAAGGGCGCGATCTTCGTCGACCACACCACTGCCTCAGCCGAAGTGGCCCGTGAGCTCGACGCCGCCGCCACCAAGGCCGGTTTCCACTTCATCGACGCGCCAGTCTCGGGCGGCCAGGCCGGCGCCGAAAACGGCGCCCTGACCGTGATGTGCGGCGGCGACGCGAAGGTCTATGCCAAGGTCGAGCCGATCATCACGTCCTACGCCAAGATGCAGAAACTGCTCGGCCCCGCGGGCTCCGGCCAGCTCACCAAGATGGTCAACCAGATCTGCATCGCCGGCCTCGTCGAGGCGCTGTCCGAAGGCATCCACTTTGCCAAGAAGGCCGGTCTTGACGTCAATGCGGTGGTCGAGGTGATCTCCAAGGGCGCGGCGCAATCGTGGCAGATGGAGAACCGCCACAAGACCATGAATGACGGAAAATTCGATTTCGGCTTCGCTGTCGAATGGATGCGCAAGGACCTCTCGATCTGTCTCGCCGAGGCCCGCCGCAACGGTGCCAGCCTGCCGGTCACGGCTGTGGTCGATAACTTCTATTCAGAAGTGGAAACCATGGGCGGCAAGCGCTGGGATACTTCCAGTCTTTTGGCAAGATTGCAGCGCTAAGCATCTAATTCCGCAATATAAAAGGCGGCGGAGCGATGCTGGCCGGGCATTCTCCGCCGCCTCTGTTTTTATCAAATATTAACCGGATTACCTCGTTCTCTAAGGCACCTCTTAATGATTGTGCGGCACAGATAGGATCTGTGAAAAACCGCCCGCGTTTGCGTGCAGGATTTGTGTACGAGTGATGAGTGAGCCCGCCGCCAGGCCCGAGGTCGTCCAGCTTCCGGCTGAAACGCCCGTCGCTGTTCCGCCGCGCAATCGCCGGGCGGCACAACAGCGGGTGCGCGAGGCACGCGACCGGCTGACCTCGACCTCGGGAACACGCCCCGCTTTCGATCGCGAACTGCTCCGCCAATACGCTCAGACCCGCCTCTCCGCCTCGCTCGTCATCATGCTGCTGGTGGTCGGCACCGGCATCCTGTTCGGGTTCTGGATGCAGCCGCTGCCGGCCGCCGCATGGTCTTGCGGAATGCTGTGCATTCACGCGGTGATCCTGCGCGCCTGCAATCGCTATCTGACGGAAACACCGACACCCAACAGCACGCATAAATGGCGGCTGCGCTTTATCTTTTTGGACCTGCTTTACGGCCTGTCGTGGACGGTCATCCTCGTGCATCCGACCGGTGTCGACGTCGTCTCCAATTCACTGATGATGTTCCTGATGCTGCTGGTGGTCGCGGTCTCCAGCATGCTCGCCGCTAGCCTGCCCATAGCAGCCTTTGCCGCCACCGCGCCGGTGACGCTGGGCGTGGCGCTGAGCTTCATCCTGCGCGGCAACTTCGACAACTACGTGCTGGCCGTTCTGGCTGTCGCAGCCGAAGGTTATTTTGCGCTGCTGGCGCAACGTCTGCATTCGACCACGCTCGCAACACTGGAAGCCCGCGCTGAGAAAGATGCACTGATCGGCGAACTCGAACAGGCAAAGGCAATCTCCGACGAAGCGCGCCACCGCGCCGAAGCCGCCAATGTCGCGAAGTCGCGCTTCCTCGCGCAGATGAGCCATGAGTTGCGCACGCCGCTGAACGCCATTCTCGGCTTCTCCGAAGTGATGAAGAGCGAAATCTTCGGTGGTCATGCCGTGCCGGTCTACAAGGACTACTCGGCTGACATCCATAACTCCGGCGTGCATCTTCTGAATCTCATCAACGAGATCCTCGATCTGTCACGGATCGAAGCCGGCCGCTACGAATTGAACGAAGAAGCCGTCTCGCTGGTGCATGTGGTGGCCGACTGCCATCACCTGTTGAAGCTGCGCGCATCGAGCCGCGGCATCACCATCCATGAAGTCTTCGAACACGGCATGCCGCGGGTCTGGGGCGACGAGCGCGCCTGCCGGCAGATCGTGCTGAACCTGCTGTCCAATTCGATCAAGTTCACACCGCAGGGCGGCGAGATCTGGCTCAAGGTCGGCTGGACCGCCTCTGGCGGCCAGTATCTGAGCTGCAAGGACACCGGTTCTGGCATCGCCGAAGACGAGATTCCGATCGTGCTGGCGTCATTTGGCCAGGGATCGAACTCGATCAAATCGGCCGAACAGGGGGCCGGTCTCGGTCTGCCGATCGCCAAGAGCCTGATCGACATGCATGGCGGCACATTCACGCTGAAATCCAAACTGCGGATCGGCACCGAGGTGATCGTCACCTTCCCGCCGGAGCGTGTGATGTCCGCGCTTGCTCCGATGGCGCCCGATGCGCCGCCGTTGCAGCCCGATTACGAGATGAACGTCGCCGATGAGAAACGCCGGGCCCGCAACAAGCCCATCATGAATGCAGGAACCGGGCTGTGATTTCGACGCTTGCGCAAGCAAGCCTATCCGCTTCAATATTACAGGATGAGCAAAGAAACACCGTGTATCGCAGTCTGCTTCATCGACCCCAAGACCAAGCTCTGCCTCGGCTGCGGACGCACGCTGCCGGAGATCGCGCGCTGGGGAAAAATGGACAGCGCGGAGCGCCTGGATACGATGGCACTGCTGCCGGCCCGCATGGCCGACGCCGGGCTGGAGCCTTCGTCGACATACGCCGCAAAGAAGACAGCAGCGACGACCTGAGAGGCTCGCCATGAGCCGGGTCTTCCTTTTGGTCATCGTCATCGTCGCGACGGCTGGCGCCGCCCTCGCCTATGGCGACCCCAAGCAGATCTCCAAGGCCGGCAGTCTCGTCACGGAAATCCTGCGCAGGCAGAGCCCGCCACCATTGCGGCTGGTCGATGTGCCGCGCGGCAATACTGGCGAGTTCGGACTGCAGGCCAAGATCAACGGCGTCAAGACGGCCATGGTGATCGATACGGGCGCGACCTCGGTGGTGCTGACTTATGAAACCGCAAAGGCCGCGGGTCTGCCGCTCGAATTGCTCGACTACAATGTCGACGTCGAGACTGCGGGCGGTCGTACCAAGGCTGCGCGATTGACGCTGGATCGTCTCGCCGTTGGCAAGCTGGTGGAACGATCCGTCCCCGCACTGGTGGTGCCGCGCGGACAGATGAAAACCAACCTGCTCGGCATGAGCTTTCTCGACCGTCTGGAAAGCTGGGAAGTGCGCGCCGATAGACTGATGCTGCGTGGCTATCCGTAGCTAGGCCGCGACCGACTCCGCAGGTTCATCCTCGACCAGCGCAATTGCCTCACGCAACACATTGATGCCCGCACCGCGCTTGACGCCATTCTCCGCCAGATAGCGCCGGAATGCGCGCGCGCCGCGCACGCCGTGGAATGCGCCGACGAAATGCCGGGTAATTGAATGCAGCCGCGTGCCCTGCGCAAGCTGATCCTCGATATAGGGCATCATCGCCGCGAAGGCGTCTTTCATCGTCGCGTGCGGCGCCGGTTCGCCGAACAGTTCGGGATCGACCGATAATAGCCGCCACGGCTCCTGATAGGCCGCGCGGCCAAGCATCGCGCCATCCACATGCGCCAGATGTTCGGCGGCTTCAGTGATACCCGCGATGCCGCCATTGATGATGATCGGCACGTCGGGCATTGCCGCCTTCAGGCGATAGACGCGATCGTAATTCAGCGGCGGAATGTTGCGGTTCTCTTTCGGCGACAGACCATTGAGCCACGCCTTCCGCGCATGCACGATGAGACCGTCAGCGCCGGCGGCGACCACTGCGCGCGCCAGCGTATCGAGCGCCACTTCGGGGTCCTGATCGTCGATACCGATACGACACTTGACGGTGACCGGCACGTCCACGGCCTGCTTCATCGCTGCCACACCGCGCGCGACCAGATCCGGCTCCGCCATCAGACAAGCACCGAAGCGGCCGTCCTTCACCCGATCCGAGGGACAACCGACATTGATGTTGATTTCGTCATAGCCGAAATCCGCGCCGATCTTCGCCGCTTCCGCAAGATGTGCCGGCTCAGAGCCACCGAGTTGCAGCGCCACCGGATGTTCGCTGGCGTCAAAGCCAAGCAACCGCGTGCGGTCGCCGTGGATCACGGCGCCTGTCGTCAGCATCTCCGTATAGAGCCGCGTCTGCCGCGACAGCAGACGATGGAAGACGCGGCAATGCCGGTCAGTCCAGTCCATCATAGGCGCCACAGCAAATCTATGTGATTGATATAATTGCATTTTTCCAGTACGTTCAGGTCGTTAGGTCGCGTTGTGTGCACTCTATTTTACGCCATAACGCGAGGTTTTTTCCGGCTTTTCGACGCCTCACTGCACACGGAGCGCACACGCGTGGCTACCTTTAGCAGATTAAAGTCAGGTTCGTGGCGCGCCCAGGTCCGGCGTAAAGGAAAATACGTCAACGAGACGTTCGTCCGCCGTAGGGACGCCGAGGAATGGGCGCTGGATATCGAGCGAAGAATTGATCGGCAGGAGCCGGCGACTTCGCGGGCCCGACAAGCCAAGCTTTTCGGCGATCTCATCGCGCTTCACCGTCAAGACCTTGGAGAGGTTGGCAAGAAAATTGGGCGATCGAAGGACGCCAGTCTAACATTCCTTGACGAGAGGCTCGGACATCTCCGTTTGGACGAACTCGATCGAGAGCGGCTCATCAAGTTTGGAAAAGAGCGCGCGCAAGAGGGGGCCGGTCCCGTGACCGTTGGCATCGATTTGGGATACATCAAAACGATCCTCTCGCACGCCGCCGCTGTGCATGGCGTGACCGTCTCGATCGAACCAATCGATCTGGCGCGTATTGCTCTTGGACGTCTTGGCCTTGTCGGAAAGGGCAACGAGCGCGACCGGCGCCCAACACAGAACGAGCTCGATCGAATTATTGCGGGTCTCGAAGCCAATGATCGGCAGCAAATTCCTGTTGGCCGGATCATTCGGTTTGCTGTCGCAACGGCAATGCGGCAGGACGAAATTGCCCGCGTCGAGTGGCGTGACTTTGATCCTGAAAGCAAGATGCTTCTCATTCGAGATCGCAAGGACCCTCGGAAGAAGAATGGCAACGATCAACGCATCCCGTTGCTGGACGTGTCGGGATATGACGCGTGCAAGATCGTTGAAGAACAAGGACGCTTTTCAAACATTCGAGAGGGTCGCATTTTTCCATACAACGGACGTTCCGTCGGCACGGCATTTCGCCGTCAATGTGCCAATCTCAAGATCGAGGATCTACATTTTCACGATCTTCGCCATGAGGGAACGAGCCGCTTATTCGAAGCTGGCTTCACGATCGAACAGGTCGCGCTCGTCACCGGCCACAAAGATTGGAAGATGCTCCGTCGATACACCCACCTCAAACCGGAATCCCTTCATAATAAACGAGGTGCCGAGGCTCATGAATCCCACTCGATTGTTCTAAACTCAGTTAGATCATTGATCTAGCTAGGTTTTTTCTTGCTAACCACGCAAGAAGCCGACCCGCGGGCCGTCCAAAAGTTACGGTCTTGATTTTAAAGAGAAAATCGCCTGAGTTTTTTTTGCATGGTGTCGACATCTATCGAGGTCGATCAGGCAAAAAATCTCTCCGGGTTCGAAATGCTTAGCGCTGAATCAGCTTCAGCAAAGTACCGTCACGCACATATAGCACGCGCTGACATCGTGAGCTATTGCATCCCACGATCGGCCGCAATCAGTCCCCGACGTTGATGTCGCGCCCGCCGACCAGGAAGCACTCGCTCGCCTTAACTTCCGACCAGTCTTTGTCGGGATCGAGCGTGACCTCATTCGCGCAGCCATTGACGCAGAGCCTGACGCCGTGCGCGATCGCTTGGCTACGGTCGTACATCCCAATGAATATGCCCGATACGACCACGCAGGCGGCTGGATCATTCCGCTCGGCAAGGAACGACGCATCATTGGAAGTGCGTGAGCAATGGATAACTTCTGACAATGAAGCAGCAAGAACAGATCCGCCCAGCGGTTGTTCGAAACGGGCGAACACATGTGCCGATTGGACGCCGGACGCACCTGACGCTGAGGCGCTTCCTCAACCGTTTCGCCGATAACTTCGGACAGAATCCGAGCCCTCGGTCCTAATCCTTGACACGGCCAGCGCTGGGTAAAAGTCGTTAAGGACGCGGAGACCACCGCGGAACAGCGCGACCTGCAAACGACTCAGAGCTCTAGGCTTCAAGCTGAGGCCGATCGCTGCGCCATCCTTTCGTGGAGGTTATTGGTCTTGAGAGACGCTGTACCGTCGATCTCCTGAACTTCGACAGTCAAGCCCAGGCCACGTCGAGTGAACGCGTTCTTGGTCTCCGTTTCCAGGGTAGTCATAAGCGCTTGTGCAACAATTCGTCTCGTCTCGGCATCGCGCCCTTGACCGATGCGGGCGACGATAGCCACGAAAGCGTTGTCTGGATTGCCGTCCGCAACGCTGTAAATTTCACGCCGCTCAGCCCTTGTCCTCAGCCCGCCGAGCGGAAAGACGCCGGTCTCCAACGCACTCTTATGAACCGCATCAACGAGCACCCGCGGCGACAAGTCAATTTCCAGGTTGGCCGAGTATTCCACGATGATATGCGGCATAAGCTCACTCTTTTTTGCCTTCAAATACTTTTTTTAGGTACTTCCAGCTCACACCAACAACTTGCCCGGATTCATAAGACCTAGTGGATCGAAGATGCCTTTCAGCGAGCGCATCATCTCGTATTCGACATCGCTCTTTCGGTCCCGCAACTCGGCGGCGCGCAACTGGCCTATGCCATGCTCGGCACTGATGGAGCCTCCAAGCCGCGCCACGATGTCATGCACGATCTGGTTGATGCGCGAACGATAGGGAGCAAGGTCGCCCGCCGACCATCCGAGCGGGGCGATCGGATTGTAATGGATATTGCCGTCGCCGAGATGGCCAAATTCAAAATGACGAATGCCCGGCACCGCTTCAGCAAGCGCGGCATCCGCTTCGGCGAGGAATGTCGGAATGGAGGAGACAGGCACCGAAATGTCGTGCTTGACGCCGGTGCCCCCAGCCTTCTGAGCTTCTGCTTTCCACTCACGAAGCTCCCACATCGCCAAGCGCTGTGCATCGGACCTTGCGACAGCGGCGTCAGTGACGAGACCTTGCTCAAGCGCAGCTGCGAGCACCTCCTCAAGATCGTGCGTCAGCCCGCCTGCCTGGCCCTGTCCAGCAAGCTCGATCAGCAGATACCATTGATGCACATTCGCGATCGGCATACGGAGCGATGGCTGCACCGCAAGCGTCAGGTCCACAGCTTCCCGCCGCATGAGTTCGAACGCAGTCACGAAATCGCCGGCGCGGAGACGCGCTACCGACAGAAGTTCAAGAGCGGCAGATGGATTAGGAACGGACAGGAAAGCCGTCGCAACGTCACTCGGCCGCGGCTGCAGCACCGCGCCTGTAATGAAACCGAGCGTCCCTTCCGATCCAATGAAGACTTGCTTTAAGTCATAGCCGGCCGAATCCTTGAGCAGTGATCGCAGTCCGTCCCAGATACGGCCATCCGGAAGGACGACTTCCAGGCCGAGCACCTGAGGGCGAATATTTCCGTAGCGCAAGACTTGCGTGCCGCCAGCATTGGTCGCGATGTTGCCACCGATCTGGCAACTCCCCTCTGAACCCAACCCGACCGGAAACAGCAGCCCCGAACGCTCTGCATGCGATCGAACCTCTCCGAGTGTGACACCCGCATCAACGGCGATCGTTGCGTTTGCCATGTCAAGCTGCCTGACCGCCCGCATGCGAGCGACGCTGACCACGATCTCCTCGCCATTAAGGCGCGGCGTTGCCCCGCCGGCCAAACCGGTATTGCCTCCTTGCGGGATCATCGAAATCCGGTGTTGGGCGCAAATGCGCACCACAATAGACAGTTCCGCGGCCGAAGCCGGACGCACGATGGCGCCAGCGCGGCCAGTGAACGTACCGCAGGCTGACCGCCCTGCCCAATCGAGCTCGCCTGCATCCTGCACGACATGATCACGCCCAACCACATCGATTAGGCTGCAGATTATTTCCGGCGAAATCCTGGATCCGTTCATGCGGCTCTCCACTACGACTGCAGCTGAATTTCGTTGCCTGCTCGCGGGCGACAGCCGCATACGAGGCCTTACCATTATTATGAGAACGCGGTCCACACAATGGACAAAAATGCCATTTGTAGGTATGAGCGGTTTTCCTCGGCTGGAGCTATCGTATGTACACGACAAGCAGCGCTCTTCTTGATGCCTTCGCTGAACAGGGCATCACCCACATCTTTGCAAATTTCGGCAGCGATCATCCGGCATTGATCGAAGCAATCGCCGAGGCACGCGCGACCGGACGCGAGGTCCCCGCGGTGATCACATGTCCGAATGAGATGGTCGGCATGAGCGCTGCACACGGCTTCTGGCAAGCCAGCGGACAGCCGCAGGCGGTCTTGGTCCATGTGGAATGCGGCACGCAAGCGCTCGCTGGCGCCATCCACAACGCGGCCAAAGGGCGGGCCCCGATCATAATCTTCGCCGGCGCGTCCCCATTCACGCAGAATGGCGAATTGACCGGCAGCCGCAATGAGTTCATCCAGTGGATTCAGGACGTGCACGATCAACGCGGCATCGTGCGCGGATACATGAAATACGATGCGGAGTTAAAGACCGGCAAAAACGTGAAAAGCATGGTCCATCGCGCCATGCAGCTCGCCCTGTCGGACCCGCAGGGCCCGGTCTACCTGATGGGTGCGCGCGAGGTGATGGAAGAAGTCGTCACCCCGCTTCCAAACGAGCGGGCGACCTGGAAGCCCACCGCGCCGGCCGCACTTTCCGAAGACGCTATCGAACAGATCGGCCGAGGCCTGCTCGCGGCACGACGCCCGCTCCTGATCACATCCTATCTCGGACGCAATAAGCAAGCGATCGCTCCGCTGGTGGAATTGTGTCGCATGGCTGGAATCGGCGTCGTCGAGTCGGTGCCGACCTGGCTCAACTATCCCCACGACGACGAACTGTATCTCGGGACGCAATGGAACGAGGTGCGTCAGAGCCCGCTGATCGCGGATGCCGATGTCATCCTGATCGTGGACTCCGACGTGCCATGGATTCCAACGGTATCGCGACCGCAGAAAGACGCCACAATTTTTCACATCGACGTCGATCCATTGAAAGAGCAGATGCCGCTCTGGCACATCGGCGCTACCGGATCCTTCAGGGCCGACGCGGAAACTGCCATCAACCAACTCATCCGTTGGCTCAAATCGGCGGATGCCTCCCAAGAAAAGGTACGGGACCGCGTCAAGCATTATCGTGGGATTCATCGCGAGCGACGCGAAACAATGACGGCTGCCGAAGCGCTCCCCACTGGCGCGATCTCTGTGGCATATCTTGTCTCACTCCTCAGGACCCACGCAGACGCTGATACGATCTTCCTGAACGAAACGATCACGAACTACAAGATCGTCACCGAGCATCTGTTGCCGACAAAGCCCGGCTCATTACTCTTCAGCGGCGGCGGATCGCTGGGCTGGAATGGCGGCGCCGCTGTCGGCGTCAAGCTCTCGCATCCCGATGCGACGGTGGTCAGCATCTGCGGCGACGGATCCTACATGTTCTCTGTCCCCTCGTCGGTCCACTGGATGGCACGGCGATACGAGACACCATTTCTTCAGGTGGTGCTGAACAATCGCGGCTGGAAATCGCCCAAACGAGCTGCCCTCGCCCTACATCCGGACGGCTTCGCCTCGCGGGCCAATCATGTCGATACGTCGTTCGATCCGGTGCCGGACTATGCGGGTATCGCCGCTGCTGCCGGCGGCGCCTCGGCTTTGCAAGCCAAGGATGCCAAGAAGCTCGATGCCGCAATTGCCGAGGCCTATCGGATCGTCCGAGAAGACCGCCGTTGCGCTGTGCTGGATGTATGGCTCGATCATCTGTGAAGGCGGCGGACATTCATCCGTCTCACCCACCAGAAACTTATGCCGAAATTCGGCGCACGCCAGCAAACGATGCAATAGCCCAAATTGGCTGTTGAGCGTTATCAAACAGAAGAAGCCAGCGCGGATCATCTGAGATGGACCGGCGCTGGCTCCGAAAGCAGCGGTCCGCTCATGCAGACGCGCTATCCTCTTTATGTCATCATTCGACCGTGACGTTCGCCTTCTTGGCCACATCACCCCAGATGGTGAGGTCGGACTTGATGCGCTCGCTGAATTCTGCCGGCGTGCTGCTCGTCGCTTCCGTAGCCAGCGACTGCAAACGCTGAACAACGGCCGGGTCGCTCATCGCCGCGCGCGCTTCGGCTTCAAGCCTGCTCACGATCTCTTTGGGAGTCGACTTCGGAACGAACAGCCCGGTCCAGAAAATCGCATCCGCACCGACAATTCCGCCTTCGGTCATGGTGGGTACCTGCGGAAGCTCCGCGAGACGTGATTGCGACGTTACAGCGAGCGCGCGAATCTTGCCGTCTTTCAACAACGGGATTGCCGGAACCGGATCTATCATCGCGGCCGCGACCTGATTGCCGAGCACGGCGAGGACGGCGTCGTTGCTGCCACGATAAGACACGCGCTGCAGCGCCGCGCCTGTCTTCATTTTAAAGAGCTCTGCTGCAAGCGTGAAAGTTGGCGACGCGCTCGCATAGTTGGCGGATGCGGCATTCGCCCTCGACCACGTCACCAGATCGCCCGTCGATTTGGCCTGAGATTCCGCATTGACGATCAGAACCAACGGAAACGTGCCGAGGACGCTGACCGGCTCGAAATCTTTCAGAGTGTCAAACTGTGCGGGCATCCCGATGGCGGGTCCGACGACCATCGCTCCGCTGGCGCCGACAAGAAGCGTATAACCATCAGCCGGCTGGCTCTTGACGAATGCTGCGGCAAGGCCGCCGCCGGCACCCGGCTTGTTCTCGACAATCACCGTCTGACCGAATGCTTTGCTGAGTTTGTCGGCGAAAAGCCGGGCAATGATATCGTTGCTGCCGCCCGGAGCGAAACCAACGACGACACGCAGCGGCCGCGCCGGATAGGCGCTTTGCGCGAACGCAGGGACGCTGAGCAGGCCCAGTAAAATGGAAACTGAAAAAACGGATAGGTGTCGATATCTCAACCACGATCTCATCGCGATCCTCCTTGGCAATACTGCTCTAGGGCCAGCTTTACTGGTCATTCGGTTACACAATCCGGGAATGGAGTCCAACTTTTTTTGATATTGATGTTCGTTTGATGGACACTTCCGTTTTGCGCAATGGTCATTGGCTGATTGGCTGAGTTGTTTTGCCGCGTACGCCAGTTAGAGCCATCGCCACACCGCAGCGCTGCAATCGCTGGTAATGCGCACCGCGCTTCACATGACCCAGCACAATCCATTCCGTCGATCGGCGCTCGCGACAGCGCGTTGCTGAGCACCGTGGTCGCGAACTTGACACCCACGAAAATCGGGTTACGTATAATGGAAATAATGTCCGCCAGATGGACGGCCGGGAGGCGCGCAGCTGAGATCTTTTTTGCATTGCGATACTGAGAGCACTTACCCTGCGGCTCTCCACCACAATTCACTCGGCTGATTGCGCACCGTTTCGCGACAGGCAGGCGTTGTGCCTGTCGACCCTGCTCACCCCACCCGCCCGAGGAACTACACATGCTGACTGGTCTCCTGATCAACGGCCTTATCAGCGGCGGCTTGTACGCGCTGGTCGCCGTCGGCTTCACATTGATCATTGGTGTTTTGGACAAGCTCAATTTTGCACATCCCGAAGTTCTGATGCTCGGCGGCTTCGTTGCCGTCGCCGCGAACGGCTTGTCGCCGCCGGCTCAGTTCGTAGTCGCGTTCTTCTGTGGCGGCCTTCTCGGCCTCCTGATTGAGTTCATGTCGTTTCGCCGGTTCGGCAGCTCAGATTCAAAGATCACCGCCGGTCTCGCCTCGATGGCGCTGGGCCTGATCATGACCGACCTGACGCACAAGATCTGGGGCACTGAAAGCGTGCCGCTGCCGATCGATGGCGGTTGGCTGTCGCGCCGTTTCTCAATCGCTGGCGTCGATTTTCTCAATGTTCAGCTCTTGATTGTCACGATCACCGCCGCGCTGACCGTCGGCCTGCATCTCCTGATCCATCATACCCGCGAAGGCCGCCGCATCCAGGCCGTGGCGGAATCACCGGTATCAGCGACTCTGCTGGGCATTAATGTGCTGCGCGTGTCGCAGACGGTGTTTTTCATCTCCTCTGCACTGGCAGCGGTCGCAGGCCTTTTGCTTGCCATGCGCAGCGGCTCGGCCAGCTCCGATATCGGCCTCACCTTTGGACTGAAAGCCCTTGCTATCATGGCCATCGGCGGCCTCGGTGACATCCGCGGTGCGCTGCTTGGTGGCTTGCTGATCGGCCTCAGCGAAGCCCTCATGTTTCACTTCGGCCTGGGCCGGCTTTCCGAACTGACCGTCTGGCTCGCGATGATCATGACCTTGATGTTCCGCCCCAGCGGGTTATTCGGTGGCGGCTCTCATTCCATGGAGCAACGCGCTTGATTTCCGATCAGCTCTTTTTCACCGGCATCAACATCCTTCTTGCCTGGAGTGTTTACGTCTCGCTTCTCACCGGCAGCCTGTCATTTGCGCAGGGTGCGTTCATGGCCGCGGGCTGCTACATCGCCGGCATCATGACCGTGAATTTCGGTTGGCCGTTGCTCCCGGCCGCATTGATCGCGGCGCTGGGCGCAGCGCTGCTCGCAATCGTGCTGGGTTATCCTGCGCTTCGCTTGCGCGGCGTCTATCTCATCCTCGTCACCATCGGCATCACCTTCTGCGCGCGCATCGCGCTGGAGAACATCGAATATGTCGGCGGCGTCAGCGGCTTTAGCGGTATGAGCGGCGCCAGCCTGCAAACTGTCGTGATCGCCGTTAGTGTTGTCGGGCTGCTTTTGCTCGGGCTCTCCTTCAGCCCGCTGCAACGCATCTGCGATGCCGTCCGCGAGGACGACCGGGTCGCAGCATCGATCGGAATCAACGTCACCTTCATTCGTCTGCTCGGCTTCGCCTGCGGCGCAGCCGTCGCTGCGATCGCCGGCGTGCTCTACGGGCACTACATGAACTTCGTCCGTCCGGAATCCTTCGACGTCCTGCTGTCGATTTATGTCGTGCTGTATGTCGTGCTCGGCGGCGTCAACAATCTGTTTGGCCCGTTGATCGGTGCGACGCTGATGACGCTGTTGCCGGAATATTTCCGCGTGCTCGCCGACTGGCGGCCGACGGTATTCGGGCTGGTCATCCTGGTCATGCTGCTGTTCCGCCCGCTCGGAATTCTCACCTTCCGCTTTGTCACCGCCCGTCGCCCCGCCGGCCCCGCATCGCTCACGGAGTCGACATGACCGAATCCCCGCTTCTGCAAATCCGCAGCCTGACCAAGGCTTTCGGCGGTCTTCGTGCGCTCGATGGAATCGACATCGACGTGCATCCAGGCGAGATCCTTGGTCTGGTCGGCCCCAATGGCGCGGGAAAGACCGCGCTGATCAATACGGTCACCGGCTTCTACCGGGCGACGAGCGGATCGATATTGTTCAAAGGAATCGATGTCACCAGCATGCCAATGCAGCAGATCGGCCGCATCGGCATCAGCCGCACCTTCCAGAACATTCGTCTGTTCAAGCGGATGACGGTGCTGGAGAATGCGCTGACCGCCTATAAACCCTTTGTCACGCATCCTCTGTGGTCACTCGTTTCGCGATCCGAGCGGCGCCGGGCGACGGAGCAGGCCATGAAATGGCTGACTCTGCTGCAACTTAAGGACAAGACCGATCAGTTGGCGTCGTCGCTGTCCTATGGCGATGCGCGTCGCCTCGAAATTGCCCGTGCGCTGGTTGGCGCGCCGGAGCTCTTGCTGCTCGATGAGCCGGCTGCCGGCATGAACGACGCAGAAACCCAGCGGCTCAGCGAGGACATCCTCGCGGTCCGCCATCACGTCCAGGCTATTCTGCTGATCGAGCACGACATGACGTTGATCCGTCACCTGTCGGATCGGCTGATCGCAATGGACTACGGCCGCAAGATTGCCGAGGGCACGCCGATCGATGTCCTCAGCCACCCCGAAGTGTTGAAGGCCTATCTCGGCTCGGACGCGAATGAGGCAACGACCTGATGTCCGCCGCTCTCCTGACTGTTACCGACCTGTCCGCCACCTATGGCCCGATCCGCGCGCTGCGCGGGCTAAGCTTCCATATCGAAGAGCGCGAGACCGTGGCAATCATCGGCGCCAACGGTGCCGGCAAGACAACACTGATGCGCGCGCTGTCGGGCATTCTTCCGATTTCGGACGGCAGCGCGTCCTTTCTTGGCCACGACATCCGCAAGACCGCAGGACATAGCCTCGCCCGATACGGCATGCTGCATCTTCCGGAAGGACGCGGAACCTTGCAGTCCATGACGGTCGAGCAAAATATCCGCCTCGCATGGGAAATCCGGCCGACTGACATTGATTTCGCGGCGGCATCCAAGAAAGCCTATCAGCGCTTTCCGCGCCTCTACGAACGTAGATCGCAACCGGCGGGAAATCTGTCTGGCGGCGAGCAGCAGATGCTGGCCATCGCGCGCGCTCTAGTCAATCGCCCTCGGCTATTGCTTCTGGATGAACCATCGATGGGCCTCTCTCCTCGCCTCACCAATGAGGTGTTCGAGAGCCTTGTGGAACTGCGCGACGATGGCGTTGCCATGCTGGTGGTCGAGCAGAACGTGTCCAAGGCGTTGCATCTGTCTCATCGCGCGCTGGTGCTATCGCATGGCCAGTTTACCGCGTCCGGCACATCGGAGGTTCTACTCAAGGATTCGTCGATCGTGGCGAGCTATCTCGGTCATGCAACGACATGACCGGCAAACGTCAAACGCAACAGATAACAAGGAGGAAGTCAGAATGGATCGTACCAGACGTTTCCTGATTACAGCTGCCGCTCTCGCTGGTGTAGGCATGGGTCTCATGCCCGGCGCCCATGCGGCGTCGAAGCCACCCATCAAGCTTGGCCTGATTGCGCCGATCACCGGCCCCCTCGGCAGCTACGGGAAAACGCAGGAGATCTTCGTCAAACTCGCCGTCGAAGACATCAATGCCCAGGGCGGCATCAATGGGAGCCTGATCGAGCTCGACGTCGGCGATTCCCAGACCGACCCCGGCCAAGCCGTTTTGCTGTTTCGCCGTTATGTCGGCAACGGCTATTTCGGCGCGATCGGGCCGATGATGGGCACGCAATGGGAAACGGTCAGCCCGCTGGCCAACCAGCTCGGCATGTCGTCCATCGCACTCAACGCTATCAAGCCGGGCATCAACGTCATGCCCTGGACAATCCGCTTGCAGCCGCCGGACGACAAGCAGATCCCGGAAGGCTTTGACGCATTCCTCAAGCACTTTCCAAACATCAACACTGTCGCGATCACTGCAGACGTCCGCGAAGCCTCGAGCAAGTCGGCTTCGGAAACCTTCAAGAAGATCGCCGCCGATCGCGGCATCAAGGTCTTGGACACTGTCGAGTTCTCGTCCAAGAGCACGGATCTGTCGGCAGCAGCGATCCGGATCAAGAGCCTGAACCCGGATGCGATCATGGTATCCGCATTCCCGGCGCAAGGCATGCTGCTGGCCAAGGAATTCCACACCCAGGGGCTCACCATCCCGGTGTTCAATACCTCAACCCTGTGGTCGGGACCGTTCATCAACATGGTCGGCGAATACGGACGTAACTGGTACGTCATCGGCTTCTCGACCAATGCCGAAGGCATGCCCGGCTATACCGATGACAAGCTCTATCAGAGCATCGCCAAGCGCGTCTTCGAAAAGGGCGACCAAACCATCGGCGTGCCGCCGAATGTCGCCAACTGGGCATTCGGTTATGATGCCGTGCTGATCTATGCGGACATCTTCCGCAGGCACAATATCGACGGCACCACCGATCCAAAGAAAGCGCGCGAGACGGTCCGCGACGAATTTGCCAAGCTGACATCCTTCACCGGCGTCTACAAGTATTCGTTCCGCGACACCGGCGATGCCTATCTGCCAGCCAACATTCTTCGCCCCAACATCGAAAAGAAAATCTGGGAATTCTTCCCCCAGAAGTGAGCCGTCGCAGCCTGGCCGGTCAGATCGGCCGGGCTGTGGATGGCCGCCCCGTTCTTCAGACGACCTAGCGGATCGACATCATGTCCCACGAAGCCCGACAAGCCGACATCATCATTGTCGGAGCTGGATCGGCCGGCTGCACGCTGGCCAATCGCCTGAGCGAGAACGCGGATCTGCGCGTCCTCTTGATCGAGGCCGGATCAGCCAAGCGCGACTGGTGGATCGATGTCCCAATCGGCTATTTCAAGACGGTCGGCGATCCGCGTCACGACTGGAATTTCATGACCGAGCCCGACGTGGGCGGACGCCGGATACCGTGGCCGCGGGGAAAAGGCCTCGGCGGCACGAGCCTGATCAACGGCATGCTGTATCTGCGCGGCCATCACCGCGACTACGACGCCTGGGCCGCGCGCGGCTTGCGCGACTGGGGTTGGGACTCGGTCCGCCCCTATTTCGACCGCTCGCTCGGGACCGCCGTTGACGGAGCACCGAAATTGAATGGCGGCCCGTTCTGGGTCTCACGCCTGCCGCATGACGCGTTATCCGACGCGTTCATCGAAGCCGCCGCACAATGCCAGATTCCAACCGTGGATGACTTCAACGGCGGCAGCAATGCCGGTGCCGGCTATTTCACCATGAATACGAAGCGCGGCAAGCGGTGGAGCACCGCTCGCGCCTTTCTAGAGCCCGCGCTTCATCGTCCCAATCTGACGGTGATCAGCGAAGCGCAGGCGAGCAAGATCCTGATCGAGGATCGCCGTGCGATCGGTGTCGAGGTTCTTCGCGACGGTTGCACGGAGCGATTTTTCGCAGAGCGTGAAGTGGTGGTCTGCAGCGGCGCCGTCCAGTCGCCGCAGCTGTTGCAACTGTCCGGAATCGGCGATCCCTCGCTGTTGGCAAGGCACGGCATTACCGTCGAGGCGGCCTTGCCGGGTGTTGGTCGCAATCTGCAGGATCACCTGCAGATGCGCCCCACCTATCGCTGCAAGGACGTGGAGACACTGAATGAGATCGGCCGCTCGAAGCTCCTGGGCCTGCGCGAACTGATCAAATATCTCGTTACCGGCGGCGGCGCGCTCAACGGCGGCGTGTTTCGCGCAGGCGCGTTCTTTTCCAGCGACGGCGATCACGACTGGCCGGACACGCAGATCCATTTCGGTATCCTCAGCTTCGACGAGCGCAAGCAGCCACTGCACGATTTTCCGGGCGTCACGGTCTCTGCCTGCGCGCTGCGCCCGAAGAGCCGCGGCTCGATTGAGATCGCATCATCGGATCCGCTAATAGCCCCATCCATTCGCCCCAATTATCTGACCCACGAAGATGATTGCAAGCTAGCCATCAAGATGTTCCAGCGCGTGCGCCAGATCGTCTCTGCCCGTCCTCTCGCCGATCTCATCGTCGCCGAGCATGAACCAGGCGCGGCGATCACTTCCGACGATCAGATTCTCGATTGGGTAAAGCGCCGATCCGGAAGCATCTTCCACCCGGTCGGCACCTGCGCCATGGGGGCGGATGGCGATGCAGACGCGGTTCTGGACGAGCGACTGAGGGTTCGCAGAATCCGCAACTTGCGCGTGGCGGATGGCTCTATCATGCCGCAACTGGTGTCGGGCAACACGAATGCGCCAATCATCATGATCGGCGAGCGCGCCGCTGATTTCATCAAAGAGGATCTGGCAGCCTGACGCTGCTGTCGCTGACTGACCTTGTCCTTTCTCTTCATTACGGGATGTCAAAATGTCTCTCACATCTGACCAAATTCAATCCGCTGCCGAACAGCTCGACAAAGCCGAGCTGACGCGTACCCAGATCAGGCAGTTGTCGATCCAGTATCCGGCGATCACCATCGCGGATGCCTATGCCATTCAGGCTGCATGGGTAGAGAAGAAGGTCGCGCGCGGCAACGGGATCAAGGGCCACAAGATCGGCCTGACCTCAAAGGCCATGCAAAGCGCGCTGAACATCGACGAACCCGATTCTGGGCTCTTGCTCGCAGACATGTTCTTCAATGACGGCGGACTCATTCCGACCGACCGTTTCATCGCCACCCGCATCGAGGCCGAGCTGGCATTCGTGATGAAGAGTCGCCTCGCCGGTCCGAATTGCACGATTTTCGACGTCCTTAACGCCACCGACTTCGTCGTTCCCGCATTGGAAATTCTCGACACCCGCGTCGAGCGGGTCGATGCCGAAACCAAGGCCACGCGCAAGATCTTCGACACCATCGCGGACAATGCCGCGAATGCGGGCATCGTGGTTGGCGGCCGTCCCATTCGACCCACGGAAACGGATCTGCGCTGGATCGGCGCACTGTGCTATCGGAACGGACAGCTTGAAGAAACTGGGCTGGCCGCCGGTGTGCTGAATCACCCCGCCACCGCCGTTGCCTGGCTGGCCAACAAGATCGCAGCAAACGGTCTGGCGCTGGAACCCCGTCAAGTCGTTCTCGCCGGCTCGTTCATCCGCCCGGTTGAAGCGCGCAAGGGCGACACGATCCAGGCTGACTACGGCCCTTACGGCAGCGTCAGCTGCTATTTCGCGTAGTTTCTGCGAGGCATTTCGCCGCTTGCGGCGACCGAGATCGTACTCGAAAGTCTGTCTGGCAACGCGCTACGTGCCCGTCATCCGCTACCAACTGATGACGGGCACGCCCGCCCGCTTATCTCCGCATCGGATGCGGGAGTTCTGGAGATTCGCGATCGACAGCGACCGTTATCAAACACGTTGCTTCCCATATAGCCTTGCTGCCTCAAATCCAGCGTTGATGCGATCCTGGCGTGCGGCGATCCTGCCCTCGGCATCGTCATCGGTAAATATGAAAAACTCTTTTGCGGCGATCCCTGCGAGCGTACGGTCTGCGACAAAGTCGGGCGATATCGCGGCTTCTTGAATCGGTCCGACAACTTGCTCGGCGATACTGATGGCCCTCCCATACGGGCGGGTCGCCTCTCCGACGAGCGCTCAAGCGCCGTTCCGACCAGCCCAGGGCAGAGAACGGACACGCCGATATTCGTGTCTTGCAGATCGGAGGCCAATGCTTCGGTCAGCGCGACGACCGCATATTTGCTCACGGCATATGACCCGTTGCGGATCGCGGGATTGACCTGAAATCCGCCGACGGAGGCGGTGTTGACGATATGCGCTGGATGCCCCCGCTCAAGCATCCGGGGCACGAAAGATTTCACCCCGTTGATGACACCCATCACGTTGACGCCGATGATCCATTCCCAGTCGATGGTCTCCAGCTCCCATACCGCCGCCGATTTGAGTGCAACGCCTGCATTGTTGAACAACAGACCCACATTGCCGGATTCGCGAATCACGGCGTCGGCGGCGTCTTCCATCGCCAACGGATCGGATGCGTCAGCCGCAAAACATCTTGTTTTGGCCCCTAATGCGCCGAACCCACTTCGTCTCGTCTTCCTGGCTGACATCGAAGAAATCAGCGCCACGCTTTTCGATTTCGCGAACGATGTAACCCATGTGTTCAGCGTTTTCCTGGATCCCGTGCGAAAAATTCACGGTCAACGCCGACTGTGCGTTAGCGCCGGGCATGATGAACAGATTGGGGAAACCGCGACTTACGATTCCGTGAAGCGTCGCGATGCCCTTCTCCCATTTCTCTTTTAGGCACTGACCGCTCGATCCGATAATCTCGATCCCTTTCAGCATCGAGCTCGATTCATAATCGAATCCCGTCGCGAAGATCAGGCAGTCCAGCTCGTACTTCTGACCATTCGCAATGATGCCGTCGGCAAAAACTTCATCGACTCCCTGGCCGTCAGTATCGACCAGCTCGACGCTGGGAGAATTGAAGGCCTGGAGATAGTCGTCATGGAATGTCGGGCGTTTGCAGTGGTAATGGTAGTAAGGTTTGAGCTTCTCCGCCGTTTCGGCATTCTCAACAGTTGCGGATACTCTGTTCCGAATGGCTTCCATCTGCTTGAGATCCAGCAGGCGCTTGGCCGAGATCGCGTCTTCCCGACTCGTGCCTAGCGATTGCGGTGATTGCCGAAGCGGACCGTAGAACGACGTCCAACCATCGTCGACCAGATCATCGGCCTGCGGATGTCCGGATATGATGGCTGTGAAATTCGCCATGCGGCGGCGCTGCCATCCCGGCGTAAGGTCTTGCGCAAACGTATGATCGGTCGGCCGATTATTGCGAGGCGCAACGGTCGAGGGAGTGCGCTGGAACAGGAAAGTCTGAATGGCGTGGCGCGCAACCTGCGGCAGCACCTGAACCGCAGTCGCACCGCTTCCGATAATGCCCACGCGCTTGTCCGCCAGCGACGTCGGCCCTCCGAACGCGCTTCCTGCGGTGTACTCATAATTCCACCGGCATGTGTGAAACGACATCCCACCGAACGACGTGATCCCGGGGATAGCGGGCAGTTTCGGATTGGCAAACCCCCCGTTACAAATGACGACATATTTCGAGGAGATGTCATCGCCGCGATCTGTCGTCACCCTCCATCGCGATGTGTTCGCGCACCACTTCAAAGAAGTGACGGATGTTTGGAAAAGTGCGAGCGAGTACAACTCGAAATGCGCAGCGAGACGCTTTGAATAGTCAAGGATTTCCGGGCCTGACGAATATTTATGTTGCGGGATGTAAGCCGTTTCCTCCAACAATGGGAGGTAGATGTAGGATTCCACATCGCACATGACGCCAGGATAGCGATTCCAGTACCAGACGCCCCCGACGTCTCCCGCCCGGTCGATGATGCGCACATTGAGGAGGCCGGCTTTCTTGAGTTGCGCCGCCGCCATCAGCCCACCGAAGCCCGCTCCGATCACCACTGCGTCGACGCTGTCGTTGACGGCAGAACGCGTGGTCGCGGGCGTATGGGGATCATCGAGATATTTCACTAGATCGCCCGTGAAATCGGTAATATCCGCGCGTAAAGCGCTCATTCGTTTTGCGCGTTCGCTGCCGTATCGTCTGCGCATCTCATCGACATCGGGCAGGCTCGATGGCTCTGGCAGCAGAGATCCCCACGCAAACTTCGGCTGGTCGGCATCGGTCATGTTTTTGATCCTTTCGTAGCAGCCAGGCGCTCGTTTCCTCTAACCTGCTCGCAACCCCCGGTCGCGGGCGCATCAGGCCCCATTTCATCGTTGGCGGCACATGCTCCTTTCTGCGACCCGCAGCTGAAGGACGACAAGATCAAGGGACGCCGACGCGTCGCTATTTCTACATATGTGAAATGCTTCGCTGCGGCCGCACGAGGGATCGCTGGAACTGGCTTAGTGCCACGGTCGCGTCTTGACTGCGTTGCCGCGCCCAATCATGGCGATTAAACCATCCGCCGGCTCGACCAAGGCAAAAACCAGCCCTGAAGATGCTCGTTAGTGCGGGCAATTCGCGCTGTTGAGCGACAACGGCGTTTGACTTTCTGCGAAGGGGAAGAACCCATCGGAGACGGTACGCGTATCATCCGGGTGCGTTCTGCCGCGCAGCCGTAAGGCTGAGTCAGGCCTGCAAAGGAGACACCCCGATACCCGGCCGGCAACGGTGCCACTCCGTCACGGTCTGGAATGCGTGGCCAACCGACAGCAGCCGCTGCTCGGAGAGGTGTGGGCCGACCAGCTGAAATCCCGCCGGCAGACCGTCCGGCGTGAAACCGCATGGTAGCGTCAGCGTCGGCACACGCGCGTGATTGAAGATGCTGCCGAAGGTGAACATCCAGCTCTGCTCGGCCTGTGGATCGGCAAGCATCTCGCTCACCTTCGGCGTCGGGCGCACCAGCACCGGCGCAAACAGGACGTCGATTTCGGTGAACAGGTGCGCCAGCGTCCCCTTGTAGCGGTCCCGCTCGATGATCGCGCGTCCGATCGCCAGCGGATCCAGCATGTCGGCCCCCTCCACCCGCTGCGCCAGCCAGGAGCCGTATTCGGCCCCATGGCCCGGATACAAGTGCTCATGTGCCAGCGCGGTCTCCAGCTTGGCGAGCTGCGCAATGTATGGCCGCAGCTTGGAGGGTTCGGGAAATTCGATCTCGACGATGACTGCACCGATCATGCGAAGCGCTTCGATCGCACCAGCCAGCAGTGCAAGCACGACTGGATCGCCGTCCCTGGACATGAAGCGCCGATCGACGCCGATGCGCACGCCCTTAATGCCACCTGCAATATTCAGACGCGCGAGATAGTCCGGCACGGCGTCTGTTAAGGTCGTGACATCGAGCGGGTCTGCGCCGGCGATGACAGACAGGATGGCCGCGCAATCCGCAGCGCTACGCGCCATGGGCCCAACCGTATCCAGCGACTCGCCAAGCGGGAAAACGCCGAAACGGCTGACGCGTCCCCAGCTCGGCTTCAGACCCGTGATGCCGTTTGCGGCCGACGGAAATCGGATCGACCCGCCTGTGTCTGAGCCCAGCGCGCCCATGCAGAGCCCCGCCGCAACCGCAGCGCCGCTGCCTGACGACGAGACGCCGGGCCAGATGTCGGGATTCCAGGGATTGCGCGCAGCTAGCATGTCCGGATGATGAAACATCCCGGCGCCTTCCGTGGTCGTTGTCTTGCCGAGGATGACAGCTCCCGCTTGCTTTAGGCGCGACACGACGGTGGCATCGTGATCGGGCACCCAGCCACGCTTAATCGGCATGCCGCACTGGGTAAGCACTCCAGCCGTGGCGATAATATCCTTCACAGCAATCGGTACGCCATGCAGTGCAGACCGGATGCGTCCCGATGCGAGCTCATCATCGGCCAGCTTGGCCTGCGCCAACGCATCTTCCGCTGCCACAGTGGTATAGGAATGCAGCGCCGGATCAATCGTGGCGATACGGTGCAGCAGGACTTGCGCGAGTTCGCTGGCAGAAAGCTGTCGGTCACGAAGGAGCGCCCCGGCTTCCGTCAGGGTCAATGCCTCGATATCCATGGGGTGAACTCCAGACGCGGCTGCAGCTGCTTCCGCGTTATACGCCCGCGATCGAGCGAGCAGTCCATAACGGTAGACCATGTACCGACCGCGGTCGGCACATGGTCACAGCTTCGCGCTACAGTTTTGTAATAAGAAAGTCGTCGGTGAATTCACCGCGCGACACTTTCACCGGAATCTCGCCTTCGCTCCCCACCTCGAAAATATCCGAGCCGGACTTATTCTCTTCCGGGGTGAGCAAGTCGATCCGGTCGGCGATCTGACCAGCCTGCCAGGCATTCAGGCGCCATTCGTACTCGCCATCAACCGATCGCATGCCGAACTGATCGTCGGTCGGAACGAGCGACAGTCTTGAACGGGATTTCGAGTCAGGAATTTCCTCGGCAACCCCGATCTTGCGCGGTTGATCGGCAAATGTCCTGAGACAAGCCGTCAACGCCTTGAGATCCCGCGGCTCCCCCAGAAATAGATAGATCGGGTGGAAATCGCTCGTCATGTGGTCGAATCTAAGCATGGTCTAGCCTTCCACGCTGGCTACACGCCTTCAGGCGCGTTGGTCAGCTTCACAATGTCCTGGGCGTGGCACAGTTCAACCGATCCGACATCAGCTGGGTTAGGAGCTTCCAGATATTTCACCTGAACCCACATTCCGTCGTCCATGTTCTCAACAACCTCGGCGGAGATACCGCCTTGCAGCAGCAGTCGCTGTCCCACTTTGATTTCCAAGATGTTAATCATCGGTCGCTCCAAGTCCTCAGAAGAATGACGTCAGGTTCTTCGCTAGCAGAATATTCTGCTCGAGGATAATCTCGCGGCGAGCCACTTTCCACGTATTTCCTTCGACGCGGATGATGTCGTGGCGTCGTCCGACGAAGGTGTGGGTCTCATACTCGACCCGGTTTTGATACAGCAGGAACCGACAGGTCGCATGGATCTCGGTCGGCGCTGTCAGGTCCGGCTTTACATCCGTGAGCTGAACATTGCTGATCATATGGGTGATGCGCGACAGCGGCTCTTCGGCATAGTGAACGCCGGTGAGTATCTGATCGACGCGCTTCGACAGCGTCCATTTGTCCTCGTCGAACCAGCTCATCCCTTCGCCCTGCTTCGTGTTCTCACGCGCTGCATGCTGACCGAACTTAACGTTGCGGCGCATCGGCATGAAATACACGATGTCTTCGGCGAGGATGTTGAGCCAATCCTTGAACCGACGCTCGTCGAGCATGTCGGCCTCGCGGTAGTAGAAATCCTCAAGGTCGGCCTTGAGCCGATAATACTCCGCCGAGCGCGGAAGCGATGCGTTGTCCACCTTAACGGCGACAGCTTCGGGTTCTTTGACCAACGCGTTCATCTGATCATCCTTCCTGGACGGCTAGTTCGCCGCCGGCTTGAGCGGGACCGGCCCACCCTGATTTGCAAAGCATCCCACATCGATCACGGTGCCCGACAGCGTTTCCGCTTCAACCGAAAGCAGGAACGTAACTACGTTGGCGATATCGTCCCCGGTAGCGACGCGGCCCGCGGCCGTTCCTGGCGCGCCCTTTCCAAGGCGGCTAGTGTCGCCACCCAGGCGGCCAAGGCTCATGCCGCTGACGATGCCGCCGCCGCCCGGAATCACCGTGTTGATTCGGATCTTGTCGTATAGAAAGTCGTAGGCCATCGCAGCACTTAAGGTGTGCAGCGCACCCTTGGTGGCACTGTAGATCGCCATATTGGGTTTACCCCAGCCGGCGCCTGATCCAATATTCACGATCGAGCCGCCTCCAGCCTTCTGCATATGCGGAATAACCGCCCGGCTGGCGAGATAAGGGCCTTTCAGATTCACCGATACGATCCGGTCGAACAAAGCCTCATCGGTATCGAGCACGGTGCCCAATGGGCCGATGGCGGCATTGTTGACCAGCGCATCGATGCGGCCGAATTTCTCCAGGGCGGTCGTGACTACCCAGTCGATATCGGCCGACTTCGACACATCGGCTTCCAGCAAGACTGCTTCCAGTCCACTGGCGGCGAGCTCGTTTTCGAGGCTGGAAATTGCGTTCTCAGCCACGCTCGATACCTGCGCCGCTTCGAGACCAAATGCGACCACATTGTGCCCGCGCGCGGCGAGACGCGTGGTGATCGCACGTCCGATTCCGAACGTGCCACCGGTGACGATGACGACTTTACCCGGCATGCTCACTCCGCTGCCTGCCGATTGGCGGTCGATGCAAATATCTCCGACCATTTTGCATCGCTCATATATTGCGACCAGCCTTTGTAGAAGCCGCGCGCGATCTGCTCAGTGATCTGCAGGCTAACATCGCCGCCGAGCTTGTGGTCATCGGTATAGGCGCCCATGGACTGCTGATAGTTGAACGGATAGCGCCGCGCGACGGTGCCGGTGCTTGCGGAAGTCGCATAGAGCCAGTTCTCCATGTCATCCTGCTCGGTCATGCCTGCAGGGCCCGAATAGCGCATGTAGTAACGGCGCAGATAATCCTTCACCGCGGCCGGCGCATCCTTGTCGACAAGGAAGAAGCGCCATCCTTCGGTCGAAGTCGGGCTGTGCGGGTGCCACGCGCAGAGGCTGCGCGGCTGACCGCCGTGATAGGACGTGTTCGGGAAGATCGTGCCGACAAACGGCACCAGTTTCGACTGGTCACCCAGCCGCCGACGTCGCTCTTCGAAGCAATGCTTGAAGTATTCTTCGAGCACCGGGTTATCGAGATAGGACTCGAGATATTCGTGGTCTTCGGGCTGGATTGCGCTGTGCACGCCATGGCCGCCCTGAAAGCTGATCCAGACATGCTGCGCCTTTTCCAGCTCGTTATCGCGGCGGCCTTTCTTACCGGCGGCCGCGCTAGGACCAATGCCGATCAAATCCACCGAGCGATGGCTCGGATTATGATAGGTATCGCCGAGGAAGTTTTCCGCGGCAAATTTCCAATTGGCCGGAAACACCCACTTGTGGACACCGATAACTTCCGATCCGCCTTCGCGACCATCGCGGCAATCGAGCGCGAGATCGAGATGCACCTTGGCATCGCCGAGATAGGTAAGAAAATCCGGGGCATCCTTGTCCCAGGTCGCCCAGATCGAGCCCTTGTAATTGTGCAGCTGCGCGACTTCGACCAGGGAATTGGCCTCACGATCGAGCACGCCATCATACAGGGTCTTGTACAGCGGAACGCCCTGCAGCTTGCCGTCGGTGGTGTAGGTCCAGCTGTGATAGGGGCACGTGAACAGCGATGTGTTGCCGGACTCGTAGCGACAAACTTTCATGCCGCGATGGCGACAGGAATTCAGGAAGACGTGAATTACGCCCTTTTTGTCGCGGCACAGGATGACGGATTCTTCCCCCATGCGTGAGCTGTAAAAATCGCCAGGATTGGGAACCAGGCTCTCGTGGCCGACCATCAGCCAGGCGCGAGTGAAAACCTTGTCCAGCTCGGTCTTGTAGAGATCGGCGTCGACAAAGAGCTCTCGGCTGATGAAGCCTTTGTTCAGATCGACGAGTTTATCGATTTCATGCTTCTGAGACATGCTCTCCACTCCGGATGTTGCTCGTCCCGCAGGACGATAGAAAACTCGGTATCGTCGGCGCATCCGCGCCGGGCGTCACAAGCGTCAGGCATCGACAACCTCCTTGGCGGCATATTGCTTCAACTGAAAATCAGGGGCGGCGACGTCTTGCGGCGTGACGCGATCCAACTGCCCCTTCTTGAGTAGCGTTCGTGCCGCCATATGGTCTGCCGCTTTGTTGACGGACTCGACGCAAGCCAACAACCCACCGCGAAACCGAAACGCCGAAAAGCGTCCACTCTCGACGTCGCCCAAAACGACAACCTCGTCGCCGACCCCGCCAATCCCGGCAATCTGCAGCTTGTCCTTGCCTTGATCGCTCCAGAACCAGGGCACCGCGGCATAGGCCAACGAACTTCCCGTGATCGTGGCGGCAACGCAGCGCCCCTGGTCGACCGCATTCTGAACCGATTCGACCCGCGCCATGCCTTGCGCGAACGGATTTGGATGAACCGCGCAATCGCCGATGGCATAGATATGAGGATCGTCGGTCACCAAATGCGCATTGACGATGATCCCGTTATCGGTCGCGAGCCCGGCCTCTGCCGCAAGGCCATCATTGGCCTGCAGCCCGATCCCGAGCACAACGAGATCCGCCGGAATCTCTATTTCCTTCGCGGTCCGAACGGAGCTCACCGCATTGCCAGCGCCATGGAGCGACGACACCGTATCACCAAAGGTAAAAACAGTCCCGTTGCGCTTATGTGCATCGGTGAAGTAGCGCGACACCTCCGGCGACACCGCGCGCGCCATGGGGCGATCGCCAGCCTCAACAACATGAACCGACGCGCCATTCGCCGCAGCTACCGCGGCAAATTCGAGCCCGATGAAACCTGCTCCGACCACGGCCACCTGCCGCGCCTCGCTCAACGTCTCACGCAACCGCGCTGCATCTTCGATCGACCGCAGCGAGAACACACCGCGATAATCGGCACCCGGTACGTTCAGCGACCGGTTGCGTCCACCGGTGGCAAGAATAAGCGTTTCATAGGAAATTCTGTCGCCGCCCTCGCACACCACCACGCGCCCGCTCCGATCGATCGACGTCGCACGGGCGCTACGAAGCTCGATATTCATCTTGGTGTAGAAATCGCCGCTGCGAAGCTGCAGGCCGGCGGCCTCGACCTTGTGCAGCATGAAGGCCTTGGAGAGCGGTGGACGCTGATAGGGCGCAGCAGCTTCGTCGTTCAGGACGATGACGGACCCGCCATAGCCTGCCTCGCGCAGCGACACGGCGGCCTGAATGCCCCCCTGCCCTGCGCCGACGATGACAACGCCCGGCTTCGTCATGACTGCGTCTCCGGCGTGCGTACGATCAATCCGTCGAGTTCTGCCGTCAAATCGATCTGGCAGCTCAGGCGACTGTTCGGCTGACGTTCGCTCGCAGCACAATCGAGCATGTCATTCTCGTCGTCGCCCGGCGGTCCGCACCGCGCCACCCATGCTTCATCAACATAAACATGACAGGTGGCGCAGGACGCGGCGCCGCCGCATTCGGCGAGAACCCCAGGAACCCCGTTGGTTAGCGCTGCCTGCATGACGCTGATGCCCTCTTCGGCATCGACAACATGTTCGGTTCCGTCGGCGTTGATGATCTTAAGCGTCGGCATTGGCTGATTCCGGTGCCCCTTCGGTCACGTCTATCTGATGGACATTCGTCTCAAAACTAGATCGTGCTATTCGGACGCAAAGTCAAGCACGAGAGGCCGAGAAACACGTGCCCCGACCTCCGCCCTCGGCACAGCCTCATGCTCCGAAATCATGCTGCGCCATGAGGGCTGCTTCTTCCCGATAGATGCGACCAATCTGGCGCCGTGTCCGTATCACCCAGCGGAACACTGCGTACCGACTGATGCGTTGCACCATTCTAGAAAGACCGGTCACAGGTGGATACCGCCGCCATCAACTGCGATCGTTTGCCCCGTGATGAAGCCGCTCTCGAAAGACGCCAAGAACAGCAGCACCCGCGCCAGATCTTCCGGCTGACCGGTCCGCTTGATGCTCTGCTTTTCCAAAATATAGTCGAAAGTTGCGGCGTTCACGACGTTTGTCGGCACCCCCGTTTCGATCAACGTCGGCATGATGGCATTAACCGTGACGCCATGCTCGCCGAGTTCGCGCGCCGTCGAGCGGGTAATGCCGACAACCGCAGCTTTCGACGTGACATAGTGCAGATAGCTGGTCCGCCCCATCGGATAAGTGGTCGAGGAGATATTGATGATGCGCCCGTATTTCTGGCGACGCATGTGGGGCGAGACGGCCTTGCTCATCAGAAACGTGCCATCGACATTAACGAGCATGACCGTGCGCCACTCTTCATGCGAAATTTCTTCGAACGGCTTTTTGGTCAGTGCGGAAAACAGTGCGGCATTGTTGACCAGGATATCTACCTTGCCTCGGCTGGCGGCGACCTGATCGACAGCGGACGTGACTTCCCTCTCGTCGCCCACATTGATCTGAACGAATTCGGCTGAAACTCCGTCCCGCACAAGATCGGCTGCGACCTTCTCTCCAAGCTCGCGATTGACGTCCGAAACAACCGTGTGACAACCCGCTGCAGCAAGATAGCGTGCATAGACAGCACCAATCCCCTGAGCTGCACCGGTCACGATTGCGACTCGCCCGGTCAAGTTCACCTTCGATTCGGTCACGATCCCACTTGTCGTAGTCATGCAGTACTCCATTCTCAGGTTTGCTTATCGCAACGTGCACTGGCCATCGGATTTTCCGATCGTCCTTGAAGCGAGAACCTGCTCGCATCAGTCACGTCAAACCTCGATTCGTATTTCAAAAAAAATGCCGGCGACGGATGTCGCCGGCAGTCTCGGGAGGACGCCGCATCACGCGGCGCTAGTTTACCAGTGAGCAACCGCCGTCCGCTTCCGGACGGAACGCCTGATCGCCTGGGATCGTTGCGATCTTCTCGTAATAGTCCCACGGATACTTGCTGTCGCCGGGGGCCTTCACCTTGTAGAGATTAAGATCGTAAATCACGCGGCCGTCGCGACGGATATGCGCAGGCTTGCCGAAGAAATCGATGTTCATCTTGCGCATCTGCGCGTTGACCACCTTCGCCTCATCGGTCCCGACATCCTTGATCGCCTGCAAGTAGTTTTTCACAGATGCATAGGTCGCCGCCTGCAATTTCGTCGGCATGCGCTTCTCGATGTCAAAGAAACGCTTTGCGAATGCACGCGACGCATCGTTCTCGTCCCAGTAATATTGTTCGGCGAGATACATGCCCTGCGCGTCTTTCAGTCCGACCGAATGAATGTCGGCGATGAAAGTCAGCATGCCGACGATCGACTGTCCGGCTTCGGTAATGCCAAATTCGTGCGCCTGTTTCACAGCGTTCACCGTGTCGCCGCCAGTGCTCGCCAAAGCGATTACCTTGGCTCCCGATGACTGAGCCGTGAGGAGATAGGACGAAAAATCCGGCGTCTGGTACGGATAGCGCGCATTGCCGAGCACCTTGCCGCCATTCGTTTTGATGGCGTCGGTGGCATCGCGCATCATCGCCGTTCCGAAAGAATAATCTACCGCGACGAAGAACCAGTCTTTTCCAAGCCGCTTTGCAACTTCAGGCACGATACCTTTGGAAAGCGCATAAGTATCGTCCGCCCAATGAGTGATGATGGGCGAACATTGCGATCCGGTCAGATCGGATGTTGCCGCTCCAGAAATAAGCGCGGCACGATTGGCCTGCGTTGCGAGTCCAGCTACCGCCAGTCCCACCGAGCTGACGGCGAGATCGGTGACGGCATCGACCTTTTCGATATCGAACCATCTACGTGCGATGGCGATCCCAGTATCCGGCTTGCCCTGATGATCCGCAGAAACAATTTCAACCGGCTTTCCTAGGATCTTGCCGTCGAAATCGGCAGCCGCGAGTTTGGCGGCGGTCACCGATCCCGGCCCCCCTAGATCTTTGCCGCCGCCGTAATCGCCAAGAACACCGATTTTGACAGTGTCATCTGAGATGCCTTGTGCAGAGGCTCCCGATGACGCCAACGCCATGCCGGCCACTGCCGCGGCAATTGCACCGCTATAAAGCTGTTTTGACCATCGCATACGTAGGCTCCTCCGCAGTCTCTTGTCCGCTCAATGGACATCTTGTCCATTCCAAATAGATCAACGCGGGATTCCGATCAACCCCCAACGTTGCAGAAATTGTTGTTCAAGGCTTCTTGTAAGGACCGAGCGCTTTCATGGCCCTGTCGGCGTAGTCGAATTGAAGCAGATCGCTGACTTGCGTTTTGCCCTCGATCAAGCCACGCGACTTGAAGAAGTCATAGGCTTCCTGCAGCTTGTTCATATCGGGCCGACCATTCGGATCGCAGCCGCTCGGATTCATAGACCGCACGAGCGCGGTATCCTTGATGTCGAACGCGCTCTGATAGGCGGCGACCACCTTGGTGCCCAATTCGCCATCATCAAGCTTGCCCTTGCTGTAGGCGTCGTTGACCATGCGACATCCGCGCAGAAAAGCGCGCATGAAAGCGTCTGCGGCAACGGGGCGATCTTTCATGAATTTCGACCCGTAGATGATTACGCCGAGATTACCGTTGGTATCGACCTTGTCGCCAGTTGCTATCTCGACACCGGATCCGTTGCGAAGCGCGATTGACGCATGAGGCTCCGTGAAGAAACCGGCATCGATCGCCTTGTTGCCAAGGCCCGCAATCATATCGGCATGACCGAGATAGACCGGCGTGACGTCGTCATAGGTCAGACCGCCGAGCTTCAGCACCTGATTAAGAGTTGACTCAGCAGGGCCACCCCTGGACTGGGTGCCAATCTTCATCCCCTTCAGATCGGCATATGTTTTGTACTTGCCGCCCTCGGCAATGTCCTTGCGCAACAATAGGCGATAGTAGCCGAAACCCGCACGCAATGAGCCGCGATCGGAGACGATCTTGAAATCAACGCCCCTGCCCGACAGATTATATAGGCCGGATGCCACGATGCCCGCGGTCGCATCGAGCTGCCCGGTGCCGAGCGGCGCAACCATCTGAGCGCCTGATTTGAACGGTACGATATCGAGCCGGATGCCTTCATTCTTGAAGAAACCTTCCTGTTGCGCGAGATACATCGGCAGATCGCTGGTAGTACCCAGCACTCCGATCTTCACCACTTCCTCTGCATGCCCCGCCCGCTGGCCCGGTAGCGCGACTGCCGCGAAAATAGTCGTAACAAGCCAACCCCAACGCAATAGACTCATAGTACCCTCCCTTGATGTCCATTGGATGGACACGTTAATCATTCCTGTGAGCGAATAAGGGGTGGCGATTTGAGCTGTGTCAACCGGCTCAAAACAGGATCAACTGTTCGGAAGCTGGCGTTGGCTCTGAAATGATGGCGACAGCATGCTCGGTTGCAGCCCATCGAGTGCGCCCAAGCCAATCAGCGCCATGTCGCGATCGATCTCTTGTTTCAAGAGATCAATGGCATGAGCGACCATATCCTCACCGCCCGAGGACACGGCGTGAAGAAACGGACGCCCGACGAAAACAAAATCGGCGCCCAATGCGAGCGCCTTGAGCACATCGGTGCCGCGTCGCACTGCACCATCGACGAACACCGGAGTCCGCCCCACCGCGGCTTTAATCGCCGGTAAGACGCCGATCGGCGCCACCGCGCCATCGAGTTGTCGTCCACCGTGATTGGATATGTAGATGGCATCGGCCCCGGCATCGACAGCCCGTGCCGCATCTCCCGGCGACAAGATCCCTTTGACCACCAGACGGCCCTGCCAACGCGCACGCAGGCGCGCAAAATGCTCCCAGGAAAAACGATCGCGGCGACGCGCTCCTCCTGGCGACACGCGCGCAAATATCGACGGCCCCGGCCCGGTCTGCAGATTGCAAAACCGCATGGGACCATGCGTCAGATAAGCACGGAGGAAGGTCGAGATCAGCCAGCGCGGCCGCATTGCAGCCTGCGCCACGAGATGCGCGCTCGGACGAACCGGAATGTCGAAACCGTTCCGGAGATTGGCTTCCCGGTTGGCAGGAACCGGGCAATCGACTGTCAGCACGAAAGTATCGATGCCCGCAGCCGCGACGCGATCGAGCAACGGAAACGTCACGTCATCGTCGACCGTGAGATACCCTTGATACCAGACGCCCGGCGCGCGCGCCGCAATGCGCTCGATCGGCACCAAAGATGATCCGCTGACGATCATCGGGATATTGGCTCGTTGCGCGGCGCTCGCAATCGCAACATCCGCCTCGAAGGCGCATAGCGCCGCAGCCCCCATGGGAGCGATGCCGAACGGAGCAGCGTAGGATCGGCCCAGGATCGTTCTTGCCTGCGAACGCTCCCACTGGCCGGTCAATACCGATGGCTGAAATGCAAAAGCCCGGAAGCTTTCTGCATTCTCGGTCATGGACGCTCCGCGCTCTGAGCCACTCTCGATGAAGCCGTGAAGCATGCGCGGCAGTCGCCGGGCGGCGAGCGAAGCGAAATCATCCAGGCAGAGTGCTGATTTTCGTTGTCCTGTCGTCACAGAAGCGAACTCCAGAGCGAGATCCACGGGCGCCGATCACGGCTCGCAATGTCTATCTGTTGGACATCATTCTCACAAGTTGCTAGGCCTGCCCTATCTAGGCCCTTAAAGAAGGTGACAGAATATGCGGATGACCGGTGGAGATGCCCTCGCCAACCAGCTGGTGCGCGAGGGAGTGCAGCACGTGTTCGGTGTCCCCGGCGTGCAGCTCGACTGGGCGGTCGATGGTTTGCGGAAGGTATCCGATCAGGTTCAGTTCGTTGTCACGCGCCACGAGCAGGCAACATCCTATATGGCCGATGGCTATGCCAGAACCTCCGACAAAGTCGGGGTCTGCATGGTGGTGCCCGGCCCGGGGCTGCTGAATGCGATGGCCGGTCTATCGACCGCTTATGCCTGCAACTCGCGCGTCGTCTGCATCTCCGGAGACATCTTCTCCCCCGCGGTCGGCAAGGGCCTTGGCCTGCTGCATGAAGTGCGTGGCCAGTCGGCCATTCTGGGATCCGTTACCAAATGGCAGGGCCGTGCCGATACGGTCGCCGCGGTCCCCGACACGATCCGCAAGGCATTCCACGAAGTCACGAGCGGTCGCCCGCTCCCGGTCGGCATCGAAGTCTCGCATGACATTCTGAGCACCACCGACGAAGTGAGCATCAGCGATCCGGTCGCGAACGAACCGGCAGCCCCCGACGCCCAGGCGATTGCGAAGGCCGCCGAACTGCTTTCAAAGGCCCAATTCCCTGTCTGTTATGTCGGCGGTGGCCTGCTGGCTGCACGCGCTTCGGCGCAGCTGCAGGAACTGGCTGAGAAACTGCAGATGCCGGTGGTGACTGGCGAGAACGGCCGCGGCGCACTGTCGGATCGTCACCCGCTCGCGCTCAACACGCTCGAAGGACGTGAAATCTTCCCCAAGAGTGACGTTATTCTCGTGGTCGGCAGCCGCTTCGTCGATACCGCCCAGGGCAAGCCCTCCTGGCCGGCCGACGGCAAGACCTACATTTTCGTCAACCTCGATGCCGATGCGTGGTCCGCGCCGCGCCAGTGCAACCTCGGTATTCAGGCTGACTGCAAGTCGGCTTTGTCGGCGCTCACTGCGGCTTGCGATCGCCGAACCGGCGTTCCGCTCGACTTCGAAGCCATTCGGGGCCGCGCCCGCGACCTGATGACGGATATCGAACCGCAAGGCGCCTGGGTTCGCGCCCTGCGCGATGGCATCCCCGAGGACGGCATTCTCGTCAACGAACTGACGCAAGTCGGCTATTTCGCCCGGCTTGCCTATCCCGTCTACCAGCCCAACACATTCATTACACCTGGCTATCAGGGCACCCTCGGCTACGGTTTTCCGACCGCGCTTGGCGCCTCCGTCGCGAATCCGGATCGCATGGTCGTCAGCATCAATGGCGATGGCGGCTTCGGCTGGAACATCCAAGAGCTCGCGACCGCAAGCAAATACAATCTCAATGTCACCGTGATCGTTTTCAATGACGGCCACTTCGGCAATGTTCGCAAGATGCAGCAGGATCAGTTCGGCCACGAATTCGGCGTCGAATTGCACAATCCGAAATACGACCGGCTCGCCGATGCCTTCGACATCCCATTCGCACGGCTCACTTCGCCGGATGAATTGGCTGCGTTGCTGCATCGCCGACGAAACGAAAAAGGCCCACTGCTGGTCGAGATTCCGGTCAAGCCGATGCCGAGCCCGTGGCATCTGCTGCGACTGGTGCCGCCGCCCTTCGCCTCCAAGCCACGCTGATACCGTGCAGAGGTTTTCCATGCATTCATTTGCGAATAATTTCATTGCAGGCGATTGGTCTGCAGCCCGCGGGAGCGGTCACACAACCCTGACCAATCCGACCACCGAGGCCGAATTCGCAACGGTCCGTCATGCCTCGAACGACGATGTCGATGCGGCGGTCACCGCTGCACGGCAAGCGCTATCCGCCTGGCGCGCGGTTGCGCCCGCCGAGCGCGCCGTCATTCTCGAACGTTGCATGGAGGAGATGAAGGCGCGGTCCGAGCCGTTCATTGCCTGCATGACCGACGAGGTCGGCATTCCGACATGGCTCGGGCGCCGACTGCTGCTGCCGATGCCGCTCCAGAACGGCGCTGTCGCCATCGAGGCGATGAAGGCGATGAAGTGGTCGGAATTCATGGGCACGTCGCTGGTCAGCCGGGTCCCCGTCGGTGTGATCGCAGCGATCACCCCGTGGAATGCTCCGCTCCACCAGATCGTGGCCAAAGTCATCCCTGCGCTGGCAGCCGGATGCACGGTCGTGCTCAAGGCCAGCGAACTCGCCCCGACCACTGCCGTTCTGTTCGCGGACGCGCTCAAGGCCGCCGGCGTGCCTGCCGGCGCATTCAACCTGATCTGGGGCGAGGCAGACGTCGGCGCTGCTTTGTGCGGCCATGCTGACATCGATATGATCAGTTTCACGGGCTCTGAGCGCGTTGGCCTCGCCGTCGCAGAGGCTGCGGGCCGTCACGGGAAACGCGTGGTGCTCGAACTCGGCGGAAAGTCCGCTGCGCTCATTTGCGCCGACGCTCCGCTCGATCGCGCGATCCCCGCGGTACTGTTGTCCTGTTTCGCGAGCAGCGGCCAGACCTGCGTGGCCCAGACGCGCCTGTTGATTCCCGAAAGCCTGGTCGGCGCGGTGAAAGAGATCTGCGCGAAAGAGCTGGAGAACTGGACCTGCGGCGATCCTGCGCTGGAGACGTCGCGTCTCGGCCCCGTCGCCACCCGGCGGCAGCAGCTTCACATCGAAGCCGAGGTTGCACAGGCCGTGACCGAAGGCGCTACGGCATTGCGAAGCCCGAATGTATCATTGCCGCAGAAGGGCTTTTTCGTGCAGCCGACAGTGCTGTTCGACGTCAAGCCGTCGATGAAGGTCGCGCAGCAAGAGTTGTTCGGTCCGGTCCTGTCGGTGATCGCTTATCGTGATGAGGACGAGGCCGTCGCCATCGCCAATGGCACCGCTTACGGCCTGTCCGGAAGCGTATGGTCCGCGGACCACCAGGCGGCGGTGCGGATCGCACAGCGCTTCCACACCGGCCAGGTCAACGTCAACGGCGCACCTCAGAATTTCCTTGCGCCGTTCGGTGGTGTGAAGAGGTCCGGTTACGGCCGCGAAAACGGCAAGTTTGGCCTGGAAGAGTGCCTGGAATACCACGTCGTTCACGGCGCCGCGGCCACCGCATAAAAAGTGATGGGGGCTACTTCGCCCCCACCGCCTCGACGACCTTCTTCATTTTCCCGGATTGAGTGGCGAGGAACGCCGCAAAATCGTTCGAGCCGAGAAATGCCGGTTCGCAGGCGAGCGTTGCGATGCGGGACTTCACGGTCGCATCTGACGTCGCAGCGGACAGTTCACGCGCATAATCCGCAATCACATCCTCGGGGACGCCGACCGGCGCGAATATGCCGAGCCAGGCCGGGACGTCGAAATTCGGGATACCCTGCTCCGCAAAGCTCTTGATGTCCGGTGCCGACGAATAGCGCTTGTTCGCCGTGACGCCGATCGCGACCAGAGTACCAGCTTTGATATGTTCGGTGGCCGAGGTCAGATCAACGCAGGCCAGCGTCAGCTGGCCGCCGAGCAGATCGGTGACCGCGGGCGAACTGCCCCGATAGGGCACATGAGTCAGACGCGCACCGGTTATCTGCTTGAGAAGTTCGATCGACAGATGCTGCGATGAGTTGACGCCAGTCGAGCCGAAGTTGAACCCATCGCTGCTCGCTTTCGATTTCGTAACGACGTCATCGATGGTCTTCAGGCCCGACGACGGCGACGCCACCAGAACCAGCGGAATGTCGACCAGCTTGGCGATTGCCTTGAGCTGGGTGAGCGGATCGAATTTCGGCGCGCCCTCCACATGCGGATTGATCACCATGGCGCCTGTTGCGCCGATGCCGACCGTCAGACCGTCCGGCTTCGCGCGCGACACCGCGATCAGGCCGGTCGCTCCACCGCCTCCCGGTCGATTTTCCACGACCACGGTGGCCTTGCCACCATCCGAGAAGTGACTGCCGACCAGCCGCGCGACTCCGTCGGCGGAGGCTCCAGGCGCAAACGGCACGATCATCGTCACCGGCGCCGAAGGCAAGCTCCATGCAGGCATGGACACAGTCGTAGCAAGAGACGAAAGCAAGAAGGTTCTACGGTCGAGCACATTGTCCTCCAATGATACTTAGCGGTTCGAAGCCCAAGGAACAATCAAACGTTCGATTTCATTCAGCATGACCGTCAGCAGGAAGCCGATCAGCGCGATGACCAGAATTCCGGCATACATCGTGTCGACCGACATCAGTTCCCACGAATTCCAGATCATGTAGCCAAGGCCCTCGCTCGCCCCGACCATCTCGGCCAGCGCGATCAGAACCAGACCCAGGCCGAGACCGAGCTTGATGCCGGTCATGATGAGCGGCAGAGCACCCGGCAGCGCGATGGTTCTGAAAGTCTGCCAGCGGCCGGCGCGGAAGTGTTTTCCGACCTCGAAATAGACCTTGTTGATGGAAAGCACGCCGGCGAGCGTGTTGATCACGACCGGGTAGAACACACCGATCGCGACCATGGCGATCTTGGAGCCTTCACCAAGACCGAAGATCAGCAGCAGCAGCGGCAGGATCGCGCTCTTCGGGATCGGATATGTGGCGGCGATCAACGGATCGACGATGATCCGGAACGTTCTTGACAGGCCCATCGTCGCGCCGATGATCAGCGCCGGGACACCGCCGACGACGAAGCCAATCCCCAGCCTCTGCAAGCTGGCATAAGTGTTCTTCCACAGCGCGCCCGACTGCGCGGCGCGGCCAAGCGCCTCGAAGATCGTCGATGGCACCGGAAAAAATCGCTGATCGAGAAAGCCCAGACGCCCACAGCATTCCCAAATCAGCAAAAGCGCTATGGGTGACACGATGGTCATCAAGCGCTCGGCAAAAAGACCACCGATGCGCAATCCGCGCCCCTCGCCTTTCGGGGCCGTGGCGATCGCTACGAAATCGGATCGTTCATTCGCAAGGCTCATGCTCCAATCTCCTTCGCTTCGCTCAATCGTCGCGCCTGCTGCACTTCGTCGCGGAGATGGCCCCAGATCCGATAGACCATCTCGCCATACTCAGGCTGCGCGCGCAGATCGATGACATTGCGCGGGCGCGGGAACGAGACATCTTCGATTGCCTTGATGCGCCCGGGATTTGCGGTCATCACCATGATCTTGTCGCCAAGTGTGACCGCCTCATCGACGCTATGTGTGATGAAAAGCACGGTCTTTCCCGTTCCGTCCCAGATCTTCAGCAGCTCGTCCTGCAGCAACGTCTTGTTCTGCTCATCGAGTGCGGAGAATGGCTCGTCCATCAGCAGGATTTCGGGATCATTGGCGAATGCGCGAGCAATCGACACGCGCTGCTTCATGCCGCCCGAAAGCTGATGCGGATAGGCTTGGGCGAATTTCGTCAGACCGGTGCGATTGAGATAGTGACCAACAATGTCGTTGATTTCGGCCTTCGGCGCCTGGCGTAGCTTCAATGCATAGGCGGTGTTGTCCCACACCGTCATCCACGGGAAGATCGCATCGCCCTGAAACACCATGGACATGCGCGGCGGTTGACCATTGGTCTGGGCGCATTCAACCGATCCCATGCTTGGACGTTCGAGACCGGCGAGCATGCGCAGCAATGTGGTCTTGCCGCAGCCGCTGGGGCCGACAATGACAAAGAACGAGCCGTCGGGGATTTCGAGCGAAACCCCATCGATGGCCTTGAAGACCCGGTTTCCCGCGCGAAACTGCTTGTGGACGTCATTGAAACGGATTCTGGCAAACGCCGGCGTCAGGACGCGGTCTTGCCGATACTTAACTGCGTTCGGCGATTGCAAGGCCATCCAACTCTCCTCCGACTTTCGCAAATGACGCTGATGACCAGCGAAATCTGCACGCAAAGTATCGGTGCTCAGGTCGGAGGTCGGTTGACCTAACGACCTCTTGCCAGAGGTCTCTTCCCGACTTGGAACCGTTTCCATTCCCCCAATGTCCATTCTATGGACATCATTGTCATTTTCTAATATTTAGAGAATTGAGAGAAGTCAAGTTATCGCGTGACTGTCCTCGCAAATCCGGCGGTTGCGGATGAGCACGCCAATTTGCTTAACATGTTAAACATCTGGGATGCGAACGCTCGAAGAAGGATCGGAATGATGGCGTCACTTGAAGAAAACCTGAGCAAGGCAAACGGTTATCTGGCGCGTTTTAAGGAAAACGGCGTCCTCAATCATATCAATGGTGAGCCTGTTGCAGCGCGCGACGGCGAGACGTTCGAGACGATCTCCCCCATCGACCTGTCGGTGCTGGCAAAGGTTGCACGCAGCAAGCGCGAAGATGTCGACGCTGCAGTCGCTGCTGCACGCAATGCGTTCGAGTCCTGGGCTACAATCGACGGACAGAAGCGCAAGGCCATCCTGCACAAGGTGGCGGATGCGATCGTCGCGCGTGCGGAGGAAATTGCATTCGTCGAATGTATGGACACCGGACAGTCGCTGAAATTCATGGCCAAGGCGGCGCTGCGCGGTGCCGAGAACTTCCGTTTCTTCGCCGACCGCGCGCCCGAAGCGCGCGATGGTCGCGCATTGCAGGCACCGGGTCAGGTGAACATGACGACCCGGCAGCCAATCGGCCCGGTTGGCGTGATCACGCCGTGGAACACGCCGTTCATGCTGTCGACCTGGAAAATCGCGCCGGCGCTTGCCGCGGGTTGCACGGTTGTCCACAAGCCGGCCGAATTCTCTCCCCTCACCGCCAGGCTGCTAGTCGAAATCGCTGAAGAAGCCGGACTGCCGAAGGGCGTGTGGAATCTGGTCAACGGGCTCGGCGAGGAAGCCGGCAGAGCGCTCACCGAACATCCGGATATCAAGGCCATCGGTTTCGTTGGCGAGAGCCGCACCGGCTCGATGATCATGAAGCAAGGCGCCGATACGCTGAAGCGCGTCCATTTCGAGCTCGGCGGCAAGAACCCCGTGATCGTGTTCGACGATGCCGATCTCGAACGCGCCGCCGATGCGGCAGTGTTCATGATCTACTCGCTGAACGGCGAACGCTGCACCTCGTCATCGCGCCTGCTGGTGCAGGAAAATGTCTATGACGCCTTCACCAAGCTGGTGGCGAACAAGGCCAAGCGCATTCCAGTCGGACATCCGCTCGATCCCAAGACGGTCGTCGGCCCGCTGATCCACCCGGTCCATGAACGCAAGGTGCTGGAGCTGATCGAGGCCGGGCGTCAGGGCGGCGCGACGCTTGCTGCTGGCGGCGAGAAGGTGAATGGCCCCGGCGGCGGCTGCTATGTGGCTCCCACGCTGTTCACCGGCGTCCGTAACGACATGCGCATTGCCCAAGAGGAAATCTTTGGACCGGTGCTCAGCGCCATTTCGTTCAAGGACGAAACCGAAGCCCTCAGCATTGCGAACGACACCAAATATGGCCTCACCGGTTATCTCTGGACATCCGATGTGACGCGCGCATTCCGTTTCTCGAACGGGCTGAATGCGGGCATGATCTGGGTGAACTCGGAGAATGTGCGCCATCTTCCATCGCCCTTCGGCGGCACCAAAGAATCCGGCATTGGCCGCGACGGCGGCGACTGGTCATTCGATTTCTATATGGAGACGAAGAACATCGCTTTTGCCACCGTTCCCCAGCCTATCCAGAAACTCGCTCTCTGATCAGGACGCACCGATGCCGATTCCAAAACCAAATTTAACTCCGACCTTCAACATCATTCGCCTCAGCCACATCGAACTGTCGGTGACCGACCTCGCACGGTCGCGCGCGTTCTATGTCGACACGCTCGGCCTGCAGGTAACGGACGAAACCGCCGACACCATCTATCTTCGCGCCCTCGAAGAGCGTGGCCATCACTGCATCGTGCTCAAGAAGGCAGGCAACGCCGTCGCTGGCGAGCTCGGATTCAAGGTCTTCTCCGACGAGGACCTCGAGAAGGCCGCGCATTTCTTCAAGGCAAAGGAGCTTCCGGTCGATTGGATCGAGCGCCCCTATCAGTCGCGGACATTCCGGACCCGCGATCCGCATGGCATCCCGCTCGAGTTCTACGCGAAAATGGACCGCCTTGCCCCGATCCATCAGAAATACGCTCTATACAAAGGCGTGAAGCCGCTCCGTATCGATCACTTCAACTGCTTCTCGCCCGATGTCGATGCTTCGGTCGCATTCTATAATGAGATCGGCTTCCGAGTGACCGAGTATACGGAAGATGAGGAAACCGGACGTCTATGGGCCGCCTGGACGCATCGCAAAGGTGGCGTGCACGACATTGCATTTACCAACGGACGCGGCCCCCGTCTGCACCACACTGCGTTCTGGGTCCCCACCCCGCTCAACATCATCGATCTTTGCGATCTGATGGCGACGACTGGCTGGGTCGACAATATTGAGCGTGGCCCGGGACGCCACGGTATTTCCAATGCGTTCTTCCTATATATTCGTGATCCCGATGGACATCGCATCGAGATCTACTGTTCGGACTATCAGACCGTGGATCCCGACCTCGAACCGATCAAGTGGGATCTGAAAGACCCGCAGCGACAGACATTGTGGGGCGCACCCGCACCAAAATCGTGGTTCGAGGAAGGCAGCCAGTTCGATGGTGCGGATGTTCGCGCATCGGTCCTTGCCGCCCAACCCATCGTCGCACCGTGATAATCCGAAGCATCGGCGTATTGTGCGCGGATGCTTCCCACAGAAGGATGCAGAATGAGCAATCAACACGGTCGCATCACAACGGTGCAGTCGAATAAAAAGCTGATTTACGGCGTGCCAACCGATCGCGGCTTTATTGACCTGTCGTCTAGGCATGCCGATCGCTGGCCAACCCTGAAAGACGCCCTGACGGACGGCGCGTTGCCGCAGCTGGTCGAGGCCGCTGCAGGACTGTCGGAAGACATCGGTCCCGATCAGTTCAAGCATGTCTTGCCGGTGCCGAACGCGGAGAAGATCATCTGCGTCGGCGTCAACTATCCCGACCGCAATGAAGAGTACAAGGACGGCCAGGCCGCGCCGTCGAAGCCGTCGCTGTTTCCGCGCTTTGCACGGTCATTCACCGGGCATTACCAGCCACTGGTTCGCCCGACCGAATCCCCGCAGCTGGATTACGAGGGCGAAATCGTTCTTGTCATCGGCAAGGCCGGCCGCAAGATCACCGAGGATCGTGCGCTGGATCACGTCGCCGCGCTGACATTGTGTAATGAAGGCACGGTGCGCGACTGGGTGCGGCATGCCAAGTTCAACGTGACCCAGGGCAAGAACTTCGATGCATCGGGATCAATCGGACCATGGCTGGTACCGTTCGCCAGTGAAGCACAGATCGCCGACATCCAACTTACCACGCGGGTGAATGGCGAGGTGCGCCAGAACGATCGGACCGGCCGAATGATTTTCCCGTTCAGGATGCTGATTTCCTACATTTCGACATTTACCACCTTGGTCCCTGGCGACATCATTGTTACGGGAACGCCAACCGGAGCCGGTGCACGCATGGACCCCCCGGTATGGCTGAAGCCGGGTGATGCCGTGGAAGTCGAAGCTGATGGTATCGGTTTGCTTAAAAACGGGGTAGCCCAGTATTGATTCTAACAACGCGGATCTAGGACAAAACCACGTTCCAAGCGGCGTTGAGCAGGATCACTTTCCTTCTTAACGCCTTTTTTGAGCGGAGTCCGCACCTCGAACAAAGGGTGATCCGGAAATTTTGAGCGTTTTCAACTAAATGCTCGATCGTTAGGCTGTCGCTCCCTCGGTCCATCTAGTACTGTGCACTCTGCAGCATCGCAGATACTTCGCAGGATGAGATGGCCAAACTGAAAAAATTGCCTCCCGAAGAGACGGTGGATTCGGACGCTGGAATGTCCAGCGTCCGCGCAGTGGATCGCGCAATTGCCATTCTGCAGTGCTTCACCGCCGATCAGCCTGCGATGAGCGTCATAGACATCCAGAAGCGCGTCGATCTCAGCCGTCCGACTCTTTATCGACTTTTGCACACGCTCTCGAGCCGCGGCCTGATTTACGCAGAGGGAGATCCGCAGCGCTTCAAACTCGCCCATGGCGTGATGAAGCTGTCTCATATCTGGCTGAAAGGTCTTGAGGTCGTCAATGTCGCCAGGCCCGTGCTGGAGGAACTTCGCGACGTGACCGGTGAAACAGCTGCACTTTTCCGGCTGGAAGAAGATCTCGGCATCTGCATCCTAGAATGCGAGAGCCGACATGTCCTGTCGATCAGTCGCGGCGTCGGGGACTCGCTGAAAGTGGCGCAGGGCGCGACCGGCAAAGCGATGCTCGCGTTCATGCCTCCGGAACGACAGGCCGAATTCCTCCAAAATCTCCCGAAGGACAAACAACGTTTGCATCTTGAGGACGCATTGGGCGCGGCTGCGCATAACGGATACACGATCAGCCGGGGCGAGATTTTCGTCGGCGCGATCGCCGTTGCAGCCCCCTATTTCGATCATCGCGGTTTGGTCGTCGGTTCCGTCGGTCTCTACGGGCCGAGCGCACGCGTGAGCGAAGAGAAGATCGCCGAATTCGCGCGCCTCGTCCGCAACGCCGGCCAGCGGATCTCGACATTGCTCGGCTACGAAGCACCCGCACCTACGAAACGTCCTGCAAAGGTGGCACGCGGCTAACGTGAATTAGCGGGCCGTCGACTATGGTATAAGTTTCGCCGCCGCCGATCATATAGATCAGAGACGAGAGTTCACGTGTTGGACTCGCGCCCTTTCACATGATACTTCCTCTCTCAATATCGAGGAGGAACGATCAGGTGAAAAGCCTCGGCGAGAAGCGCTTATCAACGCTTGCAGACAGCGCTGCGGCGCTTGTCGAAACAAGCCTGATTCTGACAGATCCTGCGGTCATCGAATCTCATTGCGCGGATTATCGGGGCTGGTATCGCGGTGACGCGGTTGGACTGGCGCGGCCGAAAACCGTCAAGGATGTGCAGGAGATCATGCGCTTCGCCGGTACGTGCGGCTACGCGGTTGTGCCACAGGGTGGCAACACATCGCTTTGCGGCGGTGCCGTTCCCGCACCGTCAGGCTCACCCTCGATCATTCTCTCGACCACAAATTTAAATGCGATCCGCCACATCGATCCATCCGCATGGTCGATCACCGCCGAATCCGGCTGTACCATTGCCAGCATTCAGTACGCCGCAAGATCGGCAGGTCGACATTTCGGGCTGGATTTCGGGGCGCGCGACTCTGCAACGATCGGAGGCGCGTTGGCCACAAATGCTGGCGGCATGGGCGTGGTGCGTTACGGCTCATGCCGAGACCTCACTCTGGGACTCGAAGTCGTTATGCCCGATGGTTCGCTCTGGTCTGGCCTCCGCAGCCTTCGCAAAGACAATTCGGGCTTCGATTTGAAGAACCTCTTCGTCGGATCCGAGGGCACGCTCGGAATTATCACCGCCGCGTCATTGAAGCTGCATCCCGAAGAGAAGACGAGTGCGACGGCGTTGGTCGCGTTGGCGTCACTGGAAGCGGCCACAGCTTTCAGTGAACTGATGATGGGAACGGCAAGCGGCCAACTCTCGGCCATTGAGCTTTTGCCCGCGATGGGCATTCGCGGGAGCTGTGATAAATTACTTAATTGTCAACCGCCGATCGACTTGTCGTCCGAATGGTACATTCTGTGTCGTCTGGCCGGGCAAATGGACGTCAGCGAAACGCTTGAGGTCGCGGTATCGCAGGCACTCGAAGACGGCATCTGCGCCGACGCGATTGTAGCACAATCGTCCGCGCAGGAAGCTCGGCTATGGGAGATCCGGGACTCGTTCTCCGACCTGCATCGTCATCTCGGCGCCTCCGTCCGTTTCGATTTTGCCGTGCCCCTCGGCCGTGTTCCGGATCTGTATCATCAGCTCGTCGATGCAATTTCCCGCATCGCTCCCGATGTCGTTTGCTTTGCTTTCGGCCATCTCGGCGACGGCAACCTCCACTTCAGCGCCTGCCAGCCGCCGCAGCAACAGGCGGCAGCTTTCCTGGCGAAGAAAGCGGCGATCGAACAGGCCGCCAATGAGGTGGTCTGGCGGCTTGGCGGCACGGTGAGCGCCGAACACGGCATCGGGCAGCTGCATCGCGACGAGATGCATCACCAGAAGAGCGACACTGAACTGAAATTGATGCGGTGGATCCGGGACGCTATGGACCCCACCGGCACGATGAATCCCGGGAAATTCCTTCCCGAGCATTCGTCGTAAGACAGCAATCGTCCACCGGAGCAAAAATATGGATGAAGCACAGATCCTGATCGCCGGTGGCGGCATCGGAGGATTGACCGCAGCCCTGGCGCTCATTCGTCGGGGCATCCCGGTCATCCTTCTGGAGCAGGCCGAGCAGCTGCGCGAACTGGGCGCCGGCGTCCAGATCAGTCCGAACGGCACGCGTGTGCTGTATGATCTCGGACTTGAGGCTGCACTATCCGACGTCGCAGTCACGCCGAGCGCCAAGCAGATTCGGCTCTGGAACAGCGGCGAGAGCTGGTCCCTGTTCGATCTTGGAGCAACATCGCTCGCCGAATATGGCTACCCCTATCTGATGTTTCATCGTGGCGATCTGCAGATGGTGCTGGCCAATGCCATCAACGCCGCGGCGCCGGGCGCGATCCGGCTGAATGCCAAGGTCACGGATGTCATCGACGATGCTGACACCGTCACCGCCGTCCTGCAGGACGGCCTGACCGTAGCGGGACGGTTGCTGATCGGAGCCGACGGCATCCATTCCCGCGTCAGATCGCACGTGGTCGGACAGACCAATCCGGTCTTCACCGGATGCATCGCATGGCGCGGCGTGGTCGAAGCCGCCAAGCTGCCCGATCGACTGCGCGCGCCGGTCGGGTGTAATTGGGTCGGCCCCGGACGTCATGTCGTCACCTATCCCTTGCGGCGCGGTGAGTTGATGAACTTCGTCGGCGTCGTCGAAACCGACGACTGGACCACCGAGTCTTGGACGGCGAAGGGCAGCCGCGAGCAATGTTCGGCGGATTTCGCCGGCTGGCACGACGACGTGCACGCCTTGATCGACAGCATCGATGTCCATTACCGATGGGCATTGATGAGCCGGCCGACGCTGCAATCCTGGTCGAGGGGGCGCACCGTGCTGCTCGGCGACGCTGCCCATTCGATGCTGCCGTTCATGGCCCAGGGGGCGGTGATGGCGATCGAGGACGGCCTGATCATCGCACGCTGCATCGCGGAGTATCCAGCCGACATCGCCGCGGCTGTGACCAGCTACGAGACGCTGCGGCTGCCGCGCGCCAACAAATGCGTTGAACTGGCGGACCGTAACCGTCAGCTTTTTCACAACGAAACGCTGCTCGATCGCGACGACGCCCATCGCTATGTCTCGACGCAATGGAATGAAGACAAAGTCCGCGATCGCTATGACTGGCTTTTCCGCTACGATTGTGTCGCAGCAAACGTGTCCGCCTAACGCGACACGTCATTATCGAGCAAGGGACGGAGACAAATGACGGCAACGAAACTTCACGCCGATGTGCTGGTAGTCGGCGCCGGCCCGGTCGGCCTGGTCCTGGCCACCGATCTCGCGCAACGCGGCGTCAAGGTCATCGTGCTCGAGCGGCGCAGCCGCGGCGAACTGCCCAGCGTCAAATGCAATCACGTCGCGGCGCGCTCCATGGAGATCTTCCGTCGCCTCGGCGTGGTCGACAAAGTCCGCAACACCGGCCTGCCCGCCGATTATCCCAATGACATCGCCTATCGCACGTCCTTTCTCGGCATCGAACTCACCCGCATTCCAATCCCGTGCCGCAATGACCGCTATACGGCCAAGGATGGACCGGACACCTGGTGGCCAACGCCGGAGCCTCCGCATCGGATCAACCAGATCTATCTCGAACCGGTGCTGTTCGATCATCTGGAAGCGCAACCGGATGTCCGCATCCTCAATCGGACCGCGCTTGTCGCATTCGATCAGAGTGCCGACCATGTCACTGCGCAGGCACGCCATCTCGATGACGACACAGAGATCGACATCAGCTGCCGTTACATGATCGGCTGTGATGGCGGCGCCTCGATGGTGCGCAAGGGCATCGGCGCGACGCTGAGCGGCGATCCGGTGCTGCAACGCGTTCAGTCCACCTATATTCGTGCGCCGAGCCTGCGCGGCATGCTCGAACAGCGCGGCGACGTGCCTGCCTGGGCGACGTTTGCGCTCAATCCCCGCCACCCCGGAAATGTCTATGCCATCGACGGCCTGTCCACATGGCTGGTCCATGCCTATCTGCGCGACGGCATCGAGGATTTCGAGGGCATCGACCGCGATCAGGCGATTCGCACCATTCTCGGTGTCGATGCATCGTTTGAATATGAAACGATCAGCAAGGAAGACTGGATCGGCCGCCGCCTGATGGCCGACAAGTTCAGACAGGGGCACGTCTTCATCTGCGGCGATGCCAGCCATCTGTGGGTGCCCTATGCCGGCTATGGCATGAATGCCGGCATTGCCGATGCGACAAATCTGGCCTGGATGTTGGCCAGCGTGCTGCGCGGCTGGGCCGATACGGATATTCTCGGCGCCTATGAAGCCGAACGCATGCCGATCACCGATCAGGTGTCGCATTTCGCGATGAACCACGCGATCGAGATGAACAAGACACGGCGCACCATCCCGCCGGAGATCGAAGCCGATACGGCCGACGCCGCGGCCCTGCGCGCGACCATGGGCCGTTCGGTCTATGACCTCAATGTTCAGCAATATTGCTGCGCCGGCCTGAATTTCGGGTATTTCTACGATCAGTCACCGATCATCGCCTATGACGGCGAGGCGGCACCGCCCTATTCGATGGGCGCTTTCACACCCTCGACTGCTCCGGGCGCCCGGGTCCCGCACCTCTGGCTGAAGGACGGTCGCTCGCTCTACGATGCGTTCGGGCCGTATTATACGCTGTTGCGCTTCTCAGCAGAGGTGGACGTCGATCCGCTGATGACCCCCGCGCAGGCGCAAGGCGTGCCGATGGTCTTGCTCGACATCGACGCCGACAACATTCCAGACGCCTATCGCCACAAGCTTGTGCTAGCGCGAAGCGACCTTCATGTGGCGTGGCGCGGAGATATGGTCCCGGCCGACGCCGCCGCGCTTGTCGCAAAACTCCGCGGCGTCGCGGCGGCCTAAGGTCAAACGGCCACCCACCGGGTGGCCGCTCAGGATGCTTATCGGCTCAGACGCCGACCTGGCTTACAAATTTGGTCGACAGATAAGCATCGAGCCCTTCAATGCCGCCTTCGGCGCCGTAGCCGGACTCCTTGACGCCGCCAAACGGTGTCTCGGGCAAAGCGAGCGCGAAACTGTTGATCGACATCATCCCCGCATCAATCGATGCGCTCACGGCGGTTGCGGTCTTGGCCGAACCGGTGAACGCATAGGATGCAAGCCCGTAAGGCAGACGATTGGCCTCTTCCATGGCGTCGTCGAACTTGGCGAACGGCGTGATGAGCGCTAGGGGCCCGAACGGCTCGTCATTCATGGCTTGCGCCGATGTCGAGATGTCGGTGATCACCGTGGGCTCAAAGAAATAGCCCTTGTTACCGACGCGATTGCCGCCGGTGGCGATGGTCCCACCCTGCGCCCTCGCATCCTGAACCAGGCCCTCAATGGCCGCCACGCGCCGAGAATTCGCCAAAGCGCCCATGGTCGATGCCGCATCCAATCCGTTACCCACCCTGAGGGCACTGGCGCCCTCGACAAAGCGCTTTACGAACCGATCGTAAACACCTTCCTGCACTAGGAAGCGCGTGGGCGAGATACAGACCTGCCCGGCATTGCGGAATTTCGCGGCCACCATGATCTTCGCCGCCGCATCGACATCCGCATCGTCGAACACGATCGCCGGCGCATGACCGCCGAGTTCCATGGTCGCGCGCTTCATGTGCTCGCCGGCGAGCGCTGCCAGCTGTTTGCCAATCCGGGTCGATCCCGTGAACGACATCTTCCGGATCACCGGATGTGGGATCAGGAATTCGGAAATCTCGGACGGCACGCCATAGACTAGATTGACGACGCCAGCCGGAACGCCGGCATCGACAAAGGCCCTGATCAATTCGGCTGGTGAGGCCGGTGTTTCTTCCGGCGCCTTGACGATGATCGAGCAGCCTGCCGCGAGAGCAGCGCTCAACTTGCGCACCACCTGATTGATCGGGAAATTCCATGGAGTGAATGCGGCAACGGGGCCGACCGGCTCCTTGATGGCCATCTGATACACGCCCGGCAGACGGGCCGGGATCATCCGCCCGTAAGCGCGGCGCCCCTCTTCCGCAAACCACTCGATGATGTCGGCGGCGGTCATCGTTTCGACCTTGGCCTCCGCAAGCACCTTGCCCTGCTCCATCGTCATCACCCGGGCAATGCTGTCGGCGCGCTCGCGCATCAGATCGGCAGCCTTCCGCATAATCTTCGAGCGCTCATAGGATGAGATCGCGCGCCAGACCTTGAAGCCCTTCTCGGCCGCGGACACCGCCTCTTCCAGATCCGATCGGTCGGCATGAGCAACGGTGCCGATCACCTCTTCGGTGGCCGGATTGACGATCGGAATTGTCCGCCCGGAACCGGACGGTCGCCAGCGGCCATCTATGTGCAGCAAAACATGCGGGTAGTCATTCGTCATGGGACAACTCCGGTCAAGAAAAGAAAAGTCCATTCAGTGGACAGTCGTATCATTTATATCTGGCCCTGCAAATTCTGCTATGCGATTATCCCGCGAGAACGTTCGAAGCCTTCCAGCAGAGCTTCGGGCACGAGATGAGGATTTCGACCGTGAAGAACGTGACTTGCATCGAGGATTTGCGCCAGCTGCATCGACGCAAGGTGCCGAAGGCCTTCTTCGACTATTGCGACCGCGGCTCCTATTCGGAGAGCACGCTGCACGCGAATGTCGCAGAGCTTCAGCGCATCAAGCTTCGCCAGCGCGTGCTGGTCGATGTGTCCGACCGCGATCCATCCACTGAGATCCTCGGAGAGAAAGCCAGCTTGCCCCTCATCCTCGCACCGGTCGGCATTACCGGGATGCAATATGGCGATGGTGAAATCCATGCCTGTCGTGCCGCTCAAGCTGCGGGCATTCCGTTTACGCTATCGACCATGTCGATCTGCTCAATCGAGGATGTGGCGGCCAATGTCAGCAGTCCGTTCTGGTTTCAGCTGTATGTCATGAAGGATCGCGGCTTCATCAAATCGCTCGTCGAGCGCGCGGCGGCCGCGAAATGCAGTGCACTTGTACTGACAGTCGATCTGCAGGTCCCAGGACAGCGGCATCAAGACATCAAGAACGGGATGTCGGTCCCGCCGAAATGGACCCTGTCGAAGGTGCTAGATTTCGGTACTCGTCCGGCATGGGTCGCCGGCATCCTGCGCGGTAAGCGCCGGACATTTGGCAATATCGTCGGCCATATCAAAGGGTGCGAGAACATCACAAAGATCTCAACATGGGCTGCGTCACAGTTTGACACCTCGCTGAGCTGGAAGGACGTCGAATGGGTCCGATCAATCTGGCCCGGCAAGCTGATCATTAAGGGAATCCTTGATGCGGAGGACGGGGCGCTGGCAGCAAACTGCGGCGCGGACGCGCTGGTGGTATCGAACCATGGCGGTCGACAGCTCGATGGCGCGCGCGCATCGATTGAGATTTTGCCGAGAGTTATAAACGCCGTTGCCGATCGGACCGAAATCATGTTCGACGGCGGCATCCGTTCCGGACAAGACGTGTTTCGGGCCATCGCGCTGGGCGCGAAATCTTGCATGATCGGACGCGCATACATTCACGGCCTCGGCGCCGGTGGCGAGGCCGGTGTCCAGAAGTCGATCGACATTATCGCCAGAGAATTTGTGACCACAATGGGCCTGTGCGGCTGTAATCGAGTTTCCGCTATTGATCGTACAGCACTCGATTTCTAATCGTTCGAGCGCTAAAGCGTGGGCACAGAGAACGACTTCTTACGAGACCTTTCTTGAATTTATCACTTCCGCGTTGATGGGCGAAGATATCGGCTAGCCCGGAGATAAATCTAGAGATCTTTGTATCAAAGCAACACGGTCAACCAGCCTTGGCTCTAGCGCACTTTCTTCCGATCAATAATCGCAAAGTCATGCGAAGTAGCAATCCCTGCGGCTTAAAGATAATTCGAAAGAATAGCGGTTTAACCGATTGCGACCATCTCTACTTGAGTCGACGCACAGCTTTAGAGAGATATGACCACAAGCTTCGCGTTCTTCGGATGGATCACGAGATTGGTAGTGGAGGGTCAAGGCATGACGAATGGGTTAAGTGGTCCGAACTGTATGCGAGCAGCGGAACTACCGCTCAAGCATCAGTATCTCCGGAAGCAGGTCACCCCGATTCATGCATCGGATATTCCAGAACTTTATTGATTCCCTTTTGGGAGCGACGAGCTCTGATGCCCTTCGCGATGCCATGTCGCAGGCGGCAGCTGGGCTCGATCTGAATTGCTTCGCTTACCTCTCCATGCCGGAAAAAGCAGGAGACCGGCCGGAGTTGATCTCAAATTATCCAGCCGCTTGGACGACGCATTATTTGCAACGCCACTACGAGCGCTTCGACCCTGTGATTAGTCGGGCGCTCGGCCATCCCGAACCTTTCGAATGGGGGCTTGGATTCGGCTCATTTGCGCTATCAAGTTCTCAAGAGTTGTTTGAGGAGGCCGCGAGGTTCGGCATTCGTTGTGGTTTCACGATCCCGATCCACAGCGACAGCGGCCCAGTTGCGGCGGTGACATTTGCGGCAGGCGAGCGACGACCGCAGTTCGACCGGATCATTAATGAACACGCACGTGTGTTGCAGCTTATGGCGATGTATTTTCACGCACACGCGCGGCGGGGGAAAGGCAGCGCTCGGCTCATTATTGGCGCGGCGCTATCGCCACGCGAAACGGAATGTCTAGAATGGGCTGCGCAAGGTAAATCCGCTTGGGAAATCGGAATTATTCTCGGCCTTTCGAGACACACGGTCGCGACTTATCTTGAAAACGCAAAAATCAAATTAGGTGTGCGTACAATCGTGCAGGCAGTGGCCCGCTTCGCGGCATTCAAATCGTTTGAACAATGACTCATTTGCATATTCGCATCCCTTAGTTGCGGGAGGTGACTCAATCACCTTGCTCGCCTTCAATGGCCGTTATTGGTCCCAGAGCCGGAGGCGGTACATGATGCAACTCATTACACCTGATCACTGTGGTAACTTTATTGGAACAGTTACTGAAATGCATCGTCTACGGTACCGCGTGTTTAAGGAACGGCTAGATTGGGATGTCCATTTCAGTAATGATATGGAGATTGACGAATTCGACGCGCTTCGTCCCGCCTATTTGATCCAGCGAGCAAGCGACAATCGAGTACAAGGCTGCGTGCGCCTACTTCCTTCGACCGGCCCTACGATGCTTCGCGATACTTTTCCCGTTCTCCTGGACGGAGCTTGCTCTCCTGCTAGCCCTACTGTTTGGGAAAGCAGCCGCTTTGCGCTTGATGTTGCTACCGACGCGCCCAAGGGGGCTCACGGCCTAGCAACGGCCACTTACGAACTTTTCGCGGGCATGATCGAGTTCGGATTGTCGCGACAGCTGACCGAGATCGTCACTGTAACCGATGTCCGGATGGAGCGGATCTTGCGCCGGGCCGGATGGCCTCTGCGGCGACTAGGTAAGCCTCGCCCGCTCGGCAGCACGTTGGCAGTTGCAGGCTATCTCGAGATCTCGTCAGAAGCGTTGGCGCGCGTGCATACCGCAGGTGGACTGCAAGGACCCGTGCTATGGGCGCCAGTTGCATTCATGGCTGCCTGAGACATTACTGTACAGCCTCTGCGAAATACCCCTAGCGACGCATGAAGCCGATGTCTCGCTGTGTCCCCTTCACACGAGTTATTGAACACGAGAACATGGCAGAGAGAACCATGGCGAACGACAGGCGGCCACCAAACGCCCGACGGCTAGGTGTTGATCTACAAAGGTTGCGACTTGCGGTTATCGCGGCGGATACTGGCAGCTTTCGGCAAGCAGCGAGTCTCTTGCTGCTTCGCCAATCACAGGTTAGCCGAAGTGTTCGTCAACTTGAGGACTCGATTGGCACTATGGTGTTCAAGCGTTCCAGCGTCGGGGTGAAGCCGACGCCGGAGGGCCGCGAGTTCCTCAGGACGGCAAGGATTATTTTAGAGCAAGTCGATGCGCTCATGGCAGCCGCACAAACCGGACGCGAGCACACAGGTCGTTTGGCCATCGGTTTATTCACCTCTCTATCAACTGGAAACCTACGAGAAACCCTGATTGATTTCAGAAAACATTATCCGCACATTAAGGTCGCGACTGTTGAGCGATCGCGGCTGCGCCTCGAGACGTCACTTCGCCGCGGAGCGCTGGACATCCTGATCTTGACCGGCGCGAAGCCTATATCTGAATGTCGCACGTGTCCGCTTTGGAGCGAACGAATTTTGGTGGCTGTGCCACCGGACCACTTTTTGGCAACTCGTGACGTCGTTCAGTGGAATGACCTTCAGAACGAAACCGTGTTGCTTAGCCAGTACGATCCCGGTCACGAGCTAGGAGAAGTGTTGTTCGCTAAGCTATCTTCGCCGAATGATCGACCGAGAATAGAGCGCCACGATGTCAGCCGAAGTATCATAAAAAGCTTGATCAGCATGGAATCTGGGATCAGCCTGGTTCTGGAATCTGATATTGGCGCCAGTTCTGCTGGTTTGCTTTACAAGGAGCTGAGCGATGGATCGAGGTCTAGTTACTTGCGTTTTTCGGCAAACTGGCGGAGCGAGAACGACAATCCTGCTCTTCGCTCCTTTCTGAAATTGTTGGCCCGGCGTTACCCCTCTTTCACGCTTGAAGCGTGAGGTTCGCGGCGTAACCTCGCAAATCCCCGATCCGTCGCCATGAAGCGCATCAACATGGGCGCAATCAGCTTTGACGGATCATTGATCGGCTGGCCGGTTTCACGTGCGTGGGCTCTCGCATAGGCGACGAGATCACGATGCACCACGGCCGGCAATTCGACGGTGACCTTGACGGGCTTGTCGTCAGCAAGCACTCCGATTTTGAGCTTGGCCATCTTCATTCCTCACCCTCTGTAAGGCTCTAATACGAGGTCGCGATTAACGATCACGCGCACCGGGAATCCCGGCCTGATTGTTAGCGTTGGCTGAATATTGAGACTGCGTTCAACGATCTTCTGGCCAGTTCGGTTGAAGCTGTCGCTCGATCCACGACGAAGTGCCTGGATGATATCGCCATTGTTGCCAGTGTCGGAGCCGGCTCCCACTTCGCTGCCGACTGCCAGCAAGGTAGACAGCATTGCCGCCTTGAAGAGAGCACTCCAATGATTGTTGACCTCGTCTTCTAAACCAGCATAACCGCCCGTATCCGCGCCAGGCTGACGTTCGAGCACGATCGAACGGCCGTTCGGCATGATCAAGCGCGTCCAGACCAGCAGTACGCGTGACTGACCGAATGCGACCTGGCTGTCGTAGATTCCGATCAAACGAGCGCCCTGCGGGATAAGGAGCAAGCGACCGGAAGGTGTGTCAAAAACATTCTCGGTCACCTGCGCCGTGATCTGCCCGGGCAGATCTGAGCGGATGCCGGTGATGAGTGCCGCAGGAATAACCGTTCCTGCCTGAACCACATACGGCGAAGCTGGTTTCGTGACGCGGTCCGGGCTTGTGGTACGGCGATCGACCGATGCATTGACGAAGGCAAGCTTGCGATCCTGGCCGTTCTGCGCAAAGCCGTCGTCGGTTCCCGGCATGGACGACGGGGCGGCTCGGTCTGCGTTTGAGCCCTGGGCTGCAGCGGGCGTCGTCTCGCGAACATTGGTGGAGGCGAACAAACGGCTTACACGCGCGGCTTCGATCTCCTGGTCACGGCGCTGCTGCTCCTGATCAAAGCCGGTCGTGGTTGTGGTTGATGGCTGTCCCTGAGCGGCAAGGATCGGCCGGCCCAGATCACCAGGCAGCGGTGGGCCCAGCGAGGGCACCTGACGCGGAACGCCAGCATAGTCCCGCGGTAATCCGGCGACGCCATCAGCGACGTTATGATGATCGGTGCTGTAGAGTTCGTCCGACGCGGAGCCGCGAGAGCGGTTGTTTTGGAGAGCCCAAACGACGGCGCCTCCAACAAGAACCAATGCAACAGCGGTGCCTCCCGCCAGGACTTTGCGAGACAGCCGCGTGACGCGGGGATGATCTGCTCTCAACCGGAACCCATGCGCCAATTCTTCCGACCTGTTCGGCTCGCCCGGCTGCTTGTTAGTGTCATCGCCCCGGAGGTTGCTCATGACGACGACCTCCCATCGGTCCGGACAATCCGGACTTTCTGCTGGTGCTCGCCACCAAGCCGCAACTCCGCGGCCGCAAAGAGCCGATCGACGATCAGGACGTTGCCGTAGGCGCGGTAGTTTACGATCTCGGTCTTGCCGTCATGGCCAATGACAAAGAGAGGAGGCATCTCGCCTTGAACGATGCCCTGCGGGAATTCGATATAGACTTTGCGTCCATCGTCATAAGTGGTCAGCGGCCGCCAGGGCGGACCATCGCCCTCAATGGCATAGCGGAAGCGACGCTGCGTCGGATCGGGCAGCACCGGCGTCAGGGGCACGGACCGCACCCTCCCCGACCGCTCCTCCGGATAATACCAGGCGACCGAAGGCATGTAGGGTTTTTCGCGGGCGCGTAACTCGACCAGGTAGGTGCGCCGATCGGTGTTGACGACAAGATTGGTTTCGATCGAAGCGCGAGTCGGCTTCACCAGGATATGGACGCGCCGGGTATCTCCGTTGCCGCTTTCAGTATCGCCGACTACCCAACGAACGGTGTCGCCTGCCGCGACCGGGCCGGATCCCGTGAGTTGTTCGCCTTCCTCAAGCGCGATGTCTGTGATTTGTCCGGGCGCGGCGTAAACCTGGTACAGTGCACCTGGACTGTAGGCGTAGACCTGCGCGGCGTTAAAATATCCCTTTTTGCGTGGTTCGACCCGAGCCGCGCTGTTCGCCGTCTCAACCCGGCTCACCGGCTCGGTCTCCTCCTTGCTACCGAACTTACCACCAAGGGCCGGTTTCCACAGTGGCGGAACATGAAGCGGTCGCGGCTTGTCGTCGGCAGGTAGGGGCGGCGGAGGCAATGGCGGAACATCACTGTCGTAGCTGATCTCAGGTGGCGTGAACGTGGAGCAACCACTCACGGCCGAAGCGCACAACAGCAGTGCTGGAAGTATCGCCTTTCGGAGCGTCGAACCATCTGATCTCAACCAGACGGAGCGACTGCAGGAAGTCCCGCGCGGAGAAGCCATATTGCGAAATCGAGTATTCACTGCCCAAGCTCCTTCGACCAGTTGATGGCGTGGACGTAGACGCCGAGAGGATTCTTGCGCAGCCGATCGGCATCGCGCGGCGTCTCGATCACCACGGAGAGGATGGCGGTCCAGCGCTCGGTTGAACTGAGAGACCCGTTGTCATAGGCACGCTGAACCCATGCCACCCGAAAACTCTGCGTCGATGCACGAATAACACTGGACACCTCGACCGACACCTGCGCTTTGCCGAGCTTGGCAAAGGGATCGTTGGTGCGGGCGTAGTCATTGAGGGCGGCAGCACCGCGATCGGTCGTGAAGTCGTAGGCGCGCAGCCAGTTCTGACGCAGAACAATGGCGTCAGCCGGCAGACCCCGGACATCCTCGATGAAACGCGCCAGGTGATAGGCGATCTGCGGATCTGTCGGCTGGTAGTCCGTATTGGCCGGTGCCACGCGCTGGGCCTGGCCAAGACGATCGACCTCGACCACCCACGGCGTGATCGTACCTTGGGTCGATTGCCAGACAAGGCTGCCGGCGAGACCCGTCGACAACGCAAAGCACCCGAATGCCATCAATCGCCAGTTTTTTGCCTGCACGCGGGCTGACCCGATACGGTCGTCCCAGACCTGAGCTGCTTTTTGATAGGGCGTGACCGGCGCTGGCGTGCGGCCGTAGTGAACGGAGGGACGTTTAAACATCAGTGGTTTCCTTCAGAGAGATCGATCGATGCGCCGCTTCCACCATGGTCGCCCGAGCGAACGGCATGGGTAACGGCTGATGCGCCATGGCTGACGGTCTGGGCACGCTTCAAGCGCCGCGCCCAATCGGGCGGACCATCCGGAGCGGTGTTCCCGGTCTCGGCGCCAGCGCCCGCTGTGGTTGACGCCTGCCCGGCCGATTGAGCGCTATTGCTGAGAGTTGCCGCGGCCCGGCGCAGCGGGCTTGCCACTGCCGAGAGCCCGGCATCGGCGACACCGCTGAGGCCACCACTGCGATAAGCCGCGGCCGCACCGCTTGTGAGCGAGGCGCCACCTCGCGCGGCTCCCGCCATCGCTCCACCAGCGAGACCAGCACCGCCTGCAGCCAGGCCGGCGCCGGCGGCAACAATGCCGCCTGCTGCCAGTCCGGTCCCGACCGCGGCACCCGCGCCGAGTTGAGGTCCACCCGACACCAGGCCGTTAGCGATCCCAGGACCAAAAATACCAAGGCCGAGCAGTGACAGTGCCGCGAGCACCAGTGCCATGGCATCTTCAATGGTCGGCTGTCCGCCGCTGAACCCAGACGTGAATTGGGAGAAGAGCGTCGAGCCGATGCCAACAATGACGGCAAGAACCAGAACTTTAATGCCCGACGAGACGACATTGCCGAGCACGCGCTCAGCCGCAAATGCGGTCTTACCGAACAAACCAAAGGGGATCAGCACGAAGCCGGCGAGCGTTGTCAGCTTGAACTCGATGAGGGTCACGAACAGCTGGATCGCCAGAATGAAGAAGGCGAGCAGCACCACGACCCAGGCGAACAACAGAACGACGATCTGAACGAAGTTTTCGAAGAAGCTGATGTAGCCCATCAGGCCTGAGATCGAGTCGAGGATCGGCCGGCCGGCATCGAGGCCAACTTGGGCGATCCGTCCCGGCCGCAGGAAATCTGCGGATGACAGGCCTGTGCCGGAGGCTTTCAGTCCGAGACCGGCAAAGCTCTCGAACACGATACGGGCGAGATTATTCCAATTGCCGATCAGGTAGGCGAAGACGCCGACGAACAGAGTCTTTTTGACAAGCCGTGCGATCAGATCGTCATCGGTCCCCCAGCTCCAGAACAGAGCCGCAAGCGTAATGTCGATGGCAGCCAACGTCGTTGCAAGAAAGCCGACTTCGCTGCCCAGAAGGCCGAAGCCAGAATCGATATAACGGGTAAAGGTATCGAGGAACTGATCGATCACGCCGGTGCCGGTCATGGCTTACTCGCTTTCTGGGAGGACTGCCGACGGATAACCTTGCGGCATCCGGCTCTGATCTTTTGGCGGCAACGCAGACGGTTGGCTGGAGAGCGCATCATTGCCGGCGGGAGCCGTGGCATCTCCCTTCCGACCGAAAAACCGGCGCCGGTTCTCAGCCCAGATCCGGCGACAGTAGTCGTAGGTCGCCGTTTGCTCCGGCTTAACCGTTTGGCAGCGCGCAAGACTGGGAGCGAGCGTGCCCGTGGTCTGTGGGCCCGGCGAATTCGACGCCGCCTCATCGCCATCGCCGCGGAGCTGAATGGCGCACGCCGCCATCACCAGCATCAAGGAAGCGGCTGCCGCGACAAGTGGCAACCGTTTGAACCTGCTGAACGCGCTCATCAGTGAAACATCTGCACGTTTGAGGATTGGTAGCCTTGGCCCGGCGTCAGAAACCGCCGCAGCTGCTCGCGGCCCTGCTCCTGCGCCGCCGCGCGTTGAGCCGATTCAAGATTTTGCGCCCTGCCCTGCGCTGCTACGGTCGCCGTGAGATCGGCGAGTTGCTGAGCCTGAAGCGCCAGGATCTGGTTGCCGGCCTGCGTCGCCTGCAGCGCGCCGCTTGCGCCCTGACTCGATGTTACGAGCGCCGAGGTCTGGGTGCGGTTGGTGTCGAGGTTGCCGACAACGCCAGCCTGCACACGCAAAGCGTCCTGCAGCGCGGCGACCGAGTTCTGCCAACGCGATTGCGCGTTGGCGATGAGTGCCTGATTGGATTGGCCGTTCGTCGCCGACGCATAATTGGTCGAAAACGCGTGGTCGATCTGCTGTACGTCGTAGGCAATGCGTTGCGCCTGAGCGAGCAGTTGTTGGGTGCGTTGGATCGACGACTGAAGTTGCGGTAGCGACGAATATGGCAAGTTGGCCAGATTCTTCGCCTGATTGATCAGTGACTGCGCCTGGTTTTGCAGCGATGTGATCTGGTTGTTGATCTGCTGCAACTCGCGCGCCGCCGTCAGGACATTCTGAGCATAGTTGTTGGGATCGAAGACGACCCACTGCGCAGATACAGGCGACATGGCAGCAAGTGACAATGCGACAGCACCCGCCGCCGCGAGAACGCAAAGACGTCTCATAACGATGTCTCCAGATTGCTCAGATTGGGGATGAGATCGGTGGCCCACGATGCGTCGCGGTGTCGGAGCCAAGCGGGCACAAAACCGTCGCGGCCGTGTTCTGCGAGCAGCCGCTCGATTGCCGCCTGATCAGTCTTGGAAGAAGCGGCCGTAAAGGCGAGCGCAACTTCGCCCAGACCCAGCTCGAACATCCGATTGCCGCGGCGAGATTGGCAATAGTAGTCGCGCTTCGGTGTTGCCCTGCTCAAAAGCTCGATCTGCCGGTCGTTGAGACCAAAGCGGCGATAGATCGCCGTGATCTGGGGCTCGATCGCGCGTTCGTTCGGCAGCAATATGCGGGTCGGACAACTCTCGATGATGGCGGGCGCAATCGCTGAGGCATCGATGTCCGAGAGTGACTGCGTGGCGAAGATAACGGAGGCATTCTTCTTGCGCAGCGTCTTCAGCCATTCGCGCAACTGCCCGGCAAAGTCGTCGTCATCAAGCGCGAGCCAGCCTTCATCGACGATCAACAATGTAGGTCGACCGTCGAGACGATCTGCAACGCGATGGAAGAGATAGGCTAGGACTGCGGGGGCTGCGCCGGTGCCGATCAATCCTTCGGTTTCGAAAGCTTGAACCGATGCTTCGCCGAGCCGCTCGAGCTCCGCATCCAGCAACCTGCCGTAGGGTCCTCCCAAGCAATAAGGTTGCAAGGCTCGCTTCAGCGCGCTCGACTGCAGCAGAACGGAAAGACCGGTCAGCGTGCGCTCCTGGATCGGAGCCGAGGCCAGTGACGTCAAGGCGGACCACAAATGATCCTTGGCTTCCGGCGTGATCTCGATCTTTTCCCGCGCCAGGATCGCGGCGATCCATTCTGTCGCCCAGCCCCGCTCTGAGGCATCGTCGATCCAGGCCAGCGGCTGCAGCGCGACGGGTTCTGACGCATCGTCCGACAGCGCACCCCCGAGGTCATGCCAGTCGCCACCCATGGCGAGTGCAGCCGCGCGGATCGATCCGCCGAAATCGAACGCGAAGATCTGCGACCCCGGATAGCGGCGGAACTGCAACGCCATCAGCGCCAAGAGCACCGATTTCCCAGCGCCGGTCGGGCCAACCACCAGCGTATGACCGACATCGCCGACATGGAGCGAAAATCGGAACGGGGTCGAACCCTCGGCTTTTCCAAACAGCAGAGGCGGTGCCGCGAAGTGATGATCCCTCACGTCGCCGGCCCAGACCGCCGATAGCGGAATCATATGGGCCAGGTTGAGGGTTGAGACCGGTGGTTGCCGGACGTTGGCATAGGCATGACCGGGCAAACTGCCGAGCCAGGCTTCGAGAGCGTTTACCGTCTCAGTCATCGCCGTGAAGTCGCGACCCTGGATCGTCTTCTCGACCAGACGCAGCTTCTCATCGGCCGCGCGCGGGTCGTCATCCCATACGATGACAGTCGCCGTGACAAAAGCTTCACCGATCTGGTCGGAGCCCAGCTCCTGCAGCGCGGCGTCGGCGTCCATCGCCTTGTTGTGGGCATCGGTGTCGAGCAGCGTCGATGCCTCGTTCGTCATCACCTCTTTGAGGATGGCGGCGATCGACTTCCTCTTGGCGAACCATTGCCGGCGGATCTTCGTCAGCAATTTCGTGGCATCCGTCTTGTCGAGCATGATCGCGCGCGTCGACCAGCGATACGGAAATGCCAACCGATTGAGCTCGTCGAGTATTCCGGGCGTCGTCGCTGTCGGAAACCCGACGACAGTGAGAACGCGCAGATGGGACGCACCCAATGTCGGCTCGAGGCCGCCGGTCAGCGGCTGATCCGCCAGCAGCGCATCGAGATACATCGGGGTCTCGGGCACCCGAACCCGATGGCGCTTCGTCGACACACAGGAGTGCAGATACGTCAGCGTCTCCGGGTCATCCAGCCAGCCGCATTCGGGCATAAAACCCTCGACCAGTTGGAGCACCCGATCGGTGCGGTCGACGAAACCGCGCAACACTTCGCGGGCGTCGGCGTTCTCGGTGCGATCGCGGCCCTCGTAGAGAAACCGTTCGGCCCGTGCGGCATCCTCGGCCGGCGGCAGATAGAGGAAGGTGAGGAAATAGCTCGACTCATAGTGAGCTCCCGCCTCCTCGAACTGGGCTTTCCGCTCGGCATCGACCAGAGCTGACGCCACATCCGGGAACATGCTTGCCGGATACCGGAATGCAGCATGGCGCTGAGCCTCGACAAACACAGCCCAGCCCGAACCGAGGCGGCGCAAGGCACTGTTGAGGCGGCCGGCGACGGCGACGAGTTCGGCCGGGACTGCGCTGTCGAGATCTGGTCCGCGGAACCTCGCGGTGCGCTGGAACGAACCATCCTTGTTGAGGACGACGCCCTCCCCGACCAATGCGGCCCACGGCAGGAAATCAGCAAGACGCGTGTTTGAGTGGCGGTATTCGGCAAGATTCATCATGACTGAAAACTCAAATGCTGAGATGACCGGGAATGCGCAGATGACGCCGCACCACATCGACGAAGGCGGGATCACGCTTGGCAGCCCACACGGCGGCCGCATGGCCTATCGCCCAGAGCAGAAGACCTGCGATCCAGAGCCGCAGACCGAGACCAAGGGCGGCTGCGAGCGTGCCGTTGACGATGGCGACCGCCCGGGGCGCGCCCCCCATCAAGATCGGTTCGGTCAGCGCGCGATGCACGGGGGCAATGAGGCCAGCGACGGGCTCGTCCATCAGATCAAGACCCCACCGCCAAACGAGAAGAACGACAAAAAGAAGCTCGATGCGGCGAAGGCGATAGACAGGCCGAACACAATCTGGATCAGCCGGCGAAAACCACCGGAGGAGTCGCCGAATGCGAGCGTCAGACCCGTGACGATGATGATGATCACCGCGATGATCTTGGCGACCGGTCCCTCGACCGATTGCAGGATCTGATTGAGCGGCTGCTCCCACGGCATGTTGGATCCGGCAGCCCAAGCCGGAGCGGCAGCGAATAGAACCATTCCCGATACGGTGAGCGACAAAGCACGTAAGGAAAGAGATGAGCGAGATCTCATGTTTGGTCTCCTGCTGGTGAAAGGCTGTAGTCGCCGGCGGGTCCGAGCCCGGTGACGTGAGCGAGTTCGGTAAGACGGCGATCCGCGCCGCGGCCTGCAAGCACGGCAACGATGTTGATGGTTTCAGCGATCAGGGCGCGCGGAACGGTGATGACCGCTTCCTGGATGAGCTGCTCAAGCCGGCGCAATGCGCCGAGCGCGGTCCCAGCATGAATGGTGCCGATGCCACCGGGATGGCCAGTGCCCCAGGCCTTGAGGAGGTCGAGCGCCTCGGCGCCGCGCACCTCGCCGATGGGGATGCGGTCCGGTCGCAAACGAAGTGACGACCGCACGAGATCTGACAGTGAGACCACGCCGTCCTTGGTGCGTAAAGCCACGAGGTTCGGCGCCTTGCACTGCAGTTCGCGCGTATCCTCGATCAGCACGACGCGGTCGGAGGTTTTGGCGACTTCCGCAAGAAGGGCGTTAGTCAACGTGGTCTTGCCGGTGGAGGTACCGCCGGCGACCATAATGTTACTGCGATTAGCAACCGAACGCCGCAAAGCCTCAGCTTGGTCCAAGGTCATGATGCCGGCGGCGACGTAGTCGTCGAGCGTGAACACGGCTACCGCTGGCTTACGGATAGCAAACGCAGGCGCCGCGACCACAGGCGGCAGCAGACCTTCGAAGCGCTCTCCGGTCTCGGGCAGTTCAGCGGAAACGCGCGGCGCACCAGCATGCACTTCCGCACCAACGTGGTGCGCCACCAGCCGAACGATGCGTTCTCCGTCGGCGGCCGAGAGGGTGTCTCCTGTGTCGGTCAAGCCGTTCGACAGCCGGTCGATCCACAACCGGCCATCGGGGTTGAGCATCACCTCGACGATCGAGGCGTCCTCAAGGTATCGCGCAATAGCGGGCCCAAGTGCGCTACGGAGCATGCGCGCGCCGCGCGAGATCGCCTCTGCTTGAGCCGAATGAATTGCCACCGCCGCCCCCAACATCGAGGCGCTGAGAAGTGCCTCTGATGCGGAGAAGAGAAAAACCAGGAACTGCCGCTGAGCAACAACACACCCAAGACGATCGTAGACTAGCGTAGAAATAGAAAGGCTCGGCGAGATGAGTGCGAGACTTTTTCTATTGAGGCAATGAAGTGGCTCGCACCTCGTAGAGCGCTTGGATCGCCACACCGACCGCTAAGGTTATTCCAGATTGTTCCGCATCAAACCTCTAGCATTTAGTCCGACCGTAATCCGTGACCGTCGCTATTGGGAAGAAGCTGAGACGCTGAGACTGTCGAGAGGGAGCGAGGGACAGGCGAGGTGATCGGCGGCCTCGGCAGCTGAAGAAAGTTCGCACGGCTGAATCGCGCTACCTCGACATCCTGGTCCCGGCGCTAGTGCACCGTCGTGCAATCCTGCACAGGAATACGTTACTAGGCCGCGGGCATCGATAGTCCAACCTATCTTCACATTGCCTTCGGTTTGGTCACCGTCGGGCGCGCTGGCTGAACTATTGCGTATCGAGAGTACCCAGCTCCGCGATATCGACAGCGAACGGCTTCGCAACGCCCTCCCGGATTCAGTCTGGGCGGTCGTCGATAACCCGAGCGCCTGACGCTCGGTGTACGACCATCTCAAGAACGGTACGTTAAACCAAGAGAGAATTACAGGACGCTCACAGCCACGAAATCCGTCGCGGACAACCCTCCGCGCGCGATACACCGTCGTTAGCGCGCTACGTGAGAATACCGATTGCTACGCTCTGAGATGCCTTAACGCTCAGATTAGCGCAAGGTGAATGAGTGCCGCAACGACAATGAGCGCTACTATGCTCAGCGCCCAGATCACGACCAGCCACGCGACCCGCTTAAGTGTAGTGGCTTCGCCGATTTTCATTAGTGATATCCTTCGCCGACTTTCCCACGAAAAACCCAATAAGACCAAGCAGTATAAGCGATGATGATCGGGACAATGATGATCACACCCACTAGCATGAAGCTTTGGCTTTGCGCGGGAGCAGCGGCTTGCCATATCGTTACTGACCTCGGCACAACGTAGGGGTATATGCTGATACCCAGACCAGCGAACCCGAGCAGAAACAAGCCAAGCGCGCACAGGAACGGTACTTTCTCGAGCCCGCGCCCCAATGACCAGAACAGCGCAATCGCCATTGCGACGACCAGCAAAGGCACTTGTGACGTCAGCAGAAAGCCGGGCATCGCAAACCAGCGGCGCCAATAATCGTAGTCGAGGAACGGTGTAGCTGTGCTGACAGCAGCAATGGCGAGCAGCGTCGCAAGAGCGAGCCGAAAAGACACGCGGCGAGCGTGGGCCTGGATGGAACCTTCAGTTTTGCCGATCAGCCATGTCGCCCCCAGCAACGCATATCCGATCGCGACCGACAGCCCGGTGAGAATTGTAAAGGGCGTGAGCCAGTCGAGCCAACCGCCGCCAAATGCCTCGTCCCGGACATCGATGCCTTGCAGGATTGCGCCGAGGATCATGCCTTGCGCAACTGCGGCCGTGAGCGAGCCCGACATGAAAGCCCAGTCCCACCAAAAACGATGGTCCGGATCACGCCACCGGAACTCGAACGCTACGCCACGAAATACCAGACCGAGCAACATCGCGATAACCAGCGGATAGGTCGCTGTCAGGATGATCCCATAAGCGAGTGGAAATGCGGCGAGAAGTCCGCCGCCCCCGAGTACCAGCCACGTTTCGTTGCCGTCCCAAACCGGAGCGATGGAATTCATTGCTGCATCGCGTTCGGCACCGACGTCGAATGCCGGAAACAGAATACCTATTCCCAAATCAAAGCCGTCCATAACGACATAGGCGAAAATGCCAAAGCCGATGATCGCTGCCCATGCAATAGTGAGGTCCAAGCTAGAGAACACGTTGATCAAACCTTCTTATGACGGGGCGCCGACAGCGTCGCGGCCGACGTGATACCGGCGGCGTGGCGCGGGGTGCGGCGCGGTTCGCGCTCATGCGGCTCCGGAGGCTTAACCATGAGGCGCAGCACATAAAAACCCCCCATACCGAACACGATGAAGTAGATGACGACGAACGCCATCAGCGATGCGCCGACCGCAGTAACAGATAGCGGCGAGCGTGAATCGCTCGTGAGCAAATGACCATGAACTGTCCACGGCTGCCGACCGACCTCTGTCGTGATCCACCCCGCCAATACGGCGATAAATCCTGACGGAGCCATAAACACTGAGGCGAATTGCAGACGACGTGAACTGTACAATCTGCCGCGTAAACGCGCCCAAATGCCCCAGCCCGCCATCGCAAGCATCGCAACACCGATCGCTACCATAACGCGGAACGACCAAAACACGATTGCGGTGGGCGGCCTTTGATCACGCGGAAAGTCCTTCAAGCCCGGAAATGGCGCGTTGAGGTCATGCTTAAGGATCAGCGAACTCAGTCGCGGCACCTGAAGCGCATAGTCTACGCGCTGATCGGTGTCGCTTGGGAATCCGAAAAGAATCAATGGTGCGCCGTTTGGGTGGGCTTCATAATGGCCCTCCATGGCGAGAACCTTCGCTGGCTGATGTTCGAGCGTGTTCAATCCATGAACATCACCTGCCACGATCTGAAGGGGCGCCAGCACTGCGATCAAACCGAATCCCATAGCGAACATTTTGCGCGCGCCCGGATTATCGCGATCGCGTAGGAGATGCCATGCGCCAACACCGCTGACCACGAATGCAGTGGTCAGATAGGCTGCAACAACGGTATGCACCAATCGGTAGGGAAAACTGGGATTGAAGATGATTGGCCACCACCCATCCGCAGGAACAAATTGGCCGCGTGCATTGACGACAAATCCGGTTGGGGTGTGCATCCAACTATTTGCGCTCAGGATCCAGGTAGCAGAGATCAGCGTTCCCAGTGCCACCATGCAGGTTGCAAAAAAGTGCAGCTTGGGGCCGACCTTGGTGATGCCGAACAGCATCACACCAAGAAAGCCTGCCTCGAGAAAGAAGGCGGTGAGCACTTCGTAGGCCATCAGCGGCCCGATGATGGAGCCAGCCTTGTCCGAAAAGGCCGACCAGTTGGTGCCAAACTGGTAGGACATTACAATACCAGACACGACACCCATGCCAAACACGATAGCGAATATCCTCAACCAGAAGCGATACAGATTCGCGTAGACGCCGCGACCTGTCTTCAGCCAGAGCCCTTCCAGAACCATCAGGAAGCTCGCAAGCCCAATCGAAAATGCTGGAAAGACAAAGTGAAAAGACACAGTGAATGCGAACTGTATTCTTGCGAGTGTCAGTGCGACGTCCATGCTGTCCGTTTTCCCATGCCACGCACTGCCTTGCGTCGCGTTAGCGACGCTCAATGCGAAATTTGTGAGACAAGTGCGATCTATTTAGTCTTCGACGCCCTTCAACACGCGCGCTTTGGAAGATGAATCTATCGGAGGGTTCTCGGTCGTTGCTTCATTTTGCTGCGCCACGACGAGGACGATCGTAAGTGCGATTAGCGCGCCAATCACAACGTGAAGACCTCGCCTGAACATCTGCTCGCCTCGAGTCGGCATTCAAACTCTCCATCTTGACATCGCGCGTAGCGATGCCAACTCTGATGCAATCGTTCGCGCTCTAACTTTACTGCGCTACGAGGACACATGCTGTAGTTAGATAAATCGAGGCAATCGATAAGACAAAATGTCCAATGCGTATGCAAATGAACAGAGCCGCTTCGCGAAGAGATAGATCGAGATTGAGCTAGGCCCGCCAGAGAACGCTTCTATCTCGCCGATATGTGTAGTTATAGGCCTTGGGGGGCACGATGACGCTGACCATTGGTCGTCGCTTGAGGTTGGACATTTTGTCCACGCGGAAAACAGCGCATCGCGACTACACTATAACGATAACGGGTGAACACCGCGCTCTGCTGAAGAGGAACTTTCGACCGCAATTCCTCTTGGCATGAATAGCGAGCTATGATTTTATCGCCTCGGCACCAGACCGTGCAGTGGAGACACCTAAAGATGAGCTGCGTAGAATCCGAGCGCGTCAATCGACTAACAACAATAATATCACTTTGAGAGACGGTCGCGGATTGGGTGCGATTGACACAGCACCCGCCGAAGCGTTCGCAAAGTGCTGCAGTCCTGGTCTAGACGGATTAACAACACCGTTCATCCGTCACGTGTCAGTTGCGCAACTTTCCGACCAACGATAGATCGATATCGATCCCCCGTCGTAACACCAGCTCCCGGTCAATCGGTTCCGGTCACTGACCAGGCGTTTGTCTGTCGGAAAACAATCAAATTTCGGCAAAGGATGTCACCGCCCGGTGGGAGGTTGCCTTGTATCCGGTGAGCAAGCCTGCCGTAAACCAGATCAGACAGCCCGTGCATACCGAGTGGGAGACTTCCAAGATTAGATGACGGGGCGTCATGTGCGATTCAATACGATGAGCTGGCAGACTTCTGCGTGGCAGGTCGCGCGCGTCGATTTCGTCGGCAGGCACTAACTTGGCTCGCGTGCATAAGCTGCATATCGATGACACGGCCCGGCCACGAACCGCGGAAAGATTCCGGCTGAGCATGATTGCGATTTCGCGGCTCGTAACGCGCTTGAATACGAGCTCCCGCAGGCGATCATCATCCGTTTGACTCCACGGACCTTGCCTGACGCGTAATCCCTGCGAACGCAAGCCATCGTTCGATACGGCGGATAGCGAGTTCCATCGGCGATGCATGTACCGTTTCGACAGATGAGCGCAATATCAGTAAGGGTTGTTCTGTGAATTCAGAGATGCTCAAGCGGCGCAAGGCGCGCTCTGGAAGCGTTGCATAGGATTCTCCATAAAGGCTGCAAGTGACGAAACGACTTACAACCTGCTTAGAGGACCTTGGGAGCGACGTGGATTATGTCAATCGTGTAGGGCAATGCGTGGAATCCCGTCGGCTTGATCAGAAAAGATGAACTCTGCGGGACTACAAATGCATCGATCTCGGTCGCGTTCGCGCCAGACGTTGCGAATACGCAGATAGCACAGAGCACTCGGTGAAGACGCTCGTGTGGCTCGGGTAATGACTGCCGTTCCGCAGACGTGTCAATCGAACAGATCGACGGCACGCCAATGGACATCACGAACATCTGCGATGCTACAAGACTCGCCAGAACGATATGCAGCGCAAAGACGTGGCTGATGGTCATGCCAATCAGCTATGTGATCCTACCAGATCGTCTGAATAAGTGACGCGCCGAATATTTCGAATCTTCCCATCTGCTGCCTTTGGAAGTTACATCCGATAGCGGATGCCGCCATAAATGGCCCGCCCAATCCCTGGATTGAACAGCGCCGACGACGCGGTGGCAGTGCCGGCCGTGATCGTGGTGGAGATGTAGCGGGCGTCGAGCAGGTTGCGGCCTTCGACATAGCCGGACCACCCGATCCCCACATCGTAGCCGACCTTGAAGTTCAAGAGCGCGTATGGATCGACGGAGAGGCTGTTGGCATTGTCGGCGAAGAACGCTTGCGGCATCCACTCGACGTTTGGCCCAGCATAGAACCCGTTCAGGCGTTTGTAGAGCACTTCCGCGCGAAGATAGTGCGGCGGCACACCCGGCAGGCGGTTATTTCCCCATCTCGCGTCGCGGTCGAAACGGAAGTCGCCGTAAGTATACGCTACGTTGAACCAGACGCGGTCATCCTGCGCGTATGTTGACTTCAGAAATGCCAGACCGAAGCCGGCTTCGACGCCTTGATGCACCGTGCGATCGGCGTTCACCACCATGCAGGGGCTGAAGGGCGAAGTCGTGAGGCATTGGAATTCATTGCGGAAGTCGGTGCGGTACAACGACAGGTCCCACGTCACGTCCGGACGTCGACCGCGGGTGCCGACCTCATAGGTCGTACCGGTCTGCGCGTCGACGTGCGAGCTCGCCGGCGACGAGAAGCTGTTCACGTCGAACGTCGGGACCTCGGCGTTGCGCGAGATGTTGCCGAACACCTGCCACGTCGGGTCGACGTCCCACAGCACACCGACCTTCGGACTGAAGAGGTCCCAATTGCGGGTACCGGACTGGTTGCCGTCCGACAGGAAGCGGTCCTGCTGCTCACGCGAGGCGTGGAGGAATTGGCCGCCCATGACGAACGCCACCCTCGGAACCACGTAGAAGGAGTTCTCCGCATAGGCCGTCAGATTGTCCGACTTCCACAGGTTGGACGACGCCAGAGCGCCTTTCACCGCGCCGGTCAAGTTCTGGTACTGATTGATGTCGATCGTGCCATTGAGGATGTTGACGCCGGCGGTCAAACGATTGCGGAAACTTCCGATGTATCGCTCGTCGGTGGCGCGGACGAAGCCGCCGTAGTCCTGCGCAGTGAAGTCGAGCCACTGAAAGATCGGATGCATGACGTGACGGGACAGACCGAAAATGCCGAGGTCGACCGTCGTGTTGTCGAAGCGCAGCGTAGTCTTGTTGGCTAATCGGATCGCATCGATGTTCCGCTGCTGGTCCTGCCGTACGAATTCGGAGTCGGCAGCTCGCGGGTTGGTGAGAGCCGCAGTTTTCGTCACCTCGCCTGGGATTTGCGCGCGCCATCGGCCGGCATTGATGTAGAACCGGGTTTCGGCATCTGTTGAAAACTGATAGCCGAAGTTCGCGTTTAGGCGCTCAGTGTCAGTGCGGCTGTGCTCCCGGTAGCCGTCTTCGCGCTGCGCGGACGCCGTGATAAAATAATCGGCCGGCCCATGGACGCCCGCGGTGCTGGTCTGTGTCTTCACATAACCAAAGCTGCCTCCGTCAATGCGGGCTTCGATCGCCGGCGCATCCCGCCCGGTGGGCATTACGAAATTGATCGCGCCGCCGAGAGAATTGGCGCCATATCGTAGGGCATTTGCCCCCTTATAGACCTCGACATAGCGATAGACGCTTGGATCGACCTCGAAGAGATCGAAGAGACCGTCCGATGTGTTCAGCGGTACGCCGTCCATGAAGATGTTAATGCCGCGATTGCCGTAGCTTCGCGACAGACCGGATCCCCGGATCGAAACGCGCCCATCGGGTCCCCAGCGCGTCTGCACGATCACGCCAGGCACCCAGCCAAGGATGTCTTTCACGGTATTGGCGGGACCATTCTTAAAAGCCGTGTCGGGGACGATCGCAACGCCGCCAGGAGTCTGATCGATCTCGCGAAGCGCCTGCTGCGCGGTGGGGACCGTAAGCGAATCGGCAACCGCCGTGCCGCCTGACGATACCGACGATGCGCTCGGAGCCGCTGCTGCGCGCCGAACAACACGCGACGGACCGCCGGACGACCGCGTGGTCCGAAGCGGTTTCGTAGCTTGCGCAACGGCTGGAGCGTCGACGGTTACGGGAGGCAGGCTGGTCTGCTGTGCGGAGGCCAGACCGGGCACAGCCAAGGCTGCGGATGCCAGCAATGTGCTGCGCACCCGCCGCATAACGGGAAGCATTGGAAACTCCAAACGATTGAATTGATTCAGATTACGCGTAGACGCGAACGATCAACCCAAATGCGGAGGAGCCCTTGCCTGGTGATTTGAAAACGGCGCTTCATGCGTTTCGGCGGCCTCAAGGTGAGGCCGCAGGTCGAACTGGACAGCAAAACGGATGACCGCCAACGCGATGTCTGGCGGAGGTGTTATCGGCGCATGGTTGCCGACGCAGAGCGGACACCGGACCATTGACTTGCTGGTCGTCTCGCCCTGGCCATCAGCACTGGCAGGATCGGGATGACTGACGCAGATTTCGGCGCCTGCAGCAAAGGCGGTAGGCGAGACTGCAGCCAGCACGAAGCTCGAAATGATAACGTGCAACACTAGTGCATAGGCAGCCATGAAGGATGCCAGTGTTCCAGTCCGACGCTTTGACATAACGTGCTTCAAGAGGACCCCACCTCCCCTTAGCACGTGACCGATACTTGGCAAACGGACACATTGTCCTCACCTGGCTTTTCCAGCCTATTGCATCAGCCAGTGAGGAAGCCTGGAAGACCAACGACTAGGCGCGTGCCCTGAATGACAGGTAGGAGATAATCCAAATCAGGATGAAGTCAGCGATCACGCATATCCAGCTGATCCGAGACACTCTGCCGCAAAATTCAACCCCTGCCAAAATCTGCCGTCAAGCTTCAGTTTCTCGCCGATCAGGTGCAGAGCTTCGATCCCCCTATGCAGATCGCAACCACGATTGACAGCAGCGTCACCGGAGAAATTATATTGCAGCCTGCGAATCGGCTCATGAAGCGCCCAGCCATAGGCCTAGACCAATAGATATTCAGTTAGCGTTTAGATTAACTACTCTGTTAAGAGAAAAGGAAAATCCGGATGGATAGCAGCGGCAGCCAATCGAGCCCTAATTAGCGGCGATCTGAATCCGAGCACTTGGCCGAATTGCCTCCGACGGAGAAAGCGGCACTTCAATCGACGGTTCCTCGGACCGCGAACTCGCAAACGCCTCCCGATCGATACTAGCCTGATAGAACAGGCGCTTCACGGCCAGGAAGAGGATCGACAACGCCGCGGTAAGATCGTTTTCTGAAACTCTTCAAGCCGCTGACAATCTTTCGAACACCGCAATCGACCAGAGCGACCGAACTTATCATCCGACAAGCGCTTTAGTCCTGGTCATCTGGCGTTTGGCTTACGATGTCGTCCGGGATCTCGCGCAAGAAATTCTGGCCCTTCTGTAAGCGGCGGCCAAGGGTCTCGACAAAACCTTCAAACCTCTCGCGGCCCTTGATCTGGGCGGCCGCCTGCGCGTCGTTCGGCAAAGGCGGCGTGATCGTCAACCAGAAGCGGACGAACAAGGCTAGCGTCTCGGCTGTCAGGCCAACATCCCGCTCCAGCCTCTGCATTTGTCGCGACAGCCGATCGAGACGGCGCGCGAACGCCGCCTCCCGCCGATCCTCTCCGTCCGGAGACAAAAAAGAGGCGACCGCGGCCTCTACGATCGCCGATCGAGATACCTTCTTGCGGTCAGCAAGATCGGCGATCTGCTTCAGAAGTTCCGGCGGGAAATACACATTCATCCGGTCCCGCATTGTCTTACAGCTCCATGCCATCGTTCGGGTCGAGCGAGACCTGGCGGGCGACGCCACGCATCTGCTGGCGCAGAATGCGGGCCTGACTGGCGGCATCGTCCGACTCGTCGTCGAGCAAATTGGCAAACTCTTCCGCTGGCCTCGGGTCGGTCGTCTCCTTGGCGATAGCGACATGGTCGGGAAGCTCGGGTTCGCGACGCAAGCCGCTGTTGGCGGCATCCCCGTCCGCCCGCTCATTTTCTGCTGGCAAGACCGTGTCCGACGTCTGCGGCTTCAGCCATGACCATCCGTCCGTCCGCGACGATCGTCCGGACTTCGCCGGATCTGGCGGTGCCAGCACCCGTTCCGTGAAACGGTGATCCTCGTAATAGCGAGCTTTCTTCGCCCGGATCGGGGGCGTACCGGCAATCATGACGATCTCGTCGGTGGGCGGGAGCTGCATCACCTCGCCCGGCGTGAGTAGCGGCCTTGCCGTCTCCTGCCGCGAGACCATGAGGTGACCAAGCCACGGATTCAGCCTGTGACCGGCATAGTTCTTCATGGCTCGCATCTCGGTCGCTGTCCCCAGCGCATCGGAGACACGCTTCGCCGTGCGCTCGTCGTTGGTGGCAAAGCTGACGCGGACGTGGCAGTTGTCGAGGATCGCGTTGTTGGCGCCGTAGGCTTTCTCGATCTGGTTCAGCGATTGCGCGATCAGGAAGCTCTTGATGCCGTAACCTGCCATGAAGGCCAGCGCGGATTCGAAGAAGTCGAGCCGGCCAAGTGCTGGGAACTCGTCGAGCATCATCAGGATACGGTGACGACGATCCTTGGCATGCAGATCCTCGGTGAGCCTGCGGCCGATCTGGTTCAGCACCAGACGGATTAGCGGTTTGGTCCGCGAGATATCGGACGGCGGCACGACGAGATAGAGCGTGGCGGGTTGGAGATCGGCGATCAGGTCGGCAATCCGCCAGTCGCAGCGCGACGTAACATCGGCGACGACGGGATCGCGATAAAGGCCGAGGAACGACATAGCGGTGGACAACACGCCCGATCGTTCATTGTCAGATTTGTTCAGCAACTCGCGTGCGGTCGAGGCAACGACGGGATGCGGACCGTGTCCGCCAAGGTGCGGCGTGGTCATCATCGCTTGCAGCGTCGTCTCGATCGGCCGCTTGGGATCCGAGAGGAATGCGGCGACGCCAGCCAGAGTCTTGTCCACCTCGGCATAGAGGACATGCAGGATCGCACCGACAAGCAGTGAATGGCTGGTCTTCTCCCAATGGTTCCGCTTGTCGAGCGATCCCTCCGGGTCGACCAACACGTCGGCGACGTTCTGGACGTCTCGCACCTCCCAGTCGCCGCGACGGACCTCTAGCAGCGGATTGTACGCCGACGATTTGGCGTTGGTCGGATCGAACAGCAGCACACGACCGTGCCGCGAGCGGTAGCCGGCAGTGAGCTGCCAGTTCTCGCCCTTGATGTCGTGGACGATGGCCGAGCCCGGCCAGGTCAAGAGCGACGGCACGACCAGGCCGACGCCTTTACCCGAACGGGTCGGCGCGAAGCACAGCACATGCTCCGGACCGTCGTGACGCAGATAATCGTGGCCGAATTGACCCAGCACGACGCCATCTGCGCCAAGAAGCCCGGCTGCCTTTACGTCCCCTGGGTCAGCCCAGCGCGCCGAACCATAGGTCGCAACATTCTTCGCCTCCCTCGCCCGCCAAACCGACATGCCGATCGCCGCCGCGATCGAGATGAAGCTGCCGGACGCGGCAATGAAGGCGCCCTCGACGAAGACCTGTGGCGCATAGGCGTCATAGACGAACCACCACCAAAAGAACGCCGGCGGATAGTAGACCGGCATCCCGGCGAGTTCGAACCAGGGCCGGCCGAGTTCGGGCTGGAAGCCGAGTCGCCACGCCGTCCATTGCGTGGCGCCCCAGATCGTGAGTAACACGATCAGGAAGACGACCGTGATCTGGCCCCAGAGGATTTTGGTCGCGGACATGACGAACGTCCTTTTTGTGATTGAGCATTGTGGAAACAATGGAGCTACAAACCCAGGTCTCGTTTGCGACCAAGGGTCCACTCGATGCCGCCACCGTCCTTCGTGATGCCGGCGACGTGTTGGCCGAGTTTTTTCTCGATCTCGCGCGCCCAAGGCACGAGCTGGAAGCCGAGGCCGCTGTCGATCATGGCGAAGCGGCCGGAGGCGAGCGTCAGGCGCTGACGGTAGGTGCCACTCACATGCTCACCGGTCGCGGCCCTCAAGTGCGGCAATCCCGTCGTGGCTGAGAGTTTTGCACCCACCGCGTCTAGTTCGCGTTGACGCAGGGTGTTCAAGAGATCGCGCTGCATGATGACGCGCTGACCCTGCCGCCGGGCGAGCCCCTCGCCTGCGAGATGTTCGACACGCGCCTGCATGGCGTCGCGCGCCTCCCGACCAAACCCACCCATGGCGAGCGGCATCGGATCGCGCTCAACGAGGCGGCGGTCGATCCAGGTCGCGCCGGGTGCGGTGACCTGCTGGTTGAGGTCGAAATCGCTGCGGTTGGCGAGCACCAACATCGGGCGCGGGTCGTCGGGCCCGCCAAAGCGCCTGATCTCGACGATGCCGCCGATCGGCGGCGCGTGCTCGAAGGCCTCGATGCCCCGGAAGCGAACGTGGTGGGCGCGTCCGTCCGTGCCGTCGATCACGGCATAGGCTTCGCCCGTCAGTTCGTCATGGAGTCCTATGTCAACCAGCCGGCCAATGATCGGCGATCCCGGCTTCTCACCATCGATCATATAGTCGGCAACGCCGCGGGCTTCGCCGCGCTCGGTGAAAGCGCGGTGCATGGTCTTGATGATGTCGCCGCGCATACCGAGATCGCGAAGATTGCGCTCGGCCTCCAGCCCGACCATCCATTCGCCGGGGCCGGCCGGCGCGGCAAGGCCCATCTTCTCCAGATGCTGGAGCCGTCCGATCATCAGGCGCCGGATTTCGGGGTCAGCCGCGCCGCGATTTTCAGGGCGCAGATCGATGGCGCCGGTTTCGTCGGCGGCCATACGGATCTCGACGTCGAGCCGCGTCCAGCGTTCGGCTGCGATCTCCTTTTCCAGGGCGTTGCGGATCTCGTGCTCGGGCTTTGGGCCAAGCTCGATAGACGCCAACTCCTCGGCGCGCGAGCGCAGGCCCCGGCTGATGTAATCTCGCGAGATCACGAGATCGGCGCCGGTCTGATCAACACCCCGCACAAGCAGATGAACATGCGGATTGTCCGTGTTCCAGTGATCGACGGCGACCCAATCGAGCCGAGTATCGAGATCGACTTCCATTTGTCTCGCGAGGTCGCGCGTGAAGGCTTTGAGATCGGTCAACTCGCCGGCGTCCTCGGGCGAGACGATGAAGCGGAAATGATGCCGGTCGTCCTTGCAGCGATCCGCGAAACCTGCGTCGTCAATGTGGTCACTACCGGCATCGAACATCGCCGCCTTCTCACTGTTGCGGGTGACGCCGTCGCGCTTGAGGTACGAAAGATGAGCGGTCAGCGGCGCGGAACGGAACGAGCGGCCCTGATGGCGGACGACGCGCGCCTTCACCACCACGCGCCGCGCCGGACTGAACAGGCGGCTGCGGCTAAAACTGATCCGGCCGCGCCCGAAGGTCGAGCGCCCATAGCTTGAGGAGCGCTTCCCCCCAGGCGCAATACTGGGGCTGGGACCGGCCTTCTTCGCCGCGCGCAGCACTTGATTGATGAAGCTCTTTGGCTTCGGCGCTCGTGTCCCGCGGATGCGGCCAGGCCGGACTCGTAAATCGCTGTCGCCCGCACTCATGGCAAAGGCTCCACAATCGCGGAATGGAAAGGAGTGCCGAAAATACAGTTGAATTCATTGGTGAAAGCATCATGCGCGGCACGCGCCCCGACCGACCGGCGAGCCGCTTTTATCTCGCCGTCCCGCTGTCGTGCTTCCCTGCTGCCTTCGCCTTCCCCCCGTTCCTATCCCGGAGCACTCCATGGTGCGCCAGACTACACATCCCGCCATTAGAGGCCTCCCGCACTGGACCGAGCAACAAATAGGCTGCGCGCTTGCGGCACGAGCGCAGGGATACTGCGCATTGGATCGCCCACCGGAGCGGGGTCCGATCGACGCTCAGCCGACACGCGATCAGCAGCGGTTGCGCGTTCGGGTTGCCCGATGAACAGCGGCGCCTCAGTCCATGACTTCGAACGAACGGCTGCAACAGCGATCGGAACGGCGAGTTCACCACCACCGAACAACGGAGCAAGCGTTGCGACATAGGCACGGGTCTCGGCCGGCAATGGACGCCCCGCGAGATATTGTTCGTAGCGTCCTGGTCCCGCATTGTATGCGGCGAGGAAACCGGGCGAGCCATAGCGGTCGTGCAGCTCGCGGAGATACGCGGCACCGGCCAGAATGTTGTCGCGCGGATCGTAAGGATTATTGCCGAAGTGATGGCGGATGCGCAGGTCTGCCCAGGTCTCGGCCATGATCTGCATCAACCCCATCGCACCCTTTGGCGACCTGGCGCGCACATCGCCTGCGCTTTCCACGGTCATCACGGCGCGGATCCAGCGCGCCGATATGCCGAAACGACGGGAGGCCTCTTCGATCAGATTCGCAAACGATCGGGAAGACCGTGCGCTCGCCGGATGTCTGGTTGATGCATTATCAGCCTGTGCGGTATTCACCGGCACGATCGCAAACGACAACACCATCACGAAGGTACAAGATGCCGTCCCTAAACGACGCAAACATGCCACCGTACTCGCGCCCGTCCAGGGTAAAGCTGCTTCGCGCCGGCCTTGCGGCCGCCCTGGACCGCCGCTGCGCGCGGCGGCGTAGCGAATGTTGGTCGGGACGGAGGAATAGTGCAGCATCCGGTCGAACAGAGGAATGGCAGATCGAGACAGCGAGATGCGCACCATCACTCCTCCTTGGTCCAGACAGGGAATGCACGGCCAACAACCGCGGATGCCGCGATCGGCCCGAAGTAGCGACCGTCCAGCGAGTCCTTGGACTGCCAGTTCATGAGAAAGAGTTCGTCCTCGCCGATAACACGACAGCCGTGCCAGACCGGCAGCGGCCGGCCGCGGCTGTCTCGCTCGCGCGCCTCACCCATGTCGATCGCATCGACCGAGATGGTGCGACCGCTTCTGCAAACCGTTTGCCCCGGAAGCGCCAGCACGCGCTTCAACATGGGAAGGCCGACTGGCAGATAGCCGTTCAGGTCAAGAAAGGTCGCCAGCGGCTCGGGTGGCTGGACGGCGACGAGTTCGGTGACAAGCAGTCTGTCTGCCGTCCGTAAGCGATAGAGCCCAAGCGGTACACTTTCGGAAGCATTCCACACGTAGAGGGGAACCGGCCTCGCGACCACCGTTACGAGAAGAATCGTAACTCCGCCAAGCATCGCTGCGAGCGTCGAGAACCGGCCATTCATGGCACAATCCTCTTCCGGTGAAGCCAAGCTTGGTGACGCGACTTGGTGTAGGTCCGTGGAGCTTCATTGACGGAGAGGCGGTTATGGACGTGATGCCAATAATCAGGTGCAGCGTCGGCGGGATCGATGCCAAGCGCTTCGACCGCATCGATCAGCTGCAGCACCCGTTCGACCTTGGGCCAGCCCGACAACCGCAACAGAATGTCGCCGCCGGGTCGCACATAGGGCACCGTGGCGCAACGCTGACCGGCCGCGACTGCCCGCAAGATGTCGATCCGCGAGATGACCGTGCCAAAGTCACTCGAGGTCCAGCGGACGAAGGCGAAAATGCTACCGGGTGCAAATGATACAACGCGCCGGCGGCGGTCGAGAATCTTCTCTTCGACAATGTGGCCGAAGCGAATCCGGTTCTCGATACGCTTATCAAGCCACAGAATCTCGACTTGCGTGAGATTGCTCATGAACCTCCTCCATTTTTGGAAAGATGAATTGGGTTGCCGTTCGACGGAGATGATGCGCGTCGACCTTGCTTCTGGGATCGCAAACACCGATCGCGTGGAATGACAGCTGGCAATCCATGCGAATGCTTGGCCGACAGTGATGCCGTCGCGATCCAGCTTTGCGCGGAGCGCACCTGTCGCCGGCAGCGCGTCTAACCAGTGTGTTGTCTCTGAAGCGGACTGCGGACCGAGACGAGAACTGTGCTCGCGCTGAGCCTTCGCTGGTTATCCCAACAGCGACGAATGCCGCGTCCGTTAGAGAAAATCCGAAGGATTTTAGGTTAGGAAAGTTACGGGCGCTGCAAAGCGTTGAGCAACAAGGCGTTAGATCCGATTTCGGTCCCCGATAGCACGAGGACCCAGTCCCTGATGGCACGAGGGTTGCGGTCCCCGATAGCACGAGCTGATTCACAGGCCGTCCTCCGATTGAGGAGCGAGCCCGCGCTTGCGCAGCCGCTCGGCGAATGGATCGACCGGGTGAGGTACGAAGTTGAGGCGCTCGGTGCCGCGTAGGTCACGCTCGATCATGAGCCGATAGCCAGGCAACGCCTGGCGACGGACGATCTCGCGCAGGTCGTAAGCAAAATGCTTGAGCGGCGAGAGGCTGCCGGACTTGGCGTGAAGGTAGACAAGATCGAAGCTCCAGCCGCCCTCCTGGCGACCGCCATGCTTGCGGACCAGCCGATAAAGCCAGCGCTCAAGTCCACCGGTCAGATCGAAATAGGCGGGGTCAATTGTCAGCACGAGCGCGTCGTCCAGGACGCCGGCGTAGAACCAATCCGGCAGGATCAGCTCGAGGCCAAACGGTCGCCCATGTGCATCGGCGGTCTCCTTCCACTCGTTGATCCAGGAGAAGCGATGCCGCCGCCGTTCGGTCGGCTGGCGGATCGATGTCAGCACCGTCGTTGATTGCAGCCTGTCGAGACCGGCCTTCAGCCGATCGTAATCGCGTGCACTGGTGCCGCGGCCGACGAAGGTCAGAATTTCGTATGGCGTTGCAGCCATCAGGCGAGACGTCTTCAAACCGGCGTCACGTGCCTGGACAATCTGCGAGGCAGCCCAAATCAGAACGTCCGCATCCCAGATGGTCGCCATACCGTGTTCCGGCACGGCCTCGACACGAACGGTGATGGTTCCCGCGCGAAAATCGATCGGAACGACACGCCTGGATTTGGCGAGCGAAAAGAACGGATATGCCATCAGATCCTGCGCATCGCGTGGCGCGAGATCGCCGGGCAACGCGCGAAAAAGATCGAGCTGTTCGCGCTCAGATTTATGCCGATGCCTCATCACGACGCGTTCCCTGAACAATCAGCGTCGCTCTTGACCGGCATATGGGCGCAGCACCCCTGCGTGTTTCTTGGCGGGCAGCACGGTGCCCTTCCCCGGATCGGACGTTGACGCTTTGGCACCGCGATCGGCCCAGGCCTGCAGATCGTCGAGCGCATAGACGACGCGGCCACCGATTTTCCGGTAGGTTGGACCGGTGCCGTAGGTGCGGTGTTTTTCCAGCGTGCGGCCGGACAGACCCAAGAACCGCGCAGCTTCGGGCGTGCGCAGAAAGCGCGGCGGCAAGCCGGCCATAAGATCGGACATTTGAAGGCTCCGTGATAACACCGCGCGTCAGCGAGAAGCGTTGCGCGTCGGTGGTCACGATGGCGGAGCAAGGCCGCGAAGGGGGATGCCGATGGTCAGGGGTACGTTTGCGATACCCCTCGAAATTGTCAGCTACTTCTTGCGACGTGACTGCCGCAGGAGTTCGCGATAGCCGCCGCGCATCAGCGCAACGCCGCTTTGCACGAGACGGATGGTCCGGTTGCGCAGATCGTGGGTTTTCCAGGCACGCTCGGGAATGCGCTTCTTGCCGAACAACACTTCGGCGACCGCACGGTAGGTACCGCCGTCCATACGCCCATCGAGCGCACGAACTGCCAGAACCAAGCGTTCGCGGCGTTGAGGAGACAGTTCGTGAAATGCGGGACCAGTCGCACGCCCATTGATGGCCCGCCACAGTCGATGGGCGGCGTGCGCGCGAACTTCGAAGTCAGAGTCGAGCGGCAGCAGCGCCGAATACGACATGCTCATAGTCGGCGGCTCCGTCAGCCACAGACGATGCTCAGCTCCACGAATGCGCAGAACCGCGTGCCAACCGTCGGACGCTCGGCGCAGATCGCCCGCTGTCAGATCGACGAGCGAATGGCCGACGCCGACAACATCCGAAGATGATGCAGGCCGACCGATCGGCACCACCGTCGGCAGGGCCTCCGGTGCCCAGAAGATCGTCTGCTCGTGGAAAGACCCTTGCGGGTTATGAGCGAAAGCAGAGGCCCCATCTCCCCCTGAATTCGGCTGTCACATTATGGACGCGTCCAGCCCTGACCATCTCCTCGTAGTCACGCCGATAGTCCGGATTGCGGCGAAGGTATTCCCAGGCGATGGCGTTGATTTCGGCATCTTGTACGCGTTTGTACGACTCGGGCTCTCGCCAGTCGAATTCAGGCATTGCTCTGATCCCACCCAACAGATCGAAGATTGTGGGGCAATAAATTCTGATCTAGAAGGCTGCAGGAAGTCCCTAATTGCGCATCGCGCGTGATGCTTCAAAGTGATCACTGCACGAAGAGAATTGTTTTTCTCAAAAGAAAGTTCGTGTGACTGGCTTTCTATTTGGTCGCGCCACCGCGTAGCAAATGACGATAACCATGCTCAGTCATCCATTTGGCGCGGGCCAGATGGCTTTCAAACGCATTACGCGCACGAACCGGTTCGCTGTCGGGATCAAGATGCAGCACGACCCGCGCGACTTCTCGCCAGTCGGCCCCCTCCGACTCGGCGGCGAGAAGGCGCATGTACGTCACAACATGCTGCCCATCGTAGACCGTTAGCGCCGGATCGGTGGGCGCAGCCTCGGCAACGTCGGGATCAAGCGGCGGGTTGTTCATGAAATTCCTACTCAAATATTCATGATTTCTACTGCGCCCTTGCACTTACTGGAAGGGATCAACGGTTGCACTCGCATTTTTGTAGAGAATACTCCGTGGTGAAATACTCTTCAAGACGCTGCCCTCTTGGGCATGAATATACGAGAGGTACTGGCGCTCAATTTGCGAAAACTTCGACGGGTTAAGGGCCTGTCGCAAGAAGAATTGGCGCATCGTGCTGAAATCGACCGTACCTACATCAGCGCACTTGAGCGAAGCGTCTACGCTGCCAGCATTGATGTTTTAGATAGGCTGGCGCGAGTTCTGGGTGTTGAGGCAGCAGATCTGCTCAAACGGCCACTTCCGACCAGTGAGAAGAAGAGGCCGAAGTCGGCCTAGTGCTTTCTCGGTGGAAGATGACAGAAGTCGGCCCGTGCTTTCGCGAGCCGGGCCGCAGGCCCGGCGAGCCACGGACGCGACTGCGCGTCCGCCGCCGATCCGAAAACCGGATCGGCCGAAAATTGTAAAGCTGAATGTCTTGAGAAGCCTTGGCCGCGCAACCGAACTTCCGGCTGCGCGGCTATTCGCTCATCAGATGACGCGTTCCAGCAGCCGCTTTGCCTTACCCTCAAGTTCAAGACGCGCATCTTGATGCGCCTTGCCACGGGCCAGCGCCGTGATGCCCTGCACGAAATCAAACGCGTTTTCCGGCGGACGGCCTTCTTCATTCAACACGGTCGCGATGATGTTCGTCGTCTCGGATTTGGAGAAGCCACGCTTACGCAGGAAACTCTCTCGGTCCTCCTCGTTGCGGGCGACGATCCGTTCGCGCGCGGCTTTGATGCCGGCGATGAACGGCGCGGGCGACGAATCGGCGAAGCTCGTCAGATCCGGTGCTGCCTCATGAGCAAACCGCTGCGCTGCGAATTTGGAATGCCGGATGGTGATTTGCTCGAAGTTCTCGACGCCCCAGAGATTGCGGTTCATGCAGACGGCCCGAAGATAGAATGAGGCGATGCCGAGCGTCTTCGATCCGACTTCGCTGTTCCAGCAACAGAAGCCCCGGAAATACAAATCCGGCGATCCATCCGGCAAACGTCCTGCCTCGATGGGATAGGTATCATCCACCAGAAAAAGGAATACATCGCGGTCGCTGGCGTAGAGCGTCGTCAGATCCTTGGTGATGTCCACGAATGGATTGTGCGTCATCGTTTTCCAGTCGAGCACGCCCGGCACTTTCCATCGCGTATCGCCAATGCCGTTGCCTGCGATCTTCATGACGGCAGTGACAAGCTCGTAATCCCAGACACGGCCATAATCTGGGCCGGTGACGGCGCGAAGCTCGACGCGACCGTCATCGGCTTCCAGTGTTTTCACCAACTCGGCACGATGCGAGAGCAAGCCATGTTGCAGATTGATCGCGGCCAACGGGGCGGGAAGCTGCTGCATATAGGATGACGGCGCGCCGACAAGGCTGCACAATTGTCCAAAACTCCAATGTGTCGGCGCCACTGGTTCGTCACGTCCCGGCACGATCAGAGCCAGCCGCTCGGCATTCTCACCGGACGCTTCTACTCTGACTGTACGGCTTTCCACAGTACGGGCCTGCGCACGCTCGGCGCGGCGGCGCACCGATTGATAAAGATCGGTCAGGCTGAGAAAGCGTTCGTCATCGGGGCGGGAAAACCATTCCGACGACACGCGGCCAACACGCTCGCCGCGCGATACGTCCACGCGAAAGCCGCTGGAAACAGGCTGCTCGCTCTGGGTCAGAGTCATCATGGTCATGGGTCATTCTCCTTATGTAGCTGGGTTAAAGCGCAGCGCTGCGCTGCAACCCTGCCCGTCGGCGAGACCGGGGTAGCAAGAGCAAGGGCGGCCGGAGTGGAGGGGGATCACCCGTCCAGCGGGGCGCGCAACGTGCGCGTCTGCACGCGCCTCGCATTCATATCGTCATGAAAATTCTGCGAGGGCGCGGAAGACCGGGGAGACCGCTCCGGCCGGCACCGAACGGTGCTTTACCCTTGCGCGCGCGAGCGGCGGAGCCCTTAGCGATGTTTATGCGGACAAGGAGACCGAAGTTATCCCCCCTTAATTCTGCGCAACGATGGCCTAAGCGCAAAAAAGCCCCGCCTCGAAGAGGCGGGGCGCGTCGATCCGTTGGATCAGTCGCCGTTGCGGCGGGACCAGATCAGCGTGAAGCTGTCGTCGCCCTCGCCTTTCACCAGCGAGGCATAGATCGGTGCCGGGAAGCTCGGATCGTCGAGCTTGACTGAGAGATATTCGCGATCAGTCTCCCGTGCGATCTTCTTCCAGGCAGCGCCGAACTCGGTGGCGCCTGTCAGGATACGATAGTCGGGCGCCTTGTCGTTTTCCTTCTCGGTTGCGACGAATGTCGCCTTGACGTTGAGCGTCAGTGTCTTGACCGAGCCGGTGAAGCCGTTGTTCGACGCAGTAAAGGTTCCGATGGTAGCCATGGTAGTCTCCGTTCTGTTGTCGGGCCGCGACCATCGCAGCCTCGATGGCGGTCCTTGGCCCGGGGAGCGATCGGCCCGCAGCCGTCAGGCCCGCAGCACAGCGGAGGACGGCTGCAGACGGCTTTTTTGCCTCGCGAGGAATGCCGCCACTTTGCGGCAGGGGAAAAAAGCTGGCTTAGCCGTTGCGGGAAGGCGATCGAGGCGCAGCCGTCCCTCGGGCCTGATCCGTCCATTCGCGGTTGCGTGTTACGCTCCCATAAACGGACTGGTGGAGACCACCATGGCTGTTGCCATCACCACGACACAAGGACTTGGCTTCACCGATCGCACCAAGGCTTGCGTTCGCGCATGAACGACGGCGAAGGCGTAACCCGACGAACCGATAGCGCGTGATTTCGTAACGCGGCGCTGCCCTCGACTCAAGAACCGCGGAATTCAATTTGCGATCTCGACGTCACAGTGGCAGATAGGTCCGCCCCTATCTACGCCTCGCTAGTGAAGAGCGAGGCCGTCGATCATCCACGGCTAATCGCTGTCGTACCAAGGCATGATTTGCGGCGACGTGCCATCCTTCGGGCGGTTCTACGGGTGCCGACCATAACGCGCCCGCCCCCACAGGCTTCAGCTTGAAACATATTTCGCTTTCTAGAACGCGCCAAGTCGAGGGTGTGAGTATCGTGAGACTGGCCGCGCGCCCGATGGCGCGCGGCCAAGTAGTACGATGACAGGCCGGGACCGCTCACGCGGCCCCGGCCATAACGCTTACCCGGCGGCGACAGAGTAAGCGTCAGGGTTAGCTTCCGTGACGGCATCCGCCTGCGGGTGTCCGGCAGACTCTTGGCCGGCTCGCGCGTCCGCATCAGCACCGGCAGCCAGCCGGTTCCGACCAACAGCTGCTCGGCGACTTCCGCCATGTCCTGGTTCTTCATAACCGCTACTGCATAAAGGTCCGGTTCTTCACCTCTGCCAAGGTGATCAGTTTTTTTGCAAAGGATCGATGCCGCATGGCCGCGACGCTCTTGCGGCGCGGTTCACGAGAGCCCGGTCCGCGATTGCGGACGCGCCCACGATCATGATTTACTTGAAGCTATGGCGTGAACACAGCCGCACCTGTCGCACCACTTTCTAACGCCGCCGCGCGGTCTTCCTTATCGGCGCCACGCGCCACGATCCGCAAAGCATCATCCAGTAGTGGCCTCTGCAAGGCGTTCGCCTCGTCCCACGGAGCACGCATCCACACGTCGCGCTCTTCGTCCGTCGTCAGGATTACCGGCAGGCCTTGGGATGGATCGGTTCGATGACCGCATTGTGCGCAGTGGTCAGAAAGCTGTAAACAAGATGAGGTCCGGGAATCGGCTTCGACTTGGCCCCGCGGTCACGACCGTCCACCCTTGCGGTAATAGCTCAACGATGCGCTCTTTAAATGTCGCCATTGGGTTGCGGTGGACGAAGGGCACCCGATGGCGTTCTGTATTCAGGGGCGGCTTTATTCGCCATATCAACCTAAGATATAATTACAAAATCTACAACTGAGAAGTGACAGTGCTTGAGAAGAAGCTAAGCGCATTAAAGAAGCTGATGAACCTCCCGAGTAATCCGAACCATCAGGAGGAGTTTGAGAAGCAGCTATCGGCTCAGATAAACGATCGGGGCTATTGTCTTCTGCTGGCGTCTACCCTGGAGAACCTGTTGGACGAAGCAATCGTCCACTGCTTACCGCCGATGACGGGCGACCTAAACGACCGTTTGTTTGAGCTGGAGGGGCCAGCAGGCAGCTTCTCCCGCAAAATAACACTGGCTCAAGCCATTGGGATACTCGGCCAGGCCACGTACCGAAACTTCACCCTGATCCGTCATATCCGAAATGCCTTCGCGCACGCGAAGATCCCAATCAACTTCGAGACTAAGGAAGTTGCAGATGTTTCCAACGCATTGACGCTTCTGGACCCATTTTTCCCTGAGCGTTCTCCCCAGGTCGAACGCCATGAGTCCCCTCGGGACCACTTTCATTCGGTGATAGCTGCAATGACTGTCTTACTGAGTGTCTACGCCGGCTACAAGATGAGGAACAATGAGGGTGTACAGTTTGCAACCTCTCATAGCGACGGTAAACCCCTTCCGTAAGATCCGATCCCTAACGCTGGAATAGCAGATGTCGCCACCCGTCTATCGATACGACGCTGCTGACTTTAAGGATGGAGAGGTCATTACCTCGCGCGGGGACCACGTCCACAGGCTCACCGGCCAACAGCGCGCGGCGGAAGAAGCTATCCGCCAGTTATCGCCCGAATGGGCCCGCATAAGGTCTCAGTCGCTTTACGTCTGGCGCGATTTAGAAACCGCCAAACGGCTCTGGCGGCTAACTCAGGGCCAAGAACATCTTTATGAACTCACAGTCGATATGAATGACTTCGAGCATATGGGTGATCTCACCTACTTCAACATGATCGAAGAGACTGTTGGGGGCACGGAGCTGACGCAAGCATATGCGTTAAGGCAGTACCTCAAACAACGGATAGCTCGTCCGGCAGTCGAAATGCTGTTCAAGAAGGCCACCGTTATGCGCAAAGTATTCGACTTGTCTGAAAGGTAGCGCCGTCAGTGGTACCCGGCCGCATACATCGACCGACATAAGTGTCCTCCAAGGCGACACGATTGGGCTGATCGGCCCCCCCTCGCCGGTGAAAGCTCTGACGCTGCGTCGTGAACTCCGGAATACACAATCGCCTTGGGGCCGTGGCATTCAGCCGGACGGACGATCCCGCAACGGGAAACTTCGGCGATGCAAAGGTCATCAAAAATTTCGGCGAAGTGCCGGACGATCTAAGTACGATGTAGAGGAACGAACCATGGCGGAGGACGAAGAAACGGCGACGGCGCGCCGTATCGCCAGCAACTCAGCTGTTCCTAAAAGCGATGTTTGAGATCATCGCGACGATGGCGGAAGATCGGGACGAATACGCTCAGTTAGGCCTCCGCGGCTGAAGTCATATCAACGAAGACGTGCTTTAGCCGTATGGCGTGGCCGCTTTTCTGTGTCAGAGCGCCTTCAAAGATCGCCAGGGACAGCGTGTGCGCTGCCTCTGCCGTCAACTTGGCCGTCGCACCGTAGAACTTTTGGAGCCGTTGATCGATCGCGCCCACCACCTCTTCGAGGGGAAGCGCCAAAACGTAACCGAGCATAAAGCCCCATTCGTGTTCGCCCCCGTATTGACCGGTTACAAATCGGTCAACTCCGTTCGAAACATATTTAGCATTAAGATCGGCGAGACTGGCGCCGACACGCTTGCACTCGATCGCCACGTAGGCGTCTTCGTTGCCGAACTGATGCAGAAATTTCAGGGTGATGTCGATCCGGCCTAAGATCGTCGCGTCGGTGGTGGCCATGTCTTCCAGTTCATGTTCACCCCGGACCTCGATATTGGTCAGTTCGAGGTCCTTCTTCACCCGGCGCATCGCCTTGCGGATCACAATCGTCGTTGGCACTTCGAGCATGCCCGGTTTGATATCGGACTGCGCCTCCTGTGCGCCGCGACATACAAGGTCGAGCACCGTGGCGATCTGATCGGCCGACAATGCAAAAGCGGGTTGGCCGAACGGAACGTCAGGTGTCAGCAGCGCCATCCCGCCTCCGGAGCCAATGGTCAGCGAGAATGATGTCCGCGTCGTTAAGCCCGGCGGTCGCATCCCAGTAGCGAATCTCGTTGGGTTTCAAGATGAAGAGGTCGTCGGCCCCGTAGATGCGAAGCTGTCGCCGCTCGTTCAGATACGGCGGAACATCGCTTTCGAGGCGGCCGCGAAGAAGCTCAACCAACGCATCGAGGTCGGCCGGATCACCCTCGTGCACGATGGCATCGCGTTTCGGCGCGCCAGGGACCATGATGAATCGTACCGCCGTCACACCCGGTACACCGGTCGCTAGATCTGTCTTCTTCACACGCTTGGTATAGACAAAAGCCTCAAGATGACGCTCACCCCGTGCACGCAGGTAAGCGTCCACGGATTTGCTGACCTGTCTTGCATAGTGTTTGAGATGGCTGGGCGATGGCGGTTGCACCATGCTGATGCGTTCACCACGATTCTCGAAGATAAGAGGTCGCGCGCGGGCGACTCCGTCAGCCGCAATGACGCTTTCGTCAGGCTCAAGGTCGTAAAGCTTGAATACTGCCTTGTCTAGGCTGGTCAGGAGATTTGCGTTGGTGGGATCGGATGCAGCCTCGCGCTCCGCGGCGACCACTGACGTGATGAGATCACGGGCGCACCCAAGCAAGTTCGGAACTCGCAGCGACAACAGATCGTGCGGCTCGACGGTGGGCCGTTCCAGTCCCCAAGTGGGGCCGCCGAAGGCGAATTGAAACGACGACATGCTCGAGTTCAGGATACCGGAGAGAGCGTATGCAAAGATCGGGTCGGCGTCGCAAAACGAAAGTCCGTAGAAGTTCTGGGTGTAGAGAACGTCTTTCTTGTGCACCGCTGCGCTGTAGCGGCCCCGCTCCGCGCTCGCCTCGGACCCGGCTTTCAAACAGATTAAAAGCGGCCCCCGAAAAATCGACCGACTGCGGATCCGGTGAAGCGTCCGGTGCTCAAGGTGTTCGAGCTTCCGCCCGTTCAGACGGAACGGTGTAAACGCCGAAGGGGTCACGACGGGAAGATCGAAATACTCGGCGGGCGTCTTTGTTTGTCCAACGCCATTGACCTTGTAACCTTGCCCGCGATTAGCGCGTTTGATAACTCCGATCGACGTTAGAACTTCATCAAGCCTCGGAAAATCGCGTTCCAGACGCTCAATCAACCAGCCATCGCGCACCGTGCCGAATGTCGCCGCCTTCAGCATCGGCGGGGTCGCAAGTACGCGCGCCAGTGGGATGGTGCGAATTTCGGCAGGACCTAGGTGGAATACGCCGGTTCTTCTGAAATCAGGAGTCCACGGAATCGAACCAACGAGCATGCGATCCGGGGTTGATGCCAGCGCGCACCGGGCAAAGAACAGCAAAGCCGGACCGGTCGCATCTGGGAACAATCCCTCCTTGCGCAGGAAGGAGAGATTGATCAGCGCTACGGGCGCGGCACGCTTCAACAATGCGGAGCGAGCCTGGACCGCGTGCACATCTTTCGAGAAAAATGGCGTCGACTTCATGACCATGCCGATGCGTCCGGCTTCGCCGGCGAGATCGGCGGCAACTGACAGGAACTCCTGATCCGGACTCCTGCGCGGCCGCAGGGTCTCATCGTTGTCGACCTCGCGCTTGCGCGATCCGTCTTTCCGCCCGACAAATGTCCAGGGTGGATTGCCCACGACGGCATCAAATTTGACAGCCCTGAGAGTATCGGGAAGCGCCTCGCCTATCGTATCGGCTTCGAACAATGTCGTGTTGATGAGCCGGTCGAATTTGAGATCACGGACATCGCTGATGGGTTCTTCGTCGAGCTCGAGCGCTGCGAGGTAAAGGCTGAACGCGGCAATGCCAAGCGCCGAGCGATTGATGTCGATGCCGAAGAGTTGCGTATAGAGAATCTTACGCACGAGCTTGCGATCAGCCTGTTTACCTTCCGCGGCGCGCCAGACAAGCCGGCGGAAAGCCTCGACAAGGAATGCACCCGACCCGCAGGTTGGATCAATGATCCGCGAGTTGCCTGGCAATTGCTCAAACACTGGGTCCAGCGTGAGGTGGACGAGCTCCACCGGGGTGTAATGCAGGCCTTGTGACGCCGCTTCATCCGCAGCCGCCGATCGTGCGAACTGCTGATAGATTGAACTGATGAGATCCACAGGAATCGCGTCAAAGCGGAATCTGAAAAGGCGACCCTGGCCGCGGCGTTCCGCGACCAGGCTACGCCCATCGACGAAGTCTCGTATAAAATGAAGATGCTGATCTGTCAGATAGTCACGCTCCGCGCCCGGATTATCCATCGGAAACAGGTCGCCGTTGAAGGTCGCGCGAAGCCAAGCGAATAGTGCAAACGCACTTGTCTTCGAAGCAAACATCTTGTTCAAATCAGGAGAAAGCGATTTAGGTAGAAACGGCTGCGCAATACCGCGATCGAGAAGATACCAGGTGAAGATGCACCGACCGATAAATCGCTGCGCCAACTCGCGTGGCATGCGGCCACTGCCCGCTCGTCCGCCCGGCAATAGCGGCGGATCTGTCAGTAGATCCTCAAGCGCGCTGATTTCGCTTAGGAGATCACGATCAACCCGGTGCCGCCGGTCGATCTTGGCTCCCACCGCACTCGACCAGAACGCGCCGGTCTCGGTTGCGAGACGGCCGCACATTGCATCAAGCGCGCGCAGCCGCTCACTGGAATCGAGGGCGAAGCAATCAAGCGGTGGCGTCGTCTTACCAGAGTGCGTCGCTGGCGCTGCGTAGCAATTGTAAAGCCGGACCTCGGTCGGTGTCACGATCCACAACAGTGGCGCGACGCTGATATTCCACGCGGCTTCGTGCCAGCGCTTGAGATCATCAGCGCTCGGCGCATGCTCGCCTGCATCCTTAAAGATGCTTGTCGGGGTATTCTGCGCCGTGAAGACGGCATCCGCTCTTAGACCAATCCTGTCATCAGCGAAGACCCTTTTGAGCTTAGCGGACGCGCCGTCGTCGGCTGCGACGAATCCGGGCGCAGACCTGCCTGCCGGCGTCAGATATCCGGCGGCCTCGAGCGCCTTCTTAAAAGCCGAACTGCTCATGCAGACCTCCGCCGTCGCGCGGTCGGACGCAATGCGGCCGGGCGATGTCGAGGAGATTGCGCGGTCGCGACGGCCTGCGCGGGAAAGAAATCGAGTTGCCCCGACGCGGCGGAGGGGCTCGGCAAGGCAAAGCCTTGCGAAAGAATGTCGACATGCTGATCGAGCCTGATGACAAGGGCGTCGACGAGGGGAAGTGTCTCGGCATCGTCGAACCAAGTCCAGCGATGGTCAGCGTGGATGGCGAGCGGTTTCCCCGAGAGGGCCGAGAACGAGGTGTTGCGCAATTTGCCACGCAAGCTCGCAAGCACCGGGCGGTAGGCTTGGAGCTCGAGGTGGAAACCATCGCGGAGCGTAGCCGCAATCCGAAGAAGCAAGATGGTCTGCCAAGAATATTTGGCGGGCGCCCCTTGGCATTTCGGGCGGATGTCAGCAGGAATCAGGGCACGGCGGCTTGTCCACTCGCGAAGCTTGTTCGTCGAGAGGCCGGTGAGCCGGGAGGCGTCGCGGGTGGAAACAAAACGCATTGATCGTCCGAACAGAAGTTCGAGTCTTGTACCCGATCTTTTCCTAAGATTGGTTACATACCCGGAGGCCGCTCCGTTGATGTTACCGTTGCGTCGCTGCTGCGAGGCAAGCGCCAATAAGCCGCCAGGGGATGCTCTTCCGTGGCTGCTCGTCCCAACGGGGCGACATCTCTCGACCCAGTTCAATTACGCTCTAGAAACGCCGAACGAATACCCGAAGCTCTTCGACCATCGAACGGCCCCCATGAAGCCCTACCCTAGGCGACTCGTTCGTCAGAGGCGATATATTCTCTTTTTGTTCTTGCTCTACACAGCTCAAAAAAGAACGCTGAGGCGCTTAAGACGCGGCAGCCGGATAAGGCGGCATACAAGAACCCCCCGTTTCCCCACGCGAGCGCATTGATCGCGAAGGAGGAATTTGACTTCACACGCCATCCACTTGCATTCACTTGAACTTTGAATATATTCAATTCTTATTCGAATTAACGAAGGAGAATCCCTTGAGCCCAGAAGTCGGCACCCTACTTGCTGCAATCCGTGACGATTCCGGCATGACGCAGCGCCAAGTTGCCGAACGTATGAGCGCCAACCAGACCCGGGTTTCCCGCATCGAGGCCGGAGAAGGCGACGACACGGACGTCGCGTCATTTCTCGAAGCTCTGGGGACATCCCGCGCCCAAGCGTTCGCCGAGCTTTTGCAACTGGAGTGGCAGCACTTGCCGCGCCCCTCGCTACGACACCCCGATCTCGACTCATTGGTTGCGATAGAAGGCGGATTGGCCCGCATCCGCACTTTCCTCACCGATGGTCAAGTTCCGACGGTCTTAGCGGGCCAGGCAGAGCTTTTTGAAAAGCGACTTGAAGAAGCCGGCCACTACCTCCTCGCACTGGATCACGATGTCGTCTACGTCGGTGAAATCGGCGTTGGCAAGACGACGGCTGCTTGCAGGCAGGCAGGGCTAGTGATCGACGCGGCCACCGCCAGCGATCTCAAGGGCATGATGCTCGACACTGGAGGCGGTCGCACGACGCTTTGCGATGTCCGAGTCGAAACTGGTGAACGCTTTGCCTTGACGGTCGTCCCCCTCAGCGATGAGGAGGTCTATAAACTCGTAGGCGAGGTGTGCAGGGGCGTTCACGAAAAGCTTGGCGGCGAAAGCTCGCCGACTTCCCCGGAGTTCAAACCAGCAGAGGAGGTTGAACGCGCTTTACGCAACATGGCAGGCCTGCCCCGCCCTCCACGGGCGCGTAAGGGCGTAATCGCGAGTTCGGATCCCGCCACTGATCTGGCACGGCAATATTCAAAGCTTGGTGACTTCGCCGCAGAGTTCGCCGCCCGCCTCAGCTTGTGGCGGCGAAGCCGACACGCTATCGAATTTGACGGCGTCGATGCCAAGGCGGGGCGCCAGTGGTTGCGATTGACCTTCACGGCGATCAACAACGGTCGGCATGAGGACTTCTCCCTTCCGGCAAGGATCACCGTAACCGTTCCATTCCACCTGGTTCCAGAAGAGCGCTTAGCGATAGCGGTGGTAGATACGCGCGGCGTCGACGGCAGCGCCATACGCCCCGATATCCTTGCTCACCTCAAGAACGGCCGCGCAGTGACCTTGCTTTGCTCAAAATGGGGTAGTGCGCCAGATCCAAGCAGCCAGAATCTGCTGACGCACATCACTGAAACCGACGCCGATCCTTCGCTGCTGAACCGCGTCGCCGTCGTCGCGATGGCGCGCTTGGGCGATGCACTTTCTATGCGGCATGATTCCGGCGAGAGCGCTGAGGACATCGACCAAGGTTACGACATCAAGCTTGGTCACGTCGAAGACGCGCTACACAAAATCGGACTGCACGGCGTCGAGGCCTTTGCGTTTGATGCCAGCACTGATGATCCCTCGGACATGACGACGTTCATCCTGGAGAAGATCAGATCGGTCCGCAAAGCACAGGCCGACGCGGCCCGGGCCACGATTCTCGCGGTGGACGAGATGTTGTCCAACCGCGAGGAGGCTCAGGCCCTGGCGGCAATGCAGTCCGTCGGAGGGAATCTGGAGCGGTTTGCCGACCGTAACCGCATTCTACGCGGCGCGCGCCGGCCAGCCCATGAACGGTTGATTGGTGCGGTGACGACGCTGCACCCGCGCACAATATGGGCAGCGACACGGCGGGCCGGCCGTTTCTGGAATTTCGACGTCTTTCAATATCTCGGCGACGGCGCCGCGGCCGAAGCCAAGGTTCGCTCGTTCGACGTCATCGGAGGACTGACCGCAATCATAGAGTCAGAGCAAGGTAATCCCGAGCTCTCGAGCGCACACGGCTTCCTGACTCAAGTCCTCGCCAACGCCGCGCAGTGGGAAGCCGATTTCGTCAACGCCGCACGGCATCATGCCGTGGCGGTTTACCAAGAACCTCTCGGGCGCGCGCAGGAACTCTGGGATCGCTGTGAGGGTGCTTATGGTACAAGTACGGGCGGATATCGCGACAGCGTCGCCGAATATCTGCGAGGCTGGTTCGAAGACAATGTCGAACTGCGGGAAGAGCTCGATCGCCGCGTCGTTCGAGCCTGGGAGACCTGCGTCATCGCGCCGCTTCGCCGAGCCGTTGGTCTAACCGTCCAGGCGCATCTCGCTACTTCGATCGGTAGTGGCGGATGACGAATTTCGGCAATTTCCAGATCATGGAGTCCGACACTAGGGATCTCGTCCTCGATCTCATGAAGAATGCCGACCGCCAGCGTTCTTCCTTCATGTCGTTCGTCAATATCTGGATGGCCTTTAACGGCTGGATGGCTGCAGTTACGGAACGGGAGACCGACGCCGATATGATCCGCGATATTGTGGCCAACGATCGCCTGGTCGATTCCTATACCGGTCTCATAGAGACGTCACGCCCGTTCCGACGTCTGGTTTGCGATTTCATAGCTATGTGGCCGGTACTGAACGTTCGGGACGTCCGCAAAAAGCTCGGCCGCGACGCATTTTGGCGGTTTGAGCGCGACGACCTTATCGAGGCCTGTAAAGCAGCGCGAGTGAAGCAGCAGCCAGTTGGATGGAACGGCGATGACTTGCCGTCATGGGAACAGCTTCTTCGTACGATCTACCAGGTGCGATGTAATTTGTTCCATGGCGAGAAATCCCCTCAAAACGCCCGAGATCGCGAACTCATCCTCAAATCGGATCGAATTCTTAGGACATTTCTCGCAGGGAGCAGGTGTTTCGATTGGCACGGATGAGTCCCGGCTCGCCGACGCCAGCCTTCGCCAAGCCGGCAGAACCGACTCCGGTCCAAGAAATCGGTCGCACTGGCCAAAAATAGGCAGACAGGCTATTGTCCGATTTTCAGACATGATTTATACCTAAGTCCGATATTCCGACGGAGAGTCCCATGGACACTTTAGTGATGAATTCGCCCGGTGCCGTATTCCCCTATGCTGAGGTGGAAGCCTGCATCAGGAATGCCCTGGCCGACCAAGGCGCGGACCAAGCTTTGTTACGTCCGGGTCGAGCATCCACAGCCATTCCGGTGGCTCCTCGATCTTGGGAACCCGAAATTGACTCGCTGGTCATCGTTGAGGTGATCTGCGCCATCGAGGAACTGCTGGGTATTACCCTGCCTGCAACGTTTTCCCCTCAGGGCGGCTACGACACCATCGACGCATGCGTCAACGACCTGATGTCCGAGACGCACGCTACCTGGAACTCAGTAACAAAAGAGAAGCAGCCCCATGACCAATGATCGCGCAGGCTTTTCCCAGCCGTCGACCGACGTAGACCGCCAAGCGCTCACCGAGCGACTTAAGGAGGCACGCGAATATGTCGGCCTTAAGCAGGATGACGTCGCGAAAAAACTCGGTATTCCGAGAAGTGCTCTTTCGAATATCGAGGCCGGGAGCAGAAAGGTCGACGCCATCGAGCTAGCGCAGTTGGCGAAGCTTTACCAGCGGCCCGTGGCGTGGTTCACCGGCGACGATCCAAACGGTGCGACCGACAAGACACCGGCGGAAGTCGCGCATGTGGCGCGCGCCGCAGCATCACTTTCGCCAAAGGATCGGCAAGAACTGGCGCGGTTCGCGGACTTTCTGAAGTCACGCGCCCGCACCAAGGCAGGATCCGATGGCCGATAACCGGGCAGCGATTTTAACTGGCGCCAAGGCCGCACATACGCTGCATCGCGACTTGGGTATCAAGGACCAGATCGAACGAGCCGGCGGCGGCCGTGTGGATGTATTCGGCGCGATCGCCAAGCTCGGTGCGACGCTGATGTTTCAGCCCCTCGACAAGCTACTCGGCGCCTACCTTCCGGGCGACGAACTCGGTGTTCTCATCACGACGAAGCGTCCATTACCGGTGCAGCGCTTTACCGGAGCTCACGAGCTTGGCCACCTTTACATGCGGCATGAACCAAGCCTGGATGATGAAAATATCCTGCGTCGCGCTCCTTTTTCCACTGCTGGACGTCTCAACCGGCAAGAGCGGGAGGCTGATGCGTTCGCATCGATGTTTTTGACACCCGCATGGTTGCTAGCGCTGAACCTCGAAAGGCAACGTTGGACCGCCCGCGGGCTCAGTGATCCGCCACAAGTCTATCAATTATCGCTTCGACTTGGGACCAGCTATCGCGCTACCTGTTACGCGCTGGAACGTCACAAAGTCATTAACCGCGATCAATGTGCGCACTTAATCGATATCGAACCCAAAGAGATCAAGCAGCAGCTTCTCGTGGGCTACGAACCACCCGATTGGCGATCGGATGTCTGGCTTCTGACTGAACACGACCAAGGTGCCCTCATTGAGGGCGGCCGCAATGATTTATTCGTCGTGCGGCTTCGTGAGAATAGTGGCGCCGGTTATCTGTGGAATTTCGATCAACTCCGCGATGCCGGCTTTGCGTTGGTCCACGACGATCGCGAGGACGAAAACGCGGAGGCCATTGGAGGCATATTGACGCGAAAGGTGACGGCGAGGTCGGAGGATCGGGTGCAGGGCCAGATTACCCTGCAGGAAACCCGACCCTGGTTGGCAGATGCGCCATTGCACGAATTGCTGCTCCGCTACGACCTGCGTGGCCCGGAAAGTCCGGGCATGTGGGAGCCCGAGCTCAAGCGGGTCCTGCAGGCGGCATAACCGATGATCAAAGGCATTGTCGATCTGCGCAGCAGCTTTGGACCGGCGCGGGATCAAAATCCACGCCCAACCTGCATGGCCTTCGCTGCGAGCGACGCGCACGCTGCCGCACGTCCAGGATGGACGCCGCTTTCTGCAGAGTGGGCTTATTATCACGCCCTGAAACGTGAGGGCGGATTACCCCATCAAGGCGCGACACTGAATTCGATGCTCGGGACAATCAGGTCGGATGGTCAGCCCGTTGAGGAGGAATGGCCTTATAGCAATGTACCGATCAACGACGTTGCATCATGGGCTCCGCCAACCCCCGCCAGGCAACTCTTCTTTCGCGATCACGGCTTGTGCGCGTTGACGGTCAGTGATGTCATCGACCAATTAAATACCGGGTCTCCGGTGCTAATAACAATGACACTTTCGAATGCGTTCTTTAGGCCGACCGCAGATGGGACAGTTGAAAGAATCGAGCCTCCCGATCCAAAGCTCCGCCATGCTGTTGTTGCTGTTGGTCATGGCGAGCGCGCCTCGACCAGCTTCGTACTGGTTCGAAACTCATGGGGAGAGTCTTGGGGCATTCAGGGTTATGCTTGGATTTCCATTGACTATCTGACGCCTCGGCTCACCGGGGCAGCTATCATGACCAAGGAGCTTTAGTCTTGTACACGCCAATTGCGCCGCAACCAACTAATGCTCAAGCGTGGCTAGCCGCGGCCGCCGCGGTGCAGGATGCCGGAGGCGATGCCCATAACGTCGTAATCGACATCGCGGACCCTATCTCTATCTCGGGACCGGACGAGATAATTTTGCAAACAGTCGATCAGTTCCTACGCGAACATAACGTCAACACCGTTACCGGCGTTGCCAATACAATCTTCCCGCAAGGCCTGCTCGATCGGCACGGGGCCGATAGGCTTTACGACGCTTACAACGCCAAAGTACTGCCCCGCATGAAGCAAATGACGCGTGACTGGGGACGCTATTTCGAGCGCATGACCGCGTGGAAGAAAATCAAAGGAAAGGAAGTGCTGATCATCAATCCACTCGACGATCTCGTTCACTTCATGCGCGATCAGATTGCCTCAGTCCGCACGTACCGCAATGCATATGAAATGACGATCTACGATCCAACCCGCGACGCGGGGAAGGTTTCAAACCGGCAGTGCCTGAGCTTTCTCAGTTTCAAGCTAACGCACGATAAGACCCTGCTGTTGACCGTGATGTATCGCAATCACGCTTACGTGGCCCGTGGCCTCGGCAATTTCGTTGGTCTCGGGCGATTGCAGGCATTCGTCGCAGCTCAATCAGGCGCGACACTCGGATCCCTCACCTGCATCTCGACCCATGCGGAGATCGATGCAGGCAAGAAAATGAGCAATGGCGTCACGCATGGTTGGACGACATCCGAAGCCAATGCGCTGATCACCAAGTGCCGAACCTATACCGCGTAGTTTTCCAGATTTGGCTCTCGATCAGGACTCTGCTGGCCAGCGCTCGAACCGAACCTCCCGTCGAAGGAGATCGGCGGTTACGATCCCTCGGCGATGGACCTGCAGCTCTCGAAATACCGCAAAACCCTGAAGAATGGCGCGTTCCCACAACCAAAGCGGAAGCTGTTCTGCTTCATAGCCACGTACAAACCCCTTCACAGCTTTGAGGAGGTCGAGGCCGAGCTGCGGAGTATTCGCGAAGAACTGGTGCCGCTTTGCAGTTTCGAAGATCCATGTCGCCAAACCCTCTTCGATTAGGTTCGCGCGCGCGCCATCCTCATTCTCATCGGCTTTGACTTGGCTTTTGCGCTTAATTTTGAGGATCGCACGCGTCGTCGGCGACCATCCGAGCACGGCCGCGTAAGCGAGATGGAAGACATCATGAAAGCGATAGTCGTCTTCAGGCAGATGATTGTCCGTAAGCCGGTCGCCGAGTAGAATTCCTCCGGATTTCTGGAAAACAAATTTCTTGCCGTTGACTTCGCGCTCATAGATTTCGACGCGCAGCAACCGCGGAAGTTGCTCGTCAAAATGAAGCCCTTCGTCGAACAGGGGCGGGAACTTCAGCTCGCTGGGCCAACGATCCTGGGTTTTGGCGATATTCTTCCAGCCAGCCCCATCGAGCGACACCTCGGCTGCCGCCGCCGCCCGCCCCAGGGGTCGTAGGAACTTGACCAGATCGCCACGCAAGGCATCGACGTTGTCGCGATACGCGGCACCCACAAAGCGCTTGGCAAGGTCACCGGCTTCACCGGCAAGCTCAAGCAGCGCCCTTTCAAAAGCGCGTTCATCGATGGATCCACCCGCCGATGGCGCCAGTTGATCCAGCGCTGCGTCTGCTTGTCCTTGAGCGCCGCCTGCTGCACGTGCGACCACTTCCTGCAAAGAGGTCCCGCCGCGCCTCGCGACAGCCGAGACGTACCAAAGAACGTCACCCAATTCTTCAAGTACAGCATCGTGATAGCCGAGGAAACCGTCGGTGTCCCTGCGCTTTTTCTTCAGCGCGCTAACCAGGCTCCCAACCTCGCCGACAAGACCAAGCAGCGCGGTGTCCATATCGGCGGTCAGCCGATCCGAGGCAGTGGCGAATCGCTCGTATTCCTTTGCCGAAAGCCGCCCATCAGGCTTTTTTTCCATTAATCGCACTCCCCCGCTGATGCGGCTCATGACCCTACATCTTCCACAGTATACCGTGTAGTCGATTCGACGGGGAGGCTTATCGCCTAACCGCGCCGTCTCCTTTTGACTATTGGCGAGACCCCAGGAATGACCCCAACCGTTGTCTTCGACACATATTGGCGATTTGCTGCCGAGCGGCTCGCGATGTTTTATCGGCGCTACAGCAATCCGAGCGGTCCGTGGACATCGGACCCGATTTTAAGAACGTACCGGTTCACCAATTGCTACCGAGCTGCAGATCGCGTCAGCCAATATCTGATCCGAGAAGTTCAGGCGGGCACGGATCGACCAAAAACGCCGCAAGAAGTCTTCTTCCGGACAATGCTATTTAAACTATTTAATCGCATTGACACTTGGGAAGCTCTGGAAAAGCAGCTTGGACCGCTGGAATGGGGTCGAACGGATCTCGGGGAGCTGGATCGCACGCTCGAAGATCTGCGATTGCGGGGTCGGAAGATTTATTCGGCGGCTTACATCATGCCGTCGCCTGCATTCGGTCATCAACGAAAGCACAGCAATCACATCGCGCTGCTTAGCCAGATGATGAATGATCGCGTTCCGGAGCGCGTACGGCAGATGCCATCGTTACGATCGGTCTACGATCTCATCTTGTCTTATCCCGGAATCGGACCATTTTTGGCATTTCAGTACACGATCGATTTGAACTACTCTTCTGTCATGGGTTTCGATGAATCGGATTTCGTGGTTGCTGGACCGGGCGCACTCGATGGAATTTCCAAGTGCTTTAGAGATGTCGGCATCATGAAGGCCGACGACGTTATTCATTGGATGACCGACCGGCAGGAAGCCGAGTTCAAGCGCCTCGGACTCGAATTTCCCGGTCTGTTTGGGCGCCGGCTACAGCCAATTGACTGCCAGAATTTGTTCTGCGAAATCTCGAAATATGCACGGGTTGCTCATCCGCAAGTTTCAGGAATTGCCAATCGAATACGTATTAAGCAAAGCTATCGACCAAGCAACATGCCAGCCCCGCCTCCGAAATTCCCCGAAAGATGGGGACTTAAAACGGATAACATCTTACCCAAGCACGGTAAGGTTCATAATCAGACGTTACAGCCGTCCTTCTTCTGATCGGTGATTGGTGGAGTTACGCTTTCGTCGGGGCGGCCTAGTCGCCCGATCAGCTGCTGCGCGCATAGTCCAGCTTCGCTGAAGGAAACAATGCCATTTTGGAGCAGTCAGACGCTCGAGGCGCATCTCAAAGAGCTTGTTGATGCCCCGAACAAGGATCTGGTCGATTGTAACGCCGTGACATTGAGGGTGGGGCGTGAGGTTTACATCACACCCGGACTTGAGCAGCCAAATCCAAATTCTCACACGAAACAGGTGCTCGTAGAGGGGCGCGCCATTTGCCATTCCGCCGGGTCAGTTCGCCTTCTCTTAACCGAGGAGGTAGTCATGATACCACGCGAAACCATGGGTTTTATCTCGATGAAAGCGACTTACAAGCTCAAAGGCTTAGTAAATGTGTCTGGATTTCATGTTGACCCTGGATGGTCCGGTCGACTGATCTTTGCGGTCTTTAACGCAGGTCCGGCATCCGTCCATTTAGAGCAGGGACTTCCACTCTTCCTGCTTTGGATCGCAGATCTCGATGCGCGGTCGGATAAGTACAGGTTGAAGGGCGGACCCGACGGAATACCACCTCTGACGATCAACAATATTACTGGAGTGGTGGATTCGGTCTATGCTTTGGAAAAGAGACTGCGCGAAGATTTCAAGAAGCTTGATGGTAAGGACCTTGAATTAAGCAATAGGCTTCATGCAATGGATAAGGTCCACTACCGTATTTTGATTGGATTTGGGGGGATGTCCCGCTTTTTGTTGAAAATCGCTCAGCAGGCGTTCTCATTGGCTGAGCCTATGCGGCCTTGGCGTGCAG